>NZ_JBMHFD010000005.1:0-94240 GCF_049166695.1 Apilactobacillus intestinapis
GATAGTAGTTGAGGGATCGCCCTCTGCAAGGGTAGGACGTTGCCGCGCGTTATTCCGAATTAGCTCAGTTGGTAGAGCACCTGACTGTTAATCAGGTTGTCGTCAGTTCGAGTCTGACATTCGGAGTATATAAAGAGGTGCTAACATTTGTTAGCACCTTTCTTGTATATTAAAATATACATAGTATTTGCCGGCTTAGCTCAGTTGGTAGAGCATCGGTATCGTAAACCGGCGGTCACAGGTTCAAGTCCTGCAGCCGGCATAAATGAACTAGGACTTAGTCGTCCTAGTTTTTTTATTTTCAGATGATTAAATTTTGGTAAAATTGATAAAATTTTAATCAGAGAGTATAATTACCGTTGCTATGATTTTTAATTGTTTGGAGGAGTATTAATTGGATAAAATTGATAATGATAATCAATCAAAGGGTCTAATTTCATTAACATTAACTGAATCACTAGAACGGTTTAGCTATTATGGTATGCAAGCAATCCTTTTGTACTACATGTACTATTCATTAAGCAGGGGTGGCCTTGGCTTTAAGCCTTCCACAGCTGCATCATTGTTTGCAATCTATGGATCACTAAGTTACTTATCTGCTGCTTGTGGAGGTTACATTAGTGATAGAATTCTTGGAGGAAAGAGAACAGTTTCCCTCGGTGCCATCTTAATTATTTTAGGTCAGTTAATTTTAACGATTCCACTCCATAATACAATTTGGTTATTATTTATATCTCTTGTATTTTTAACTGTGGGGACTGGATTGTTAAAGCCAACAATCACAACGATGGTTGGTAACTTATATGATGAACGATATAACACTAGGGCATATCGTTTTACCATTTTTCTTTCAGGGATTAATATTGGTGCTTTCTTAGCGCCAATCATTATCGGTTATATTGGTGTGCATGTTAATTTCCATCTTGGATTCTTAATCGGTGCCATTGCGATGGCAATTGGACTTGCTATCTTTGAAAAACACACCAAGGACTATAATCAAAATAATAGTATTTACACTTTAAATCCAATTGAACCTTACGAAATTAAAAAGCTACTTGATCGAGTTATGTTATTCGTTGTTTCAATCGCATTAGTATTCCTATTAATGTATGTGTTTGATGCATTGAATCTTGATAATGTTATTACTTTACTTAGCGTGATAACAATCGTTATTCCATTCATTTACTTCTTTGTGATTATTAGTAGTAACCATACTACTCAAAAAGAAAGGAAGGGAATGGTAGTTTACGTACTATTATTCATTTGTGCTGCTTTCTTCTGGGGAGTAGAAGAACAAGGACCAATCGTTTTAGCTATGATGGCCAGTGGTAGTACTGACAATGATTTCTATATATGGAAGTATGTCGTATTAGCATTCTTTATCGTTGCTTCATTGATTATTGGTTACTTCGTTCATAAGAATAGCAATAGTGTCTTATTAAAGGCATTTACAGCTGCAATTCTAGTATTCTTTATTCTATTAGGAATTTTGCATAATGGGGACTTCCACGTTCACATTTCAAGAACATGGTACCAAGCAATTAATCCATTATTTATTTTAATTCTTACTCCATTCTTTGCTAAAGTTTGGCATCATAAGGAAAGTAATGCTGTTAAGACATTCCCGCTAGGGGTAATCTTAGCAAGTATAGGATGTTTGATTTTATTTGTTCCAATTAAGTTTTTGGCTGGTAGTGAAGTTAATCCACTATGGATCATCGCTACTGTTGGAATTATCTGTTTAGGTGAAATGTTCATTTCTCCTGTTGGACTTTCAGTAACATACCGTTTAGCGCCAAAAAACTTTGTCTCACAAATGATGGGGGTATGGTATCTATCTGATGCTACCGGCCAAGCTATTAACTCTCAGGTCGTTAAATATTTCTCTGTAGATAATGTTAACTACTTCTTAGTTTTGGGGAGTATTGGATTAGTATTAGCCATTGTGATGGTTATATTATTACACCAGGTCTTACGAGATTTGAACATGCACTAAAAATTTAAAAAAGTATTGAAAAAGTGTTGACTTAAACCGCGATTTTCGATATTATATTATTTGTTGATTGGTTGAGACATACCAATGACATCGCAGTTTTAACACTTGCGATTAGGTAAAAAAGTCATTGACAAGCATCTATGATTTTGATATTATATTTCTTGTTGATTACATTTTATATCTTTTCGGAGGGGTAGCGAAGTCTGGCTAAACGCGGCGGACTGTAAATCCGCTCCTTCGGGTTCGGTGGTTCGAATCCACTCCCCTCCATTTTTATTGGGCTATAGCCAAGTGGTAAGGCAACGGGTTTTGATCCCGTGATGCGCTGGTTCGAACCCAGCTAGCCCAACTACTTTAAATGACTAACTTTTATAGTTAGTCATTTTTTTTATGTTATAATAAACACATCATTTTTTTAAGTTCTGGAGGTTGCTATGAAAATAGGCTTTATTGGTGTCGGAGCAATGGCAAAGGCAATGATTAAAGGATATATCAATTCTGGTCAAGTTAATGCTAGTGATATATATGTACATGCTCCACATAAGGAAAAATATCAAGAATTCGCAAAGACTACAGGGATTAACTGTAGCGACAGTAATCAAGAAGTAGCAGCAAGCAGTGACTTGGTTATCTTGGCAACAGGACCAAAACAAGTTGTTGATGCTTTAAAGGATGTTAGAGAAAACTTAAATGGTAAGATTCTAGCATCAATCGCATGGCAAATTTCATTAGAACGTCTAGAAGAGTTAACTAGCTATGATTTACCAATCATTCGTTTAATTCCAAACGTTAACGTAGAAGTTAATGAAGGAATGTTAATCTACAAGGCTAACGAAAACCTAGTTGACCAAATGTTAGCAGATACTGTTAAGAACCTAGAACTACTAGGCAAGATGATTGAAGTTCCCGAAGACAAATTTGATGTGTCAGGATCATTAATGGGATGTACTCCAGCATACGCTTATTTATTTGCAGACATCTTTAGTAGAAGTGCAGTTAACCATGGTTTAGACAAACAAACAGCAACTCAATTAGCAGCGCAAGCTATTCTAGGATCAATGAAGATGATTGAAAAATCTGACAAGTCACCAAGTGACTTAATTGATGATGTTTGTTCTCCAGCCGGTGGAACTATCAAGGGATTATTAGCATTGAAGAAGAGCGGTTTTGAAAAGGCCGTAATTGATTGTTTCGATGCAACGCAAGAATAGTAATGAAGGGATAGTGAAATAATGGCTTTGCCAATTTATATCCAAATTCATAATGAAATCAAAAAGAATATCGAAGAGGGTAAGTGGAAACTAGGTAGTCGCATTCCGTCAGAACGACAACTATCAACTGAATTTAACGTTAGTCGAATGACTTTAAGACAAGCAATTCAAACGCTTGTTGATGAAGGTATCCTAGATCAACGTGTGGGTTCAGGTACATACGTTTCCAATGAAAAGGTTCAAGAAAAGATGTCTGGGGTGACTAGCTTCACCGACATCATGTTAGCGCAAGGAAAACTTCCTGCCAGCAAGACCATTTCATATCACACACTAGAGCCTTCACTAAGTGAAATCGAAAAGTTAAACATCTCTCAAAACGACAAGGTATTGAGAATGGAAAGAATTCGTTACGGTGATGGTGTGCCCATTTGTTTTGAAATCGCCACAGTTCCTGAAAAGATTATCGATGGTTTAAGTAAAGATGATGTGACCGATTCATTCTATGCATCATTGAAGGAAAAGAAGAACCTAGTACCGAAAGTATCAAGACAAAACGTTTCAGCAACACTTGCTTCCGAAAGAATTGCTGAATACCTAGATATTAAAAAGGGGGATGCTATCCTGTTATTAAGACAGGTGACATCACTACAAAACGGTCAACCGTTTGAATACGTTCGTACTCAATACGTGGGCGAAAGATTTGAATTTTATTTAGATAGTAAAAAAAGTACATTCGACTAATGTCGATGTACTTTTTTATTTTGCTTCATTTTTCTTTTGTTTCTTTACTAAACGGATGAACTTTGGCAATGCCAACATACGTTTGAAACGGGTAGGTTCCCTGATTAAACGGTATAACCATTCAATGTGGTGGTTGATCCAAAATTGTGGTGCACGTTGAACGTGACCTGATAAAACATCAAAGCTACCACCTAAACCAATCCATAGACCATCGTTTACATGACGATATTTTTCGATGAAGTATTCTTGCTTAGGGAAACCTAGGGCAACAAATACCATATCAGGCTGATTTTGCTTGATTTCAGCGGCAATTTCATCGCTATCAGTAAAATACCCATCATGATATCCGGAAACGGTTAAATCCGGGTATTTTTGCGGAATAATCTTCTTTAAATCAGCGATTACTTCTGGTTTGGCACCCAAAAAGTATGCTGATTTATGATTTTGATTACCCCAGTTTAATAGGTCTAATAGGATGTCGTATCCGGTAATTCTTTCACTCATATCTGAACCTAAGATATTGGCACCCATAACGATACCAATTCCATCGGCAACTAGGTAGTCAGATTTTTTAATTGTATCGGTGTATTTTTGATCGTTTAAAGCATGCACAACGATTTCGGGATTAGCGGTGACGACAAAAGTATTTTCACGTTTATCGATTCTTTGCTTGGTGTTTTCCATGAAATCATTGAATGAACTGTTTAAAAAATCAAAACCTAAAATATTAACAGTTTTATTTTCCATTGCAATACCTTCAAATAAATTATTATGATTATTTCTTTAATTAATGATAAAATAAAAGACAATAAAATGCGACAAGTATTAGGAGGATTTCATAAAAAATGTCAAATGAATTTGATAATTTAACATTACATACTGATGCATATGAAATCAATATGATGCAAACTTACTTTCAAGCTGGTTTGCAAAATCGTCGAGCTGTATTCGAAGTTTACTTTAGAAAGATGCCATTCGAAAATGGTTTTGCCATTTTTGCTGGATTGGAAAAAGTAATTAACTATATTAAAGATATCAACTTTACTGATGATGATATTGAGTTCTTACGTTCTCAAAACGAATATACCGAAGAATTTTTAGAATATCTTCGTAATTTTAAGTTTACTGGATCAATTCGTTCTTTGGTCGAAGGTGAATTGGTATTCAATAACGAACCAATGCTTCAAGTTGAAGGAAACGTTTGCGAATGCCAACTAGTTGAAACAGCAATCTTAAACATCGTTAACTATCAAACATTGATTGCAACTAAGGCTGCTAGAATTAGAATGGCGGCAGGGGATGACCCACTACTTGAATTTGGTAGTCGTCGTGCTCAAGAAACTGCTGCGGCCATCTGGGGAACCAGAGCTGCCTACATTGGTGGATTCAACGCCACATCAAATGTTTTAGCAGGTAAAAACTTTAATATTCCAATTAGTGGAACTCATGCCCACTCATTAGTGGAACTATTCCAAGATGACTACAAAGCATTCAAGGCTTACGCACAAAGTCATCGAGAATGTGTATTCCTAGTTGATACTTTTGATACCTTAAAGAGTGGTGTTCCTAATGCCATCAAGGTTGCCAATGAAATGGGTGACAAGATTCATTTTGCTGGTGTCCGTATCGATTCTGGTGATATGGCATACCTATCAAAACGTGTCCGTGAAATGCTAGATGATGCTGGCTATCCAGATGCTAAGATTTTTGCCTCAAACGACTTGGATGAAAAGACCATCACTAGTTTGAAGATGCAGGATGCTAAGATTGATATTTGGGGAATTGGTACCAAACTAATTACCGCATTCGATCAACCAGCGCTAGGTGCCGTCTACAAGATGGTATCCGTTGAAAATGATAATGGTGAAATGGTCGATACCATTAAGTTATCAAACAACGCTGAAAAGGTATCTACACCAGGTAAGAAGCAAGTATGGAGAATTACTGAACGCAAGGACGGTAAGTCAGAAGGAGATTACATCACATTAGACGATGAAAATCCAAATGATGAAGATAGTCTATACATGTTCCATCCCCAATATACTTACATTAACAAGACATTGACTGATTTTGATGCCAGACCTTTACTAAAGGACATCTACAAAGATGGTGAATTAGTTTATGAACAACCAAAATTGGCCGACATCAAACAATATTCAGAAGATGTATTATCATCACTATGGCCTGAGTACAAACGTGAGTTAAACCCACAAGAATACCCAGTTGATTTATCAACCAAATGTTGGAACAACAAGATGAGCATTATCAAAGATGTTCACGATAAAATCAAAAATAAGCAAGACAAGGGTGAATTGTAATGAGAGAAAAGCAAGCAGAAATCATTGATGCATTAAAGGTAAAACCATCAATTGATCCAAAAGAAGAAATCAGAAACAGTGTTGACTTTTTAAAGACCTACCTAAAGAAAAACACTTTCCTAAAGACTCTAGTTCTAGGAATTTCAGGTGGACAAGATTCTACTTTGACCGGTAAGTTAGCACAAATCGCCATTAAAGAAATGCGCGAAGAAACTAATGACGATGAATACAAGTTTATCGCCGTTAGATTACCTTATGGAACTCAAGCTGATGAATCAGATGCAATGGATTCAATTGCTTTCATCGAAGCTGACAAGACTATCAGAGTAGATATCAAACCAGCTGCAGATGCTGCCGTTGCTTCTGTTGAAGCTGATGGAATGGAAATTTCTGACTTCAACAAGGGAAACATCAAGGCAAGACAAAGAATGATTGCTCAATACGCGATTGCTGGTCAAACTCACGGTGCCGTTTTAGGAACCGACCATGCCGCTGAAGCCGTAACTGGTTTTTACACTAAGTTTGGTGATGGTGCTGCCGACATTACTCCACTATGGCGTTTAGACAAACGCCAAGGTAAGGCAATGCTAGCCGAATTAGATGCACCAAAGCATTTATACGAAAAGACTCCAACTGCTGACCTAGAAGATAACCGTCCGGCTTTACCTGATGAAGTTGCTTTAGGTGTAACTTACGACGATATCGATAACTACCTAGAAGGCAGAGAAGTTTCAAAAGATGCTGCAGAAAAGATTGAAAACTGGTATATTAAAACAGAACATAAACGTCATCTACCAATTACTATTTACGATGACTTTTGGAAGTAAGAAGGGAATTTTTTAATTATGAAGAAAAACAAGATGGCAATCTATGCCCCATTTTTATCTGATTTAATCACTAACACTAACAAGGTTGGTGAAGAAATGAGTCATGATTACGATCCGTTGGAAGAAGCCGTTGCTAACAACGATTACTCATCAATCGATTTAGCAAGCACAAAGGATACTTTCCAAAAGGGTACTGATAAGTACAAAGAATTCTTATCACAACTTGATAACGTACAAGTACCTGCCAAGGAACTAGGTCGTCACTCAATCCTAAAGGAAGCTTATGCTGACTACGTTAAGGGATGCCAAGACATGGTAGACAGTATCAAAGCTGATACCATTGAAGCAGATGCTTTTAATGAAGCTGGTAAGCTACAACAAGATAGCATTGAACGAGTATTTAAGACAGCTCAAAAAATTATGATGTCAATGTAATAAAAACAAAAGATAGTTGGTAAATATTACCAACTATTTTTTTATCTAAAAATGCAATGATATAATTAAAGACAAACTCAAATAAGAAATGAGATGAACGATTTGGATCAATCAATCATTAAAAAAATCAGAAAAGAATTAGGCAGCTATTCTGAAAAACAAATCTCTGCTGTTATTTCTATGCTAGAAGATGGGAATACCGTTCCTTTTATCGCCAGATACCGTAAGGAACGCACAGGTAGTTTGGATGAAGTGCAAATTAGAGAAATTGCCGATGCCAACACTAAAATTACTAACTTAGAAAGCCGTAAAGAAGAAGTTCTTCGTTTAATCGAAGAACAAGGTAAACTAACTGACGAACTAAAATCAGACATTGAAAAAGCCGAATCAATGCAAAGAGTCGAAGACTTGTATCTACCATACAAGAAAAAGAAGAAGACCAAGGCCATGATTGCCAGAGAACAAGGTTTAGAACCATTGGCTAAACTAGTTTTAACAAATGATGATTCCTTTGTGAATAAGGCAAAAGAATATGTGAATGCAGAAAAGGAACTAAACAACGTTGAAGATGTCTTGAACGGTGTTCATGAAATCCTAGCAGAAGATATCGGAAACGACGCCCATCTAAGAGAATGGATTCGAGAAGATACCAAGAAGCATGGTCAAATTGCCAGCAAGGCCAAAAAAGATGCCGATGAAAAAGACGAAAAGCACGTCTATGAAGATTACTATGACTTTTCACAACCAATTAACCAATTGAAGAACCACCGTGTCCTAGCGTTAAATCGTGGTGAAAAGGAAAAAGTATTGACGGTCAGCATTGATGTTAATAACAACGTTATCTACAAGTTCTTACAAGCAGAAACTAACCGTAAACGTAACGGCAAGTCAGCTGAATTTGTAAAGAATGCTTATGAAGATGCATACGCTCGTTTTATGAAACCAGCCATTGATCGTGAAATCAGAAATGAATTAACCGAAGAAGCCGATGAACACGCCATTAACATATTTGGTAGAAACTTGTATAACTTATTGATGCAAGCACCAATCAAGGGCAAGGTAGTGATTGGTTTCGATCCAGCTTACCGTACCGGATGTAAGTTAGCCGCAATTGACGATAATGGGAAGTTCTTGGATAAGTTAGTGATTTATCCACATAAACCAGCAAGTGATGCCAAACGCCAACAAGCTAAAAAGCAACTGGTTGATTTCATTAAGAAGAACCATGCCGAAATGATTGCAATCGGAAATGGAACAGCTAGTCGTGAATCAGAACAATTTGTTTCCGAACTAATTAAAGAAAATAATCTACCGGTATATTACGTAATTGTTAATGAAGCCGGAGCTTCTGTATACTCTGCAAGTCAAAATGCGCGTGATGAATTTCCTGACTTTCACGTTGAAGAACGTTCTGCAGTAAGTATAGGAAGACGTCTTCAAGACCCATTAGCTGAATTGATTAAGATTGATCCTAAGTCAGTAGGGGTTGGTCAATATCAACATGATTTACCGGCTAAACAATTAGACGCCCAATTGGATCGAGTTGTGGAAACAGCTGTTAATAAAGTGGGAGTTAACGTTAATACCGCTAGTCCAGAGTTATTAACCCATATTTCAGGGATGACTAAGACTACCGCCAAAAACGTGGTTAAGTTTAGAAACGAAAACGGTGAATATAAGACTCGTCAATCCCTATCAAAGGTACCTAGATTGGGACAAAAGACTTATGAACAATCCATTGGTTTCTTAAGAATCCTAGACGGTAGTAATCCACTTGATAATACCGACATTCATCCGGAAAGTTACAAGATTGCTAACCAAATTGTGGATGAATTGAACTTAAGTCTGGATTCATTGGGAACAACTGAAATTAACCAAGCGTTATCCACATTCGATGTTGATAAGTTTATTAACGAAAATGGCTATGGAAAACAAACTGTATTAGACATCATCGATGGATTAAAACGACCTGGTAGAGACTTCCGTGATAACATGCCAACTCCAGTCCTAAAGCAAGATGTATTGAAGATTGAGGACTTAAGAGAAGGGATGCAACTACAAGGAACAGTTAGAAACGTAATCGACTTTGGTGCATTCGTTGATGTGGGTGTAAAACAAGATGGACTTGTGCACATCTCACAAATGAGTGATCAATTTATTTCTGACCCAAGTAGCGTTGTTTCCGTTGGGGACATTGTCGACGTATGGGTATTATCTGTTGATATTAAACGAAATCGAATTCAACTAACGATGATTAACCCGGAGAAGTGATAAAATTTAAATGAATGATCAAGAATTACAAACATTGGTGGAAAAGATTTCACAAGAATCATTCGCCAAACCATTTAAGCACCGTGCTTACTTTAATAGTCGTTTAAGAACCACTGGTGGAAGATACCATGTGGCCAGCCATGATATTGATATTAATCCTAAGATGCTAACCGAACATTCAATGGAAATATTGGTAGGGGTGATTAAACATGAGCTTTGCCATTACCATCTGCATTTGGCTGGGTATTCTGGAAAGCATAATACGTTAGCGTTTAAACGATTATTGAAGACGGTGGGGGGATCAAGATTTGCGCCAGCACCTGTGGACAAGCGTCCATTCAAATATGTTTGTACACATTGTGGACAAACTTACCGTCGTAAGCGTAGAATTGACACTCACAAGTATGTATGTGGAAAATGTCGTGGAAAACTAAAATTAGACACTGGAGATGATTAGTTTGGATAAAAAAATAATTATTCGAGTACCTGCTACATCAACAGGAATCGGAGCCGGAATTAATTCAATTGGAATTGCTTTTGGCTTATACTACACAGTTATCGTTGAAGAAGAAATGCAACACTGGCAAGTTAACCATGCATTGGGAGATGACGTGCCAAACGACGAAAACAACATTATCGTTCAAACCATCCTAAAGGTTGATCCAACCATCAAACCTCACCAATTGACTGTTATGTCAGATGTGCCAATTGGAAGAGGACTTGGCTCAAGTACTACAGCAATTGTTGCGGGAATCAAGATTGCTAATGCGTTAGGGGAATTAGACCTTTCATTAGACGATGAAATTAACATCGGTAGTAAGATTGAAGGCCACGCTGACGGTGTCGCATCTGCATTACTAGGTGACATTACCGTTTCTTACTTTAATGGAGAAATGGCTACAACAGTTAAGACCCAAATTCCAGAGGTAATTAACGCGTTAGTATACCTAACCAAGGATGACGGTAGTGACAAGGCTATCTATAAGAACCAAGTTAGCTCTGTAGACGCCGTAAAAGCCAGCAGTGCCACAAATGTACTAGTGGCCTCACTAATGAGCAATGAATGGACTAAAGCCACTGAAATGATGGAAAATGACGCTATTTACACCGATAACATCTATGAAGTAGTGCCAGAACTAGAAACCATCAGAAAACAAGCACATGAACTAGGTATTTACGGTACGTTCTTAAACCAATCACACCGTTGTGTAATTACATTTGGTACCGAATCAGAACTAAATCAATTACGTGACAGATTAAACGTCGGTAAACTAGACGGAGTCATGAGATTGATTAAGGTCGATCATAGTGGTGCCACTGTACGCGGTGAATAAAAAAATTTAAAACACCTATTGCAAAGTAGGGAAAAATCACATATAATAATATTTGTGATTTTTTATTGCGGCCATGGCGGAATTGGCAGACGCGCAAGATTAAGGATCTTGTCGGGATTATTCCCGGTGGAAGTTCGAGTCTTCTTGGCCGCATTAATGAGAAATCATTATCACATATAATAATATGGCGGTAGTGGTGAAGTGGTTAACACATCGGATTGTGGTTCCGACACGCGTGGGTTCGATTCCCACCTACCGCCCTTTTATTGGGCTATAGCCAAGTGGTAAGGCAACGGGTTTTGATCCCGTGATGCGCTGGTTCGAACCCAGCTAGCCCAACTACTTAAAAAGGAGACATCCATTTGGATGTCTCCTTTTTCTTTGTCTTCGTTGATGTAAAAGTAGGGGATATAAAAAAGGTTCTGGTATTAACCAGAACCTTTTATTTTTTTAGTTATCAGTTGAGTAATTGATTTGAGTGGATGAACTACTCATTACGCTGGATCCAACACTGTAGTCACTTGTTTGACTTTGTGTTTGGTTTAATGAAGTAAGTTTGCTTAATCCAAGGCTTTGTCTAATTGAGTTTGAAATGTTTAGAAGAGTTTCTTGGGTTGGTACTTCATAATCAATACCATCAACAACAGCAGTTTCACCTTGAAGAGTTTGTGACTTGATGTGGTGAGTTGCGTTTCCGTATCTTTCACGTAAAGCAACCATATCATCAAACTTCATGTCAGTCTTAAGGTTACCTGAGATTGAACTTAGGATTGATTTGTATCTTGGTAATGAAGAAATGTTCATACCTTTTAGAACAAGTTTTTGTAGCACTTGTCTTTGTCGTACTTGACGACCGTAGTCACCAGCAGGATCTTGGTGTCTCATTCTTGAGTAAGCAAGAGCTTCAGCACCATTTAATGTAACTGTTTGACCCTTAACAACATTCGCAGAATCATAATGGAAAGTTAAAGGAGGAGTAACGGTAACACCACCAACAGCGTTAACCATCTTTTCTAGACCACCCATGTTAATGATTGCATAGAAGTCAATTGGAACGTTTAACAAGTTTTGTACGGTTTGTACGGCACTTGAAGCACCACCAATAGTATATGCAGCATTAATCTTTTCATAAGGTTGTGAATCGCCAGGAACAGTAACCTTAGTATCACGAGGGATACTTGTTAGGTAAATTGTTTCCTTCTTAGGATTGATAGTAGCTAGAATCATAGTATCAGTTCTACCTGTGTCATGACGTCCTAGGGCACCAGTATCGGTACCTAGAAGTAAGATTGAAACAGGTTTGTTCTGAGCAATGACGCTAGATACGTTTCTTTCTTTTGTGGATAAACCTGGTTGATAAGCCTTATCCGCAGCATTCTTCATGTTGACATAAACACCATGAGCAATGATTAATCCAGTAACTACTAGAACTAAAAAGACAATAAGTGAGATCCAAGCACCCTTATGGCTCTTCTTCTTCTTGAAGTGAGGTTGGTTTCCTCTAGTTCTGGAAGCTCTATCGATGTTTTGATTATTGTTTTGCATAAATCAAAAATAGCTCCTTTATTCTGAATTTCCCCATTATACTACCTATAATCAAGATACGTAAATATAAATAATATTATAAACTTATTTTTTTGAAAATAATAATACTTATGAAATATGTAATAAATTGTAATATTTCTGTTACATTTTTAATAAGGCCGGGGGATATGATATAATTCTGATGTTAATATAAAAAACTTCACAACATGAACTTTAAGCTTGTAGTGTATCAAGTTTTTTATAATTTGTAAATTTAAAGGAGCGCGTTTAAAGTTGAAAAAGACTTTTCTGTATGTTTTAATTTCCACGTTTATGTTTAGTTCAATGGAAATTGCACTAAAAAGTGTCCAAGGAGTTTTTAGTCCAATCCAATTGAACTTAATTCGATTCTTTATCGGGGGATTGGTTTTAATCCCGGTTGTCATGAAGAATGGAAAGCAAACATTATTGACGAGTAAATGGAAAAGTTTAGGTGTCTTCTTATTAACTGGATTTTTATGTGTCGTAGTCAGCATGACGCTATTCCAATTAGCCATCATGTACGATGAAGCATCAACAGTAGCTGTGCTATTTAGTTGTAATCCAGTATTTGCATTACTATTCGCTTTCTTTATTCTAAGAGAAAAGATTAGTCGACTAGGGTTTATTTCCTTAATTCTTTCTATTATCGGATTACTTGTCATAGTTAATCCGGCCAACCTTACAAACCCATTGGGAATTTCATTAGCATTGGGTTCAGCACTAACATTTGGTCTTTACAGCATTGTATCCAGATGGGGTTCACAAGTAACTGGTCAAAATGGACTAGCAACTACTTGCTACACATTTTTAGCCGGTTCTGTTGAACTTTTAATTTTAGTATCAATTACCAATATTTCTGCTGTTGCAAACTACATGAATAAGGTAGAATGGTTAAAACCATTTGCAAACACACCAATAATTCATAATATTTCCATGAATTATTTCTGGATTCTATTATTTATTTGTGTCTGCGTCACAGGTGGTGGATTTGCATTCTACTTCCTTGCTATGGAAAGAGCAGGGGTATCAATTGCCTCAATCGTCTTTTTCATCAAACCAGGATTGGCACCAATTTTGGCAATGATTTTGTTAGGTGAAAAGATTACAATTAATACCTGGATTGGAATTGTGATCATTCTAATCGGTTCTGTGATTACATTTATTGGTAGTCAAATGGAACAAAAGAATGCTGCATTAGAAGAATAAAAAGAGATGATAATATGTCGTATTTAGTAATCATGCGTCATGGTCAAAGTGTTGCCAATCAAAAGAATGTTTTTACTGGCTGGAGCGATGTAGCCCTAACAGAAAAGGGGATTCAACAAGCTCACGATGCTGGTAAAAAGATTAATCAATTGGAAATCGATTTTGATCATGCTCATACTTCGTTTTTAAAACGCGCAATTGAAACGTTGCATATTGTGTTAAGTGAAATTAACCAACAATATATTCAAGAGACAAAGTCATGGCGACTAAATGAACGTCATTATGGGGCGTTGCGCGGTCGTAAAAAAGATGACGTTAAGTTACAATATGGACCTGAAAAGTTTGCTGAATTTAGACGCAGCTACACGACGGTCCCACCATTGTTAGATCAACCCGATGAAGAACATAAGTATGAAAAAATCGGTGTGATTGAACCACGTGGTGAAAGTCTAAAGATGGCCTATGAAAGATTGAGGCCATACTGGCAAGACTCGATTGCACCTAAGTTATTGGATGGGCAAAACGAGTTAGTTGTCGCCCATGGTTCAACTCTAAGGGCTTTAATTAAGTATTTAGATAATATTAGTGATGATGACATTGATCGAGTGGAAGTACCAAATGGAAAGCCAATCGTTTATCATTTCGATGATAAGTTGAATGTAATTAGTAAAAAGACAATATAAAAAGAGCTGATAATTTATCAGCTCTTTTTTTGTATGTTATTTTTCGTTAAATGCAAGAGTTCCCATTGGATCCCATGGATCTAATACAACTGGGTCTTGTTCTTGGTTCTTCTTATCTTCTTCAGATAGGTACTTCTTGTTGATAACAACTTGGTAAGTGAAACGTCTGAACCATGATTCACTCATTACGAAGTAACCCTTTGAACCGACTTGGTTACCCCAAGAGTTTTCAACCTTCCACTTAGTAGGTTGACCATCGACGATATCAACACCTGTGATAACCATAGCGTGGTTCATAACACTTTGGTGGTAATCTAATTGTTCATCTTTACTCATTAATAAATCAATGTCGAATAATTCATCCTTTGAGTAAAGGTTGTCGTCCATGATTCCTTTTTTACGATCTGATTCCTTTGAAACATCGCTTCCGAACCAAACACTTTCACCATTCTTTAGTTGGGTGATGGTTAGTTCTTCTAGACGGTCCATTTCAAGGTTTAAATGCTTAACTTGACGACCATCGATAACGTTACCTAACATATCAACGGTGTAAGTCTTTTCGTATGGTTTGTCCAATGTAGGGGAGTTAATGATTGAAACGTAATCTTCTAGGTTTAAGTTTACGTATTTATCAAAGAACTTCTTTGGAGTTAAATTAGTATCGATATGGTATTCGTTCTTTTCATCACGGTATTCAAAGTTGAATTCTGAAACGGGTTCACCGAATGAGTAAACTAGGACACGGTAAATTTCACTTAGCATTTCGTCCTTTACCTTTTCGATATCTGAACTGTTTTGTGAAGCTAGTTCACGTAGTTGAATGGCATCCATTCTTAGTTTTTGGTTTAATACAGCGTTTAATTCTGAAGTATCGTTACTTACGGCAGTTTCAACCATTGCTGATTGAGGAACAACACCGTACTTTTCGATTACCGCACATAACATGTCCCATTGACCACCATCTTGTTGTGGTGAATCTAATAGCCATGAAACACGGCGTGAGGTTAATGGTTCATCGGCGGTCTTGATAATGTTTTCTAAGAACCAGTTACATTTTTCAAACTTATCCCAGAAGGTAGTGTAGATTTGTGATAATTCAAAATCACCAGATAAGTTAAAGTTTTTAGCTAGGTTATGACGCATAGTATTTAGTGCTGCGAAAATCCAGCAACGGCCACTATGTTTTTGGTTGGCAACTTCGCCAGTATCGATTTCAATTGAAAAGTTTGGCTTCATGTTACCTTCCGCTTCGAAGTTGGCAGCTGAAGAGTTGATACCATTATGGCTTACGGCTCTTTGCATTACCTTAGCTTCTTTACGATCTAATAAATCGTTATGATACTTTTGGATATTTTCATTACTAATACTTTTTGACATCATGATTCCTCCTTGCTTTTATAATATTATATCACTCAGGTCAAATGCCTTTAAAACACAAAAAACCGTGATAATAAGATGTTCTTACTATCACGGTTTAGATTAATTATTTTCTTTTAGCGTCGAATGTTTCTGAATGATCTTCATATCCGACAATTACCATGTCAACAACGTCTAGGAATAGCCCATGTTCAACGATTCCAGTCATGTTGTTTAGGATGGTTTCAAGTTCGTGGGGATGTTCAATGTAACCTAAGTTTAAATCGATAATGTAGTTATCAGCGTGAGTTAACACGTGACCACCCTTAGCGTTAGTTCTAAAAGTAGGATGGTAACCCATATCGTCTAAACGTTTGAATAGGTGAGTACTTCCGTATGGAGTAACTTCCAAAGGAAGGGGAAAAGAGCCAAGGTTTTTGGCCATCTTTGTTGCATCGACAATCCAGATGTTTCGATCTGAGTTGATTGCGACAATTTTTTCACGAAGGTGGGCAACACCGCCACCCTTGATACCTTGGAAATTTTCATCGATTTGGTCAGCACCGTCAATTGTTAAGTCAATATGGTCAACGTCATCGATACTTTTAACATCAATTCCCAAGTCACGAGCACGCTTTGCTGAGCGGTTGGAAGTTGGAACACCAATAATACGTAATCCTTCTTTGGCTACTCGTTCTCCCAATGCATCCAACAAGTATTTCACGGTTGAACCTGTACCAAGACCGACAGTCATACCGTCTTTGATATATTTGACAGCTTCTTGGCCGGCAACTTTTTTCATTAATTCTTTATCCATAATCCTTTTCCCCTCTAAAATATTCGGTAAAACGACGTTAAATCGACTTTGAATGCTTATACATTCAGACGAAAGGTTTCGAACAAAGGTATTAAATATACCTCAATAATACTATATTAATTTTCTATGGTTATCGTGAGTTTGTCAAATAAAATATTTGTATTTAATTGTTAACAGTTTTCATATAAAATACGTAGTATAATAATACTAATAAATTAACAGGATGTGTAGATATGAAAAGAGGATTTGAAGTAGTTACAAAGTACAAGGATAAAGGCATCAATCTACCTTATCGTTCTACTAAACAAGCAGCAGGTTATGACATCGAAGCCGGTGTCGATTTTGTATTACCTTCAATTTGGAAATTAGGATTTTTAAAAGTTCTTTGGGCAATTAAGCATGAAAAAGACGTATCTGAAGATGAGATGCAACGTGCAAAGGATATCTTACGTCCATTATTAGTTCCAACCGGAATTAAGGCTTACATGCAACCAGATGAAATGTTAGTAATTGCTAATCGTTCAAGTGGACCATTAAAGAGAGGCATGGTTTTACCAAACGGAATTGGTATTGTTGATGCCGATTATTATGGTAACGAAAGCAACGAAGGTGAGTTGTTTGTTCAAATGACTAACTTCGGACTACTAGACAGAAAGATTAAGAAAGGTGATCGTATCGCTCAAGGTATCTTTGTACCTTTCTTAACAACTGATGATGACTCCAACAAGGGGACTAAACGAATTGGTGGTTTTGGTTCATCAGGCGAATAAAAAACGAATTAAAGAAAGGAAATTAATGTGGCTAAAGTAAAGACCCAATTTGTTTGCGAAGAATGTGGATACATTTCACCAAAGTACCTGGGACATTGTCCTAACTGTGGAAAATGGAACACGTTTGAAGAACAAACCCTTCAAAAAGAAACATCGAGTTTGAAATCGACTCACCGAATGGATTTCAATGGTCAGCAAACAAAACCACAACTAATCAAAGACGTTAAGTTCGAAAAGGAATCACGTTTTGAAACTGAATCCCAAGAGTTTAACCGTGTATTAGGTGGCGGAATTGTTCCGGGCTCATTAATTTTAATTGGTGGGGATCCTGGTATCGGGAAATCCACACTATTACTTCAAATTTCTGGCCAATTAGGTGCTAAGGACCAACGTGTTCTATATGTATCTGGGGAAGAAAGTGCCAGTCAAATTAAGCTAAGAGCGGAACGTTTATCCGTGAATGGCTCCAACATGTATCTATATCCAGAAACTGATATGGGTGCCATCAAGTCTGCCATTGATGAGATTAAACCAGATGCAGTCGTAATTGACTCTGTTCAAACCATTTCTGAACCAGAGGTTGATTCCGCAATTGGGTCCGTATCACAGGTAAGAGCAATTACCGCTGATTTAATGTCCATTGCAAAGACCAATGGAATTACAATCTTTGTGGTTGGCCACGTTACCAAGGGTGGATCAATTGCCGGACCTAAGACTTTGGAACACATGGTTGATACTGTTTTATACTTTGAAGGAGACATGCATCATTCATACCGTATCTTAAGAGCCGTGAAGAACCGTTTTGGTTCAACCGACGAGTTAGGGATTTTTGATATGCAAGAATCCGGATTACGAGAAGTTGCTAATCCATCAGAGGTCTTCTTGGAAGAACGTTTGAAGGACGCTAATGGATCTGCAATCGTTGTTTCGATTGAAGGAACTAGACCAATATTAGTCGAAATTCAGGCACTGGTAACACCTTCCGTATTTGGGAACGCCCAAAGAACAGCTACCGGGATTGACCGTAACCGTGTAGCCGTTTTAATGGCGGTTCTTGAAAAGAGAGCGGGACTAATGCTACAAAACCAAGATGCCTTCTTAAAGGCTGCTGGTGGAGTTAAGTTAAACGAACCAGCAATCGATTTAGCGGTAGCCATTAGTGTGGCATCAAGTTACAAGAACAGGGGAACCGACCCTAGTGAATGTTACATTGGTGAAATTGGTTTAACTGGTGAAATTAGACGAGTTAACCGCATTGAACAACGTGTTTTAGAAGCGCAAAAGTTGGGCTTTAAGCGCGTATTAATACCAAAACATAATATGTCAGGATGGACTGCTCCAGACGGAATTGAAGTCGTTGGTGTATCCACACTGGCTCAAGCGATTAAAATCGCACTTAACTAACACATACTGAGGAAGATAATAATGAAAAAAATTGATCGATTTACGGTTATCCAATTTATATTTGTCATTTTAGGAGCAACGTTAGGGGTAATTTATTTACCCGTTATTTGGCATGCATTGTGGGAAAACCCTTCAATTTTATTAAATAATGCACTAGTTGATTCAGTAATTGGCGCCATTGTTTTCTATATTCTTTCATTGTTTGTTGTTAAACGAATCATGAATGCAATGAGTCAGGTTGAAAAACAATTATCACAAAAGAATCCATTCTATATTTTGATGGGGACTTTAGGGATGATTATTGGATTGATTTTAGCGACTTTAATTTCAATCGTTTTATTTAGAACGCCTTATTTAATCACTAACTTAATCTTGCCAGCTTTATTGATGATTACTTTTGGATACCTGGGTTTTCTATTGGGAACTACTAAGTTAAATGATTGGCGCAAGATTTTTAGGGTTAGCTTGAAAAAGGGCGGAAATGCTTTGACTAACTCTGCAAACCGTAACAGTAGTAAATCAATTAAGATTTTGGATACCAACATTTTGATTGATGGTCGTATCTATGAGGTGGCAAAGACTGGATTTATCGAAGGGACATTACTTGTTCCTAAGTTTGTCTTGTATGAATTGCAATACATTGCAGATTCAGCCGATAGTCAAAAGCGTATTCGTGGTCGTCGTGGTTTAGATATTTTAAATAAACTACAAACTGAAAAGATTATGCCAATTGAAATTACTGATCAAGACTATGACAACATCAAAGAAGTCGATAGCAAGCTAATCAGACTAGCTAAGGATTTCAATGGTTCAATCATTACTAACGATTACAACTTAAACAAGGTTATCCAATTCCAAAAGGTTAACGTTTTAAACATTAACGAATTGGCTAACTCACTAAAACCAAGATTTGTTCCCGGAGAACATCTTGAAGTTATGATTTTGAAAAAGGGAACTGAAAGAAGCCAAGGAGTCGCGTTCTTGGACGACGGAACCATGGTGGTTGTTGAAGATGGTAAGAATCATCTAAACGAACGACTATCTGTTGAGGTTACCAGTTCAATTCAAACAGATGCAGGTAAAATGATTTTCGCTAGAATTGATGATAAATAAAAGGTTATAGATACCTTTAGATTTTTACTGAACACTTTATTTTTATCGCTAATAATTGTAAAATTAGAATGTTATTCTAAGAATTTATAAAAAAGAGGAGAAAATATCATTGGCTAATAAGAAAATTCGTGTTAGATATGCACCAAGTCCAACAGGACATTTACACATTGGTAATGCTAGAACAGCAATTTTTAATTACCTATTTGCTAGACATAATAAAGGTAAGTTTATTATCCGTATCGAAGATACTGATACTAAGCGAAACGTAGCTGATGGTGAGAAAAGTCAGTTAGACAACTTAAAATGGCTTGGCTTAGATTGGGATGAAGGTCCAGACAAACCTGGTAAGTTTGGTCCTTACAGACAATCAGAAAGACGTTCAATCTACGATCCATTGATCCAACAACTATTGGATGAAGACAAGGCTTACTACTCATACAGAACAGAAGAAGAACTAGAAGCTGATCGTGAAGAACAACGCGCAAAGGGCATCATGCCTCATTATGAATATGAATACGCTGGTATGTCAGAAGAAGAAATTCAAAAATCAATGGCTGAATCAGAAGCTAAAGGTTTGAAACCAGTTATTCGTTTCAGAGTACCAAAGAACAAGACTTACGCATGGGACGATGTTGTTAAGGGTCATGTTGAATTTAACTCTGATACTATTGGTGGGGACTTCGTTATCGTAAAGCGTGACGGAATGCCTACTTACAACTTCGCGGTTATTATTGATGACCATGAAATGCAAATTTCACACGTATTCAGAGGTGACGACCACGTTGCTAATACACCAAAACAATTAATGATGTACGAAGCATTTGGTTGGGAAGCTCCTGTATTCGGTCACATGAGTTTAATTACTAGTGCCGACACTGGTAAGAAACTAAGTAAACGTGATGAATCAATCATTCAATTTATCGAACAATACAGAGACCTAGGATACCTACCAGAAGCAATGTTTAACTTCATTACTCTATTAGGTTGGTCTCCAAAGGGTGAAGATGAAATCTTCTCACAACGTGATTTCATCAAGATGTACGACGAAAACCGTCTAAGCAAGTCACCAGCTAACTTCGATAACAAGAAACTAGAATGGATCAACAACCAATACGTTAAGGCTGCTGATGAAGACGTTGTTATGGACTTAGCATTACGTCAATTAATCGCCAAGGGTAACATTCCTGAAAACCCAGATGCTTTAACTATTGAATGGGCTCGTAAGTTAATCAATACTTACAAGCAACAAATGAGCTACATGGCTCAAATCAACTCAATGGCTGACGTATTCTTTAACGAACCAGCTAAGGTTTCTGGTGAAGCTCTTGAAGAAATTCAAAATGAAACTGCACCAGTTGTTCTAAAGGCCTTTGCTGAAAAGATTAAGGATGTTCCAGTTTTCGATAAGATTGAAATCCTAAAGACAATTAAGGAAATTCAAAAGGAAACTAAGATCAAGGGACGTCAACTATGGATGCCAATCAGAATTGCCGTTACTCATGAAAGTCACGGTCCTGAACTACCTGAATCAATCGAATTGATTGGTAGAGAAAAGGCTCTAAAACACATTGATGAAACTTTAAAGCAAATCAATCAATAATAAATAAGGCTCGCTAAAGCATGCTTTGGCGGGCTTTTTTATTTGAATTTATCCTAATATAGTGACTATTATTATGATAGAATGAAGTAAGTATAAAAAATAGGAATAGGGGTGCCATTAATGCTAAGGATCTATAATACATTAACTCAAGAAAAAGACGTATTTAAGCCAATTAAGTCAAGAACAGTTGGTATGTATGTCTGTGGTCCAACAGTATATAACTATATTCATATTGGAAACGCGCGTAGTATCGTTGCATTTGATACTATTCGTCGTTACTTTGAATATTGTGGTTACCAAGTGAATTACATTTCTAATTTTACGGATGTTGATGATAAATTAATTAATGAAGCTAAAGAAGAAAACAGTACAGTAATGGATATTGCTAACAAGTACATTGAAGCTTACAAAGAAGATGTGGCTGCATTGAACGTTGAACCAGCAACTGTTAATCCAAGAGCTACTGATAATATTGATGGAATTATTCAATTCGTAAAAGAATTGGTTGATGATGGTTATGCATATGCTGTTGACGGCGATGTTTACTATCGAGCAAGAAAGTTCAATGATTACGGTCATTTATCACACCAAAGTGTAGATGACTTGGAATCAGGAGCTAGCCAACATGTGTCAGAAGAAGAACTTTCCAAGAAAGAAGATCCAATCGATTTTGTTTTATGGAAAGCTGCTAAGCCAGGTGAAATCTCATGGGATTCACCATGGGGTAAAGGTCGTCCGGGCTGGCACATTGAATGTTCAGTAATGTCTACCAAGTACTTGGGTAACACAATTGATATCCATGGTGGTGGGGAAGACTTGAAGTTCCCTCACCATGAAAACGAACGTGCACAAAGTGAAGCCAAGACTGGTGAAAAGTTTGTTAACTATTGGATGCACAATGGCTTTGTTACCGTCGGTGATGAAAACGAAAAGATGAGTAAGTCACTAGGCAACTTTGTGACTGTTCACGATATTGTTAAAAAGGTTGATCCTCAAGTAGTAAGATTCTTGATGTCAACTACACAATACCGTCGTCCAATTCAATACAACGAAACTAATTTACAGGCCGCTGAAAACAACCTAAACAAGTTAAGAAATGCATACAATAACTTGAAATATCGTTTAAGCGATGCGACAGATATTATTGATATGAAACTAGAACAAGAAATCAGACAAATTCAAGCAGATTTCCAAGATGCGATGGATGATGATTTCAATGCACAAAACGGAATTGATTGTGTATACGAACTAGCTAAACTTGGTAATATGTATGCCCAAAGACCTGAAGTAGGTAAGGATACTGTTAACCTAATCATTGCAAAGCTAGAAAAGATGGCTTCTATTTTTGGTGTTGTCTTCAAGGAAGAAACACTAGATGACGATTCAGTTCAAGCGTTGATTGATGAACGTAACGAAGCTAGAAAGAACAAGGACTTCGCAAGAAGTGATGAAATTAGAGATCAACTACGAGACCAAGGAATTATCCTAGAAGATACTGCTCAAGGTACTCGTTTCAGAAGGGAATAAATGATGGAAAACCAGAACGTGGATTATAAACAGTTAAATGGAATTGCATTAGCATATCTTGGCGATTCAGTTTACGAAGTGTTCGTAAGAAAACACCTTTTAAACTTAGGTATTACTAAACCCAACCGCCTACAAAAGACAGCTAGAAAGTACGTGTCAGCAAAGGCTCAAGCAGCATTAATCGATTTGATGATTGAAGACGACATCCTAACAGACGAAGAGGATGCAGTGTTCAAGAGAGGTCGTAATGCTAAGAGTTACACACATGCTAAGAACACTAGCGTTTTGACTTACCGCCATTCAACTGGTTTTGAAGCCATGATGGGGTATCTTTCATTAAGCAAACAAGATGACCGTTTAGAAGAACTATCTAACTGGTGTATTGAACAAGTCGATGCTGGGAGGCCAAAATATGAAGACTAACGACCAAAGCGAATTTATAATCGGACGCCATCCGGTTGTTTCCGCATTAAGAGGAAAGCAAGAAATCAACAAGGTTTTCCTACAAAACGGAATCAAAAAAGACGAAAAAAGTGTTGAAGAAATCATCAAGCTAGCTAAGCAAAAGCACCTAGTAATCTCAACTGTGCCAAAGCAAAAGTTAGACTTACTTTCAGATAATCAAAATCACCAAGGGGTGGTTTTATCAATCTCACCATACAAGTATGCAACCATTGATGAATTGTTTGAAAACTCAGCAAAACAAGATGTACCACCATTCTTTTTAATTCTTGATAACATTGAAGATCCTCACAACTTGGGTTCAATTATCAGAACAGCCGATGCTGCCGGTGTTACTGGTGTGATTATTCCAAAGCACCGTGCCGTTGGTTTAACATCAACGGTTGCTAAGACATCTGCTGGTGCCATTGAAAGAATTCCAGTTGCTAGAGTGACTAACCTAGTTAACACTGTTAACGATTTAAAACAACAAGGTGTCTGGGTATTTGGTACTGACGTTAAAGGTGCAGATTACCGTCGTTGGGATGCCAAAGGACCAGTTGCCGTAATCATTGGAAATGAAGGTAAGGGAATTTCACCACTTCTAAAGAAGAACGTAGACGAAATGTTAACCATTCCAATGGTCGGTCAATTACAAAGTTTAAATGCCAGTGTGGCTGCTAGTTTATTAATGTATCAAGCTTATAATTCAAGAAATCCACTATAAGAAGGATTAAGCCAATGAAAAAACAACTATTATTAATCGATGGATATAACGTCATCGGAAATTGGCCTGAATTGAATAAGTTAAAGCTGGATAATCGTTTGGCAGATGCCAGGGATGAATTGATTAATATCATTTCCGAATATAAAAAATACCGTGACTTAGATATGAAGATTATCTTCGATGCGATGTATGTTCCTGGTTTATCAAAGAAAGATAAGAAGCATAACTTAGACATTGTTTGGACTAACAAAGATGAAACAGCTGATAGTTATATCGAAGCATATGCTAGACAAAAGCAATCTAGATTTGTTCAGGTCGTCGTAGTAACATCTGATCAAGCTGAACAATGGACTGTTTTTTCAGCAGGGGCCTTGAGAATATCAGCACGAGAATTGCTTCGTGATGTTGAACGTTCAAAACGTGAGATTAAGACGCAAGTTCGTAGTTATACCAATCAGTTAACTGGTCGTCGAACTCCTTGGTCTAATGATCAGTTGTTGAGACTTGAAAAGCTAAGAGATAATTTAACAAATGATTAAAAGATATATATATTTATACCGATTTGTTGAAATATAAATGAACAAATATTCGCTTGTTTATGATTATGTAACTATATAAATTATTTTATGTAATTATAATCAGAGGTGAATAGGTAATGAGCTTTGACCAAAATAATATTGATATAGAATTAATTCTTGATTTTAAAGAAACCGGCAATGAAGAGTCATTGCAAAAGCTGTTTGATAAATACAAGCCGTTGGTTAATAAAGTGTGGCGTAATTATTACTTGCACGATATGGACATCGATGACTGGTATCAAGAATCAATGCTGGTAATGGTAAAAAATATTCGTAATTATGATATAAACCATAAAGCGACGTTTGGGACGTTATACCAAATTAGTTTAAAGAATCATTTATATGACATCTTAAGAAAAAGAAAAGCTAAGAAGCGGATGCCGGTTGATAAAATGGTTTCATATAATGCTAACGAGTTATACTTTCAAAACAGCTTGAAGGATAGAATCTTTTTAACACCAGATCAGTCAATGAATATCAAGATTTGTTACGAAGAGTTGATTGCTAGACTATCACCTCTGGAATCGGAAATCGCCTTTTGCTATTTAGAAGATTTGATTAATGAAAATAATTTTTCAATCGATAAATTAAAGCTGGCTTTAGCAAGGCATCCAGAGAACGCTACTAATATAGTTGATAATTGTATTGCTAGGGTCAAAAACAAGTTAAAGAAGATTGTAAAAAAGGTCTATGACTAGCCATCAGCATAAATTGACTATCAAAAATATAAATGCTATTATGAATTTATTCAAAAGGGGGATGTATACGATGTCACAGAATAAAGTTGCTTTACAATGTGAAGTCTGCGGATCCCGTAATTACACAACCTCGGTTGGTAATAACCATGAAGATCGATTAGAAGTAAAAAAATACTGTAAACATTGTGGCAAGGCTACGATGCATAAAGAAACACGTTAGTGGAGGAAAACTATGAAATTATTTAAGTTCTTTAAAAGTGTTGGTACTGAAATGAAACTAGTTGTTTGGCCTAATGGTCACCAAACTAGAATTGACACTACCATCGTAGTATCAATGTCAATTATCTTTGCAATCTTCTTTGCAATTGTTGACTGGGCAATTCAATCAGGATTACTATACCTATAATTTACTGTTTTAAATTATAGTAAATAGTGATATTATAATAGGTAGTTTGAAACTTCGTGAGTGCGGAGTTTTTTTATTTTGCAAAAAAATCATAGAGGGAGCTAATTTTAATGGAATCAGCAGAAAAGCAATGGTATGTTATTCATACTTACTCAGGATACGAAAACAAAGTTAAGGCTAACCTTGATTCACGTAAAGAATCAATGGGTATGTCAAACTTTATCTTTAGAGTAGTTGTTCCAGAAACAGAAGAACACGAAGTTAAAGATGGTGTAGACAAGGCTAAGATGGAAAAGACTTTCCCTGGTTATGTTCTAGTAGAAATGGTTATGACTGACGAAGCATGGTACATCGTTAGAAATACACCAGGTGTTACTGGATTTATCGGATCACATGGTCAAGGAAGTAAGCCAACTCCATTGCTACCAGATGAAGTAGAACTAGTTCTAAGTCGTCTTGGCGTTTCTCAAGAAAAGCAAGAATTGGATGCTGAAGTGGGAGACACAATTACTATTATTGACGGTGCCTTTGCTGATCTTTCAGGTAAGGTTATCGAAAAAGATGACGAAAAAGGTAAGTTGAAGGTTAATATTGATATGTTCGGTCGTGCAACTACTGCTGAATTAAACTTTAACCAAGTACAACCAATTAGATAGAAAATTTGGGTTGTTAAAAATATTTAAACGTGATATATTATTTGTTGTATGTTTACGCATACTTAAGTGGGAGGAGAAATCTCATCTCCAATTTTTACCACACACGGACTTAAGGAGGTATGTCTCGTGGCTAAAAAAGTAGCTAACGTAGTTAAATTGCAAATTCCTGCGGGTAAAGCAACACCTGCTCCTCCAGTTGGACCTGCATTGGGTCAAGCTGGTATTAACATTATGGGATTCACTAAGGAATTCAACGCTCGTACTGCTGATCAAGCAGGATACTTGATTCCAGTTGTGATTTCTGTATATGAAGATCGTTCATTCGATTTCATTACTAAGACACCACCTGCTTCAATTCTATTGAAGAAGGCTGCTGGTGTTGAACATGGTTCCGGTGAACCAAACACTAACAAGGTTGCTAGTGTAACTAAGGACCAAGTTAAGGAAATCGCCGAAACTAAGATGAAAGATCTAAACGCAGCTGATGTTGAAGCCGCAATGCGTATGATCGAAGGTACTGCACGTAGTATGGGATTCACTGTTGAAGGTTAATTCAACAATTATTTCTATACTGTAGTACCATAACACCTATTATTTAGGTGTTATGTGGGAGGTTTATCCGTTACAACCACAATTGCAAGGAGGAAAACACAGATGGCTCAAAAAAGAGGTAAAAAGTATCAAGATGCTTTAAAACAAGTAGACCGTAACAAGGCTTACTCAGTTGAAGAAGCTGTTGATCTTGTAAAGAAAATTGATTTTGCTAAGTTCGATTCAACTGTTGAAGTTGTATTTAACTTAAATGTTGACACTAAACAAGCTGATCAACAATTACGTGGTGCTGTTGTCTTACCAAACGGTACAGGTAAAGACCAAAAAGTTGTTGTATTTGCTAAGGGTGACAAGGCTAAGGAAGCTGAAGAAGCCGGCGCTGACTTTGTTGGTGAAGCAGACCTAGCTGAAAAAATCCAAAACGGTTGGTTAGACTTTGATGTTGCTATCGCAACACCAGACATGATGGCTCAAGTTGGTCGTCTAGGTCGTGTTCTTGGACCAAAGAACTTAATGCCAAACCCTAAGACTGGTACAGTTACTATGGATGTTAAGAAGGCCGTATCTGATTCTAAATCAGGTAAGGTTACTTACCGTACTGACCGTGACGGAAACGTTGCTGTTATCATCGGTAAGTCATCATTCGATGCTGACAAGCTAGTTGGTAACTTCAAGGCTATTGAAGACTTGATCGTTAAGAACCGTCCAGCTTCAGTTCGTGGTACTTACATCAGTAACCTATCAGTTTCAACAACCTTTGGACCTGGTGTAAAGGTTGATCTAGAATCATTCTAAAGTTAAGTAATTAATTTGGAATTTGAAAATCCCTATTGACCAAAGTTTATATATATAGTAAACTACTATTTGTTATAAAAATTGATATCTACCTAAGACTTGGGTGGTACTTGTACCTTAATATCCCAACGAGGACACTTAAAACGGTTTCTCTATGTCTAGGTGGCATAGGGATTTTTTATTAAATCCCAAAAAATATTGGGAGGTGAAACAATGCCAAAGAAAGAAGTAATCGACGCTAAAGCTAAACGTGTAGAAGCTGTTACAGAACAATTCAACAATGCTACTACTGCTATTGTTGTTAACTACCGTGGTTTAAACGTTGCTGAAGTAACTGACCTACGTAAGCAATTACGTGATGCAGGTGTTTCATTCAGTGTTATCAAGAATAACATTGCTGTACGTGCATCTAAGGAAGCAGGTTACGAAGAATTAGGTGACTTATTCAAGGGTCCTACTGCCGTAGCATTCTCTGATGAAGATCCTATTGCTCCAGCTAAGGTATTAAAGCATTTTGCTGATAACACTGACGCTGTTGAAATCAAGGGTGGTATTCTTGAAAACAAGATTGCTACTCTACAAGAAATTGACGAATTCGCTTCATTACCAAGTCGCGACGAATCAATCTCTATCCTTGCAAGCATGTTACAATCACCTGTTCGCAAGTTTGCTATTGCTGTTAAGGCAGTTGCAGAAAAGGGCGATGGCGACGCAGCCTAAGCTCATAATATAAAATTATAACTATCCAAATTGGAGGAAATTAAAATGGCTTTTGATAAAGATAACATTATTGAACAAATTAAAGAAGCTTCAATCTCTGACCTAAACGACTTAGTTAAGGCAATTGAAGAAGAATTCGACGTTACTGCTGCTGCAGCTGTTGCTCCAGCTGCTGGTGGTGCTGATGGTGCTGCTAAGGACTCATTCACTGTAGAACTAACTTCTGCTGGTAGCCAAAAGGTTAAAGCAATCAAGGTTGTACGTGAAATCACTGGTCTAGGTCTAAAGGACTCAAAGGACTTAGTTGATGGTGCTCCTTCAGTAATTAAAGAAGACGCTAAAGAAGACGAAGCTAACGACATCAAGGCAAAACTTGAAGAAGTTGGTGCAGAAGTTACTCTTAAGTAATTTCCCTTTAAAGGAACGTGTGATTTATCACACGTTCTTTTTTTGTACATATTTTGATATAAAGCCTTGTGCCAACAATTATTAATTGAGATAATAGTAGTAATAAGATTTATGGAGGAAACGTAATTGAAAGCTTTATTTAAGAAATGTGGAGACTGGATCAATCGACATATGACTTTAGTAAAAGTCCTATTCGTGGTATTCGTTTTAGCTGTTGTTGTTCACGTTATCTTTTCTGTTTCAAAGGAAATTAGTGGAAGACAAATGGCTGAAAGTTTTTCAAGACTATCACCAGTGTCGATTGTTATCATGATAATTTTGGGATTTATCGCAGTTTCACCGATGTTAATATATGATTTTACAATCGTTGATTTTCTACCGGGTAAGTTTAAAAAATCATATATTGTAAAGACAGGGTGGATTACCAATACACTTACTAACATTGCTGGTTTCGGTGGTGTGTTAGGTGCAAGTATGCGTTCTAGTTTTTACAGTGAAAACGCAACTAAAAAACAAATATTATATGCAATCTCTAAGATTGTTATTTTCTTATTAGCCGGACTATCCACATACTGTTGGGTAGCCATTATCATGATGTTTAGTTTCGGTTTTGGAACTAATAGTCATGACTGGTGGTGGTGGATTGTACTAGTTCTTGGTGGACTATACTTCCCAATTTTGTTTATCATCACACGCTTAAATGATTCTGATTATTTCAAAGACTTAACCGCTAAACTAGAAATCCAATTAATCGTTGGATCATGTCTTGAATGGTTAGGTTGTGCTGGATTATTCATGGCAATTGGTGCATTCATGCATCAACCAATTAACCTACTAGCCGTATTTCCAGTATTCGTCGTTGCAAACGTAGTAGGGGTCGCTTCATTAGTTCCCGGTGGACTTGGAAGTTTTGAAGGAACCATGCTAGTTGGATTGATGTTCATTGGTGTTAGACCAAGTGACGCAGCGGTTTGGTTAATCCTATACCGTGCGTTCTACTACATTTTCCCAGTATTCTTGGGAATTATCTTCCTAGTAGTAGACGTATTCCAACGTTTCAACAACTTTTTAGACGGTATTCCAAAGCTAATTCTACAAAGATTAGCTCACATGTTTATTACTATTTTTATGTACTTCTCAGGAATCATGATGCTACTACTAGCCGTTATTCCTAACCTAGTATTAGTTAATAGATTCTATATTTCACTAGAACCATATTCGTTCTACTTCTTGGATCAACTAAGTACAGTCATCGTTGCATTCCTATTAATTGGTTTTGCGCGTGGATTTGGTTCAAAGGTGAAGAAGGCATTCTGGCCAACAGCGGTCATTTTAGTAATCGCCTTATGGAACACACTTTGGAAGGAAGACTTCCCAACCAACATGGTAGTTATGTCCGTAATCCTACTTGGCTGCCTATGGCTAAGTTACAAGGTATTATACAGACAAAAGTTCACATACTCATGGGGACATGCGTTAATTGATTTACTAATATTCGTTAGTGCGTTTGTTGTATACCTAATCATTGGTTTACTAACAAACTTCAAGTTTGCAGTATTCCACTGGACTAACTCATACCTATTACCATCACCTCAAGTATGGTTTGCTGGTCTTTTAGGATTGATTTTAGCCTTCCTAATCTTAGTTCTAACATTCCGTTTCTTATCATACTCAAAGGTCGATTGGTTAAAACAACCATTTGATGGCGATAGAGTATCTAACGTTATTAATGAATTTGGTGGAAACGAAGTAAGTCACTTAGCTTATGTTCGCGACAAGAGCATCTACTTCTATCAAGAAGATGGTAAAGACCAACTATTCTTCATGTACAAATGTCGTGCTAACAAGATTATGATCATGGGTGAACCAATCGGTAACATGGATAAACTTGAAAACGCGATTGATAAGTTCATCGAAGATAGTGACAACATTGGTTACTCACTTGTTTTCTATGAAATCGGTGAAGAACTAACAATGTTACTTCACGAAAAAGGATTTAGTTTTACCAAGGCAGGGGAAGAAGGTCACGTGGCCTTAGATACATTCTCAATTGCCGGTAAGAAGCATCGTGGTGAAAGAGCCTTGATGAATAAATTCGACCGTGACGAATACAAATTTGAAATTATTCAACCTCCTTTCTCAACATCATTCATTGATGAATTAAGAGAGGTATCTGATAACTGGTTGAAGGGTAAACCAGAAAAGGGATTCTCATTAGGATACTTTGACAGTTACTACCTAAACCAAGCACCAATTGCTGTAATGAAGGATAAGGACAACAAGGTTGTTGCCTTTGCTAACATCATGCCAACTGGTGACCATGAAATGACATCAATTGATTTGATGAGATCAAGCGAAGATGCACCATCAGGAATAATGGATGGAATCTTCATTAACTTGTTCAACTATGTAAAGGATGAAGGTTACAAGTACTTCAACCTTGGAATGGCTCCATTATCAAACGTTGGTGAATCTAGATATAGTTTCATTGACGAAAAGATTTCTAACTTAATCTACAAGTACGGAACTGCATTCTACAGTTTCCAAGGATTAAGATCTTACAAGGAAAAATACGTTAGTGAATGGACACCTAAGTACATCTCATACCGTCGTGGAAATTCACTAGTATTCACCATGCTTCAATTACTTGTATTGGTAAATGAACATGTTGATGATACACCATGTGAAAAGAAATCAATTTGGAAGAGATTATTCAAAAAATAGGTCTTTTTAGCCAACTTAAATTGAGTAAATAAAAATACCCGATATAGATATTAATAATTCTGTATCGGGTATTTTTTTGCGTCTAACGGAATAAAAAAAGAGGGTGAAGTAATTAAACTTCGTCCTCTTTTTATTTATGATTATTTGTTATCTTTTGGATACCAAATCTTGTAATCGTCATCCTTCATAGCTTCAACTTCACCTAGACGGTAACCGTTACCGACTTGTGAGAAGAAGTCATGGTTAGCTGTTGATGTTGAGATACCATTCATAACGATTGGATCAACGTCTTCAGCGTTATCAGGGAATAGTGGATCTTGACCTAAGTTCATTAGTGCCTTGTTGGCATTGTATCTGATGAACTTCAATACATCGTCAGTCCAACCAACTTGATCATATAGAATGTGAGTGTACTTTTCTTCGTTTTCGTATAAGTCATACAAGAAGTTGTACATCCAATCTTTTAGGTCTTGTTGTTCGTTTCCACCTAATTGGTTGAAACCAAGTTGGAACTTGTACCCAATGTAAGTTCCGTGAACAGATTCATCACGAAGAATTAACTTAATGATTTCAGCAACGTTAGGTAACTTGTTGTGACCTAAGTACCATAGTGGGGTGTAGAAACCAGAGTAGAATAAGAAGGTTTCTAGGAATACACTCGAAATCTTTTTCTTCAATGGGTTTGAATCATCATGATATAAGTCATAAATCTTCTTAGCCTTGTTTTGAAGGAATTCTTCTGAATCACTCCAGTCAAAAATTTCTGAGATTTCATCAGGAGTATTTAAGGTAGAAAAGATTGATGAGTAACTCTTAGCATGGACAGATTCCATGAATTGAATGTTGTTTAAAACAGCAGTTTCGTGTTGAGTGGCAACATCTTTTCTAAGTGCGGCCATACCGTCTTGTGATTGTAGTGTATCAAGTAAAGTTAGACCACCAAAGACATGACCAACTAGCCATTTGTGATCGTCATCTAACGTTCTCCAATCAGCTAAATCGTTAGATAAAGGGATTCTAGTATCTAACCAGAATTGCTCGGTTAGTTTTTCCCATGTCGCTTTATCAATTTGGTCGCTTACAGCATTCCAGTTGATAGCTTTGTAATTATCCATTGTATAAATTCTCCTAACTAATTAGATTGAACAACTTTCACATTCGTTAACACCGACTTCTTGGTTATCATCAGTGTAAGTTCTGACATAGTATAGTGACTTAATGCCTTTAGCGTGAGCGTAGTTACGTAGGATAGTTAAATCACGAGTAGTCATTTTATCAGTTCTACCGTTCTTCCATTCGTATAGACCTTCAGGAATTGTTGAACGCATGAATAGAGTAAGACTCATACTTTGATCAACATGCTTTTGAGCAGCAGCATAAGTATCAATAACTTTTCTCATGTCAATGTCATAAGCTGACTTGTAGTACTTAAGAGTTTCGTTTGATAGGTATGGAGCTGGGTAGTAAATCTTACCAGTCTTTGATTCATATCTTTCTTCGATACGACTAATGATAGGGTGCAAACTAGCAGTTGAATCATTAATGTATGAGATTGAACCGTTTGGTGCAACAGCCATTCTGTTTTGGTGGTATAAACCATCCTTCATAACAGCTTGTTTTAGTTCTTCCCAATCACTTTGGTTTGGAACAAAAATGCCATCGAATAGTTCTTTTACGCGGTCAGATTTTGGACCCCAGTCTTCGGTAGTGTATCTATCAAAGTATGAACCATCAGCATATTTACTCTTATCAAAGTTGTGGAAAGTTTCGTTTCTTTCAGCAGCAATCTTGTTTGATGCAACTAAAGTCCAGTAGTTTAATAGCATAAAGTAAACACCAGTGAATTCGATTGCTTCGTCAGAACCGTATTCGATTTGGTTTTTAGCTAAGAAACTGTGAAGACCCATTCCACCAAGACCAATACTGTGTGATAGGGCGTTACCACGTTGGATTGATGGAACAACGTTGATGTCTGAATGATCAGTAACGAAAGTTAAGGCACGAACCATTGCGTCAACTGACTTACCAAAGTCAGGGCTTGCCATTAAGTTAACGATATTAGTTGAACCTAAGTTACATGATACATCAGTACCAAGTTTTTCATAGTGTTGTTCGTTATCAACAGTAGAAGGTTCTTGTACTTGCATGATTTCTGAACATAGGTTACTCATAACAATCTTACCGTCAATAGGGTTTTCCTTGTTAACAGTATCAATGTTAATGATGTAAGGGTAACCTGATTCTTGTTGTAATTTACTAATTTCAGTTTCTAGTTCACGAGCGTTAATCTTAGTCTTCTTGATTTCATCGTTTGCGACCATGTTGTCGTATTCTTTGGTGATATCAACGTATGAGAATGGAACGCCGTAAATTCTTTCAACATCGTATGGACTGAATAGGTACATTTCATCATCGTTTTGAGCAAGTTCATAGAACTTGTCAGGAACAGTAACAGCAAGTGAAAGAGTTTTAACACGAATCTTTTCATCGGCGTTTTCTTTCTTAGCTGATAGGAATGAGATGATGTCTGGATGGAATACGTTTAGGTAAACGGCCCCGGCACCTTGTCTTTGTCCTAGTTGGTTTGAGTATGAAAAACTGTCTTCTAGAAGTTTCATAACTGGAACAACACCAGAAGCAGCACCTTCGATATGCTTGATTGGATCACCTGCAGCACGTAGGTTAGAAAGGTTAATTCCAACACCACCACCAATACGTGATAGTTGTAAGGCAGAGTTGATAGTTCTACCAATAGTGTTCATATCGTCAGTAGGTTGAATTAAGAAACATGATACAAATTCACCACGACGTTTTCTTCCGGCATTTAGGAAAGAAGGGGTGGCTGGTTGGTATCTTTGGTGAACAATTTCATCTGCTAAGTTCATAGCAAGTTCTTCATCACCATCAGCGAAGTATAGTGCGTTGATAGCAACACGATCGATGAATTGTTCTAGGTAGTAGTTACCATCATCAGTCTTTAGGGCGTATTGAGCATAGAATTTGTATGCGGCCATAAAAGATTTGAACTTAAAGTTTTGACTTTCCAAGTAGTCGTAGATTTTTTCAATAAATGAAAAGTCATATTTGTTGATGAATTCTTCTTCAAGGTAATCGTTATCGATTAGAAAATCGAATTTTTCTTTTAGAGAACCAAACTTTTTAAGGTTAGGTTCAACATTTTCTTTGATGAAGGCTTCAAGCGCTTCTTTATCTTTATTTAATTGAATCTTATCATCCTTAGGGATGTTAATTTCATTATTTAGGTCGTAATAGGTTACGTCCTTCAAATCTTTCAACGACATGCTTAAACCACTCTTTCATAAGTAAAATTAAACTTGAGAAAAAACAAGGCGAGACCATTAGCGGTTTCGCCAAAAACAACATTTTATATTATAATGAATAATACGTAATTTGAAATTAAGCTAGTTGGCTTAATTGATCTGGTCTAAATCCGGAAATTGAGTCAATACCATCTGCTTCCACAACTGGTAGTGACATGAATCCTTTTGATTTTAAGTATGAAACATATTCGGGTTCTTCGTTAATGTTTCTTTCAATAAAATCAATATCGTGTTCGCTTAAAAAGCGCTTAGTCATTTTGCATTGCATGCAATTATTCTTTGAGTATACAGTTACTTGTGCCATGGTATTGCTCCCTTTCTTTTGACGAAATATGTATTACATTTCAATCGAAATATGTAAGATATTTCCCTTTAATTTATATATAAAAGTTTACACCAGAACAGAAAAAAATCAAATAAAAAACACCATATTTAGTGGTCGAAACGTTCCTAATCTACTAGATACAGTGTCTTAGCGAATTTAAAAAATTTTTTACGAGGATCTGATTTGAAATGAACGAATTTTATTATACACCTAATCCACATGTTGTACACGAACTTCATACATGGAATTTTGATTTATTAAACAACACATTGACCTTTACCACTGATAACGGGGTTTTCTCAAAAAGAACTGTTGATTTTGGTTCAAAAACTTTAGTTGAAAGTGTTAATTTTGATAAAATTCCAGACGGAAATGTCCTAGATTTAGGATGTGGATATGGCCCAATGGCAATTGCTTTAGCCAAGCATCATCCTGACAGAACGTTTGAAATGGTAGACGTTAATAACCTAGCATTAGAACTAGCCGTGAAGAATGCTGAACAAAATCACGTTTCAAATGTTAAAATTCATAATTCTGACGTTTATGAAAATGTTACCGATAAGTTTGCCGCAATTATTACCAACCCACCTGTAAGAGCAGGGAAGGATGTTGTTGATGGAATGATTTCTGGTGCAGTTGATCATTTATTATCAAAGGGAACACTAACTGTGGTATTACAAAAGAAACAAGGGGCACCATCTGCTAAGAAGTTAATGCAATCATTATTTGGTAATTGTGAAATTATCAAGAAGAACAAAGGTTACTATATATTGGAAAGTGTATTTAATGGATAAGACAAACGAATACTATATGAAAGAAGCTTTATTCGAAGCGAAAAAAGCATACATGATAAACGAGGTACCGATTGGGGCAATCGTTGTTAAAGATGGTGAGATTATCGGTAGGGGTCATAACCTCCGTGAGTTAAGCAACAATGCTTTGGATCATGCCGAAGTAGTGGCCATTGATGAAGCATGTCGTCTTTTGCATAGTTGGCGATTGGAAGATTGTGATTTATATGTAACGATTGAACCATGTTTAATGTGTGCAGGAGCAATCATCAATTCCAGAATCAAGAATGTCTACTATGGAGCTAACGATATTAAGGCGGGTGCCGCCGAAAGTCTATATCATGTGTTAGAGGATAGTCGATTGAATCATCAGGTTAATGTATCTGGTGGATTACTGGCTGATGATGCTAAGCATTTAATGAAGTCTTTTTTCAAAGCAGCACGCAAAAGAAGCAAAGAAGCTAAGAAAAAAAGAAATAAGCTTGAAAAATAATCCTGAATAAGTTAATATAATTATTGCCGCAAGGCCTTGAAGCAAAGTTGTGTTTACGAACCGTGTCAGATCCGAGAGGAAGCAGCACTAAGTATTCTACGCTTGTGCTTCTTGTTTTTTATACAAATAAACTCCTAGTCAAATGCTGGCTAGGAGATTTTTTTATCTACGATGTAAAAACGATAATGGAATAATTATTGAATAGAATATATAATGTAAGTAACTAGTTTTTTGAAAGGAAGTTTTCCATGAGTTACCAAGCTTTATACCGTGTATGGAGACCGCAACGTTTTGACGATGTGATTGGTCAAGATGTTATTACCACCACATTGAAAAATGCGATTGTCACCAATCAATTGAGTCATGCTTATTTATTTGCAGGTCCTAGGGGAACTGGAAAAACTTCCGCTGCGAAAATTTTGGCAAAGGCAATTAACTGTCCAAACCAAAAAGATGGGGAACCCTGCAACGAATGTGAAATTTGTGAAAGCATTACAAATGGAACACTAAATGATGTTATCGAAATTGATGCGGCCTCAAACAATGGGGTTGAAGAAATTAGGGATGTTAGAGATAAGGCCAAGTATGCGCCAACTCAAGCAACCTACAAGGTATACATTATTGATGAAGTTCATATGTTATCAACAGGGGCTTTCAATGCATTGTTAAAGACATTGGAAGAACCACCTGCACACGTTATCTTCATTCTAGCCACAACCGAACCACAAAAGATTCCGGCTACAATCATTTCACGTGTTCAACGTTTTGATTTTAAACGTATCACCGCAAATGACATCTTAGGCAGAATGGAATTCATTTTAAACGATAAAAAGATTGATTATGATGACAAGGCGCTAAAGGTAATCGCCAAAGCCGCAGAAGGTGGGATGCGTGATGCCCTAAGTATCCTAGATCAAGTATTGTCATTTGGCTTTGATAAGGTTACTTACGAAAATGCATTGCAAGTAACTGGTAGTGTGACTAAGTCACTACTATCAAAATACCTAACCAATGTTGTGAACCACGATGTTAAGGATGCGCTATCAGATGTTAGACAAATGCTAGAATCTGGTAAAGATGCAGCAAGATTTGTCGAAGACTTAATTAAGTACTGCCAAGACATCTTGTTATACCAACAATCACCTGAAATGGTCGAAGAATCCGAACTAGGTGTGATTGATGAAGAGTTCAAACAACTCACATCAATTGTGGATGCGAAGAGAGTTTACCGTATGATTGTTGACTTAAACGACATTCAAAACCAAATGAGATACACAATGCATCCAGACGTTTATCTAGATGTATTGACCGTTAAGCTATCAACCGACAACCAACAAGCTGCTAGCCAAGCACCAGCACAACCACAGCCAGCTGTGCAAACTGCCAGTGCTTCAAATGTTGATAACCAATTGGTTCAACAATTGAAGGATCAAGTAGCTAGTTTACAAAAACAAGTCGAAGAACTAACCAAGAATGGTGTTGCTGCCAATAAAGGTGGGAATGCTGCTAGCGAACCTGCCAGAAGACCTGCTGCTAAGAAACCATCAGGTAGTTCAAGTAATGCTAGGGTTAACCTAACCAAGATTTATCCAGTTTTGGACAACGCCACTCGTCAAGATTTAACCAACATTCAAAACATTTGGGATGAATTATTAAGTGGACTAGACGTAACCAAGCGAGCATTGATGAATGTTTCTAAGCCAGTTGCTGCCAGTCATGACGGTGTGGTTGTTTCATTCGAATATCCATTCCTATTCCAAAAGGCAAGTACTGACGAAGAACTACAAGATGCCTTAGGTAATGGATTGGATCGTATTTTAAGTTACGTTCCAGACTTTGTCTTTATCCCGGCTGAACAATGGCCAGAAATCAGAAAGGGTTACATCGTTGCCCAAAAGAATAGTGGTAAAGATGTTCGAGAAGAATCTGAAAATTCAAGTGTTGAAAATTCAGACCAAAACGATGATAATAATAATGAAAAACAAGACAATGAACCCAAAATAGTTAAACAAGCAACACAACTTTTTGGTGAAGATATAATAGATGTAAAAGATGATTAAGGAGCTGTTATAGTTATGATGAACGGAATGAACATGGGAAAGATGATGAAACAAGTTAAGCAACTACAAAAACAAATGGGTGCTGAACAAGAACAAATCAACAACACTGAATTTGTTGGAAAAGCCCCTGAAGACATGGTAGTTGTTACTTTCTCAGGTGACCGCAAGATGAAGGACATGAAGATTAAACCAGAAGCATTGGATCCAGAAGACCCAGATATGACTTCAGATTTAGTAATCAGTGCCGTAAACGATGCACTTGCACAAATCGAAAAGACTACTCAAGACTCAATGGGTAAGTACACTAAGGGAATGGGAATTCCAGGAATGTAATTTAAATAAAGAAGGTTAATTATGCAATATCCTGAACCAATTGCTAAGTTGATCGACAGTTTTATGCGTCTACCAGGGATTGGGCATAAGACAGCGATTAGACTGGCATATTTCGTAGTTGATATGAACAAAGACGACGTTGCCAAGTTCTCTTCAGCTTTGAAGGAAACCAAGGACAAGTTGATGTATTGTTCAATCTGCGGAAATTTAACTGATGAAGATCCATGTGTTATCTGTCGAGACAAGACGAGAGATCAATCGACTGTTTTGGTTGTCGAACAACCAAGAGACATCATGGTAATGGAAAAAATGAAAGATTATCATGGTTTATATCATGTATTAAATGGTGTCTTATCTCCAATCGAGGGAAAAGGACCAGAAGATTTAAATATTAAAAGCCTAATTAAACGTTTGCAAAGCGACGAAGCAATCAAAGAAATTATCATTGCCACAAACGCTACTCCTGAAGGGGAAGCAACTGCAATGTATCTATCACGTTTAGTTAAGCCAGCCGGAATTAAAGTAACTAGATTAGCGCATGGGTTATCAGTTGGTAGTGATATCGAATATGCTGATGAAATGACGCTTTCTAGAGCCGTTTCTGGTCGAACTGAAATGTAGGAGTGAATACTGATGTTAGGATTTTCAAGATTTTCACACAACGTAGGAAAACAATATGATGAATTTCTATTGGATTCTATCGATCGTGCTAAGTACCAATGGGACCAAGCTACTGAAACCCAAGAAGCCATTTATGAAGTTGACGGGGAAATCGTTGCCCAAACTCGTTTAGCTCGTGAAAAATATTTATTTTTATATCGAGAAGCAAGAGAAAGAAAAGTTTCCAACAATCGTATTCAATCTTCTGTTATTGATTACTAAAGGTGTCTTTATTCTTTGGAATAAGACACTTTTTGTTTGTTGTTCATTTGTTGAAACGCATAAATTAAAGTACAATGAGATAGAAAGATGAAAGTAGGGGTATAGTATATGGCTGGAAAATTTATCACATTTGAAGGCACGGATGGTGCTGGTAAAACAACCATCCTGAACATGGTATTAGATTATTTAAAAGAAGAAATGGGCGACAAGTTAGTTACCAGTAGAGAACCTGGTGGTAACCCAATCGCTGAAAGTATTCGTGAAGTAATTCTAGACCGCAAAAATGTTGATATGGACAAGCGAACCGAAGCGTTATTATATGCAGCGGCTCGTCGCCAAAACATTGAACAAACAGTGAAACCAGCGATTGCTGACAACAAGTTAGTTATCTGTGATCGTTACCTTGATAGCTCAATTGCATATCAAGGTGGAGGTAGAGAAATTGGTGAAGATGCAATCAATGAAATGAACCAATTTGCTACCGAAGGCTTTTTACCAGACCTTACTATCTACTTTAATCTTCCAGTAGAAGAAGGATTAAAGCGTATTGCTAAGAATAGGGCGGAAGATGAAGTCGACAGATTGGATGTTGAAACAATCGATTTCCATAACCGAGTTCATGCAGCCTACCAACGTTTAGCAAAGGCTAATCCTCAACGTATCAAGTCAGTTGATGCTACTCAATCAATTGATGCGGTATACCAAAATGTTTTAGAAATTTTGCAACCATATTTAAATGAATTTAAAAAATAGGGACGTGATTTTGAATGAAACTTTTAATTGTAATTGTGCAAAATAAAGATGCTAACAAACTACAAAACGCATTTGCTAAGAATAATGTTCATCAAACCAAGTTATCAACTACCGGTGGTTTTCTAAAGTCAGGAAACACTACCTTTATGATTGGGATAGAAGATGAACGTGTTAATGATGTTTTAGACATCATTAAAAAGGTTTCAAGTAAGCGTGAACAATACATGACACCTCCAGTTAATTTGGATGGTGGAGTTTCAGACTCATCATATCCAGTTAAGATTGAAGTAGGTGGCGCTACTGTAATGGAAATGCCAATGGATAATTTTTATCGATTCTAATGGGGGAAGAACATGACCGAAAATCAAGTGATTGCAGAGACTGAGAAAAAGCAAAAGCCACTGATGGACAAATTTTTACAAGTGGTGAACAATCACGAATTATCCCATTCTTACCTATTTAACGGTGAAGAAGGGGTCGGAAAGTTATCATTAGCGTTGTTTATAACAATGAGAATGTTTTGTAAAAACGTTTCCGATGATTCAATGCCCTGTGGACATTGTGATGAATGTCGTAGAATCGCAGAACAACAACATCCAGATGTTGTCATCATCAAACCAGATGGATTAAGTATCAAGGTTGATCAAATCAGATACCTAAAATCTGAATTTTCCAAAAGTGGTTTGGAAGGAAACCAGAAGTTCTTTATCGTTTGTGATGCGGAAAAGATGACTACCGGAGCCGCAAACAGCTTATTAAAGTTTATCGAAGAACCGGGTGCTAATATAGTTTCGTTTCTACTAACGACCAATAAGAATTTAATACTACCAACCATTATCTCTAGAACCCAAGTGGTTGATTTAAATCCGTTAAACACAAAAGCGTTTAACGAAGAATTGGCCAACATGGGTGTAATTCCCAGTCAATTTAAAATCATTAAACGACTAACCAACCAAATGTCGACTGTCCAAGCATGGCAGGAAGACGAATGGCTAACCAAGATTATTTCTGCGATTAGTCAATGGTTTAGTATGCTGGTCCAAAGAGATAAAACTTCATTTGTTTTGGTACAAAGTAATATCATGCCGTTAGTTAGTGATAATAGTAAACGCCAAGTAGTGATTGATATGCTGCTATCAATATTTGAAGATGTTTTAGATGCTAAGTATACTGGGAGTAGGGATTATAACTTTCCAAAACAAGCCCAAAACATTGAACAACTAAGCGAAAGTATCAATGAGGCCAAACTAATTCAAATTATGGAAGTAATCTTAAACTGCAACAACCAAATGGCAGTCAATGTTAGTTTCCAAAATATATTAGAGGCTACTACATTAAAAATTATGAAAATACTAAATAGTTAAATGGGGTGAAATTGTTTGGAGAAACGTGAATTATATGATGGAATCAAGGATTTAGAATCACAAACTGAATTAATGTTGAGTCAATTTGCTGAAGTGCGAAAAGCATTAACCGAAGTAATGGAAGAAAATGCCGAACTAAGAATTGAAAACCAACATCTACATGATTTCATCAATGAACAAAAAGAAAATGTGGAAAACGATAACAAGAAGAGCAGACCACGTTCATCTAAATCTCGTGAAAACTTGGAACACTTATTTAATGAAGGGTTCCATGTCTGCATCGAGTTTTATGGATCACATCGTGAAAACGATGAAAGCTGTATTTTCTGTAATGAAATCTTAAATCGTTAATCTGGAGGAGTCCAAGTGCAAGAACAACATAGCTTTACCGCTAACCAAGATAAAGGAATATTATATCTAGTTCCAACACCAATCGGGAACCTAGATGACATGACTTTTCGAGCAATTAAGACACTTAAAGAAGTTGATTTAATTGCCGCTGAAAACCCAAGTCACACTCAACAATTATTGAATCATTTTGAGATTGATACCAAGAAAATCAGTTTTAGAGAAGATAACAAAGACTACCGAATCGATGAATTGGTACAAACTTTAAATGACGGTCAAAATGTTGCTCAAGTTAGTGACGCAGGGATGCCATCAATTAGTGATCCAGGTCAAGAACTAGTGAAAGCATGTGTTGATAATAATATTAATGTTGTCCCACTTCCTGGAGCAAACGCTGGATTAACAGCACTAATTGCTTCCGGACTGGTTCCACAACCATTTTATTTCTTTGGATTTTTAAATCGAAAGAATAGTGACCAGATTAGCGAATTAGAGGAACTTAACCAACATAGTGAAACACTGATTTTCTATGAAGCTCCTCATCGTTTAAACAAAACTCTTAAGAATATGCAAAAGGTATTTGGTGCCGACCGACAGGCGGTATTGTGCAGGGAACTAACCAAGAAGTTCGAAGAATTCGACCGCGGTAGTATTTCTGAACTAATCGAATGGACCGAAGCAAATCAAGTTCGTGGTGAGTTCGTGGTAATTGTTGATGGTAATAAGAACGCCACCCAAGAAAACCAGGAACAAGATGAGTTGGCTGGATTATCTATCCAAGAACAAGTTGACTTGTTTATTGGTAAGGGCATGAAGACCAATGCAGCAATCAAAGAGGTTGCTAAGCTACACAAAGTAAAAAAACAAGAGATTTACAATATCTATCACGAAATCTAGGAGTGAATAATAATGGAAAACCAACCAACTGTTTTTAGTGAAAAACATCGAGTTACCTACTATGAAGCTGACTTTACCCGTCGTATGACCATTGCGATGATGCTAGATGTCATTATCCTAGCATCAGAAGATCATAGTGATAAGCTTGGTGTCGGCGCTGAATTTGTCCGCCAGTTCGGAGTTACCTGGGTTGTTATTCAATACGATGTGCATATTAACCGTATGCCAGTGGTTGATGAAAATATCACCATTAACACTAAGTCAAAGTCATACAACAAGTACTTTGCTTACCGTGAGTTCACTATCGAAAGTGAATCTGGTGAAGTGTTAATGCACATGACCGGTTTATGGGCAGCTATGAACTACAAGGAAAGAAAGATTGCTTCCATTCCAAAGGAAACAGTAGAACCATTTGGTGCTGAAAAGGTGAACCAAGTTCCTAAGATGCCTAAACCACAAAAGGTTCAATACAACGAAGAAACTAAACAAAGCTTCCGCGTAAGATATACAGATATTGATTCAAACCAACACGTAAACAATGCTCATTACATGGATTGGATGGTAAACGTCTTACCTGCCGACTTCCTAACCAACCATACCCCAACTCATTTCCTATTAAGATACGAAAATGAAGTTAAATATGGATCAACCGTAGAAAGTTACTACGACATGGAAGAACAAGAAGACGGTTCAATTCTAACTAAGCATGAAATCATGAGTGGCGACAGTCATTCTGCAATTGCCAATATTACTTGGCGCAAAAATGATTAAATATTTTCGGGTGTGTTCATTTTTATTATGGAGACACCTATTTTTTTGTTATAATTTGTTTTAGAATTATTACGTATATTAATAAAGTTATTAGGGAGACGGAAAAACAGGATGAAAGTATTGTCTTTAGATACATCCAATCGACAACTAACTGTTGCTATTTTGGATGATGATCAAATATTAGCGACAGAAACAACTACTGTTCATCAAAAGCATGCGGAATATTTACTTCCAATTATTGATGAATTAATGACAAAGGTGGACTTAACACCATCGGACTTACAAAGAGTTGTTGTGGCAGACGGTCCAGGATCATACACTGGAATTAGAATTGCGACTGCCACAGCTAAAACTTTGGCATACACACTAGGAATTGAACTAGTTGGTGTATCAAGTTTGCAAACCTTAGCGCTTAATATTAAGCAAGAGGGCAGTCTTGTAATGCCAATTTTTGATGCTAGAAACAATAACGTCTTTTCTGGACTTTATGAAATTAAAAATGGCGTTCCAGAAAGTGTCTTAGAAGACTGTCATACTGACTTTGATAAGTGGTTAGACAGAATTGATAGCAAAGACAAAGCAGTCTATGCTGTTGGTACCGACGCACCACATTTTGAAGATGCATTAAAGAAGAAGTTTGGCGATAAAGTTATTTTTACTGATAGTTTTGATAACTTGCCACAAGCAGCTAGGTTAGGTTTATATGGACAAACCTTATCACCTGTTGAAGACATTCATGCATTTGTACCAAGATATTTACGTTTGACTAAAGCTGAAGCAGATTGGAAACAAAATCATCCCGGGGAAGAAGTTACTTCATATGTTGAAAAAGTTAATTAATTGGTATCAGAAAAAATTTGTGAATACCGAGCACCTAATGAAAAAGGAACACCTAAATATCAAGAATCACATCGTAAAGATTAATGGCGATAAGTTTTACTTGGCCAAGGCAATGGTTACCGATATTCCTGAAATGGTTAATATCGAACGTGACGTCTACGATGGTAAGGCACCATGGACCGACGAAGCGTTTTTACCTGAGCTAAAACCACGTCTAGATCGCTTTTATTTACTATTGCGCCAAGAAGATGAACTAGTTGCTTTTATCGGTAGTTCTTTAAACGATAAACAAGGTGACTGTCATATCTCAAACGTTGCTGTAAAACCAGAATACCAAGAACGTGGATTAGGTTACTTCTTAATCGCTAAGATTATCAAAAAGGCCCGTCAATTGAACTACAAGACGGTTTCTTTGGAAGTTAGAATTAGTAACGTAAAGGCCCAAAGATTATATTCCGACTTAGGTTTCAAACAAGTTGGTGTGAAAAAGGACTATTACGACGGGGATCATGAAGATGCCGTCGATATGGTTTTAGATTTAAGTCTATACGAAACTATTCCAAATAACTTTGGAATTTAATGAAACGAGGTTTTTTTGTGCAACCACATATAATTATGTCTTTTGAATCTAGTTGTGATGAAACTAGTGTGGCCATTATCGAAGATGGCGAAAAAATATTATCAAACGTTGTTGCAACGCAAATCAATAGTCACAAGCGATTCGGTGGAGTCGTTCCAGAAGTCGCAAGTAGACATCATATTGAACAAATCACTATCTGTGTTGAAGATGCAATGAAGCAAGCCGATGTTTCATACGATGACATCGACGCAATCGCTGTGACATATGGTCCCGGTCTAGTGGGGGCGCTATTAATCGGTGTTACTGCTGCAAAGACCATTGCATGGGCACACAATATCCCATTGATTCCGGTTAACCATATTGCCGGACACATCTTGGCCAGTCGATTCGTTACCAAGATTAACTATCCAGCATTGGCATTGGTGGTTTCCGGTGGTCATACTGAATTAGTCCTAATGAAAGAAGAGGGCGACTTCAAAATTATCGGTGAAACTAGGGATGACGCCGCCGGAGAAGCATACGACAAGGTTGGTCGAGTATTGGGAATTAATTACCCAGCTGGTCCTAAGGTTGATGCAATGGCTGCAGAAGGTAAGGATACCTTTAACTTCCCACGTGCGATGGAAAAAGAAGATAACTTTGATTTCTCATTCAGTGGTTTAAAGAGTGCGTTTCTAAACACCACTCACCATGCTGATCAAATTCATGAAGAATTGGATAAGAACGATTTAGCTGCTAGTTTCCAAAGTGCCGTCGTTGATGTTTTAGTTGATAAGACCACTAGAGCATTACAAGAATATCCTGTTTCTCAATTGATTTTAGCCGGTGGGGTTGCCGCTAATAAGGGCCTTCGCAGTGCTTTAGAAGAAGCAATCGATAAGATTGATACAACAGAATTAATCAAGGTACCAAACAAACTTTGTGGTGACAATGCCGCAATGATTGGTGCAGCCGGATACGTCATGGCAAAGAAGAATGTCTTTGCTGGCGTTAACTTGAATGCTGACCCAAGTTTGGAATTCGACCTTTTGGAAGATGAAGAATAAAAAAAGATGAATCCGTTTTGGATTCATCTTTTTTGTTTATTCAAGTTCCATCATTGCGTTTTCCCAATTGGTTTCAATCTCTTCTATCTTAGAGTTAATATCGGTTAGTTTAGCTTGCAAATCATTAAGCTTTTCAATGTCATTTAAGTTTTCTGGTTTAACCATTTCAGCTTCAATTGCTGATTTATCTTTTTGAGCGGAGTCTAGTTGTTCTTCTAGGTCTTCCACCTGACGTTTTAGCTTACGTTGCTTCTTTTGTAACTCTTTGTTAGCAATGAATTCTTTTTGATTTTGTGACTTTGGTTTTGTATCTTCAACATCTTCGGTCTTGGCTTGTTCTTCTTTTTTGTGTTCCTCAATGGCAGCTTGTTCTTCCTTCTTTTCTACATAATAGTTGTAGTTACCAAGGAATAGTTCGCTACCATCAGGGGATAGTTCAACAATTTGAGTGGCTAACTTATTGATGAAGTATCTATCATGGGATACAAACAAAATAGTTCCATCGAAATTGATCAATGCGTTTTCCAACACTTCTCTACTATCGATATCCAAATGGTTGGTAGGTTCATCTAGGATTAAGAAGTTATCGTGATTCATGGATAGCTTAGTTAAAACTAGGCGGGCCTTTTCACCACCAGAAAGGTTACCAACTACTTTTTCAACGTCTTCACCAGAGAACAAGAAACTACCTAGAATTGAACGAATGCGTTGTTCCGGGTAAGTAGGGTAGTCGTCCCAGATTTCGTTTAAGACGGTCTTGTTGGGGTGTAGGTTATCTTGGTGTTGGTCGTAGTAACCAATTTGAACGCCGGTACCACGTTCGATTTCACCAGATTGGAGTGGTAATTGCTTCATGATAGTCTTTAGCAATGTTGACTTACCAATTCCGTTTGGCCCAATCAATGCTACCGCTTGATTACGTTTAACATCAATATTGATGTTTTTAGATAGAATTTTATCATCGTATCCGATTGCGGCATCACGGACGTTTAAAACGACGTTTCCACTTTGTTTTTCAGGAGTGAATGAAAGACGAGCGGATTTATCATCACGGGTTGGTGCCGCAATTTTTTCCATCTTTTCCAATTGAGTTCTTCTTGATTGAGCCCGTTTAGTAGTGGATGCACGAACAATGTTTTTATCAACGAAGTCTTGCATCTCTTTGATTTTCTTTTGTTGCTTTTCGTATTCCTTTAGTTGATGTTGGTAATTAAGTTTCTTTTGCTCAACATAACTGGAGTAGTTCCCGACATAATGAGTCATGTGACCTTGTGATAGGTCGTAGACTTGATCGACAATCTTATCCATGAAGAAACGGTCATGGGAGATAATTAGAAGGGCACCATGATAACTCTTTAGATAATCTTCCAACCAACTAATGGTCTTAACATCAATATGGTTAGTAGGTTCGTCTAGAATCAATAGGTCCTTCTTTTGTAGAAGCAACTTGGCCATTGCTAGTTGGGTTTGTTGACCACCTGATAGCTCACTAATTTTATGGTCGTACATTTCTTCACCGAAGCCAAATCCGTTTAACACGGCCTTAATTTCGGCTTGATAAGAAAAACCGTTCTTGGCGGTAAACTCAGCTTGAAGTTGGTCATAAGTTTGTGAAACCTCAGCCAGCTTTTCTGGATCCGAGTTGATGTTTGGATCAGCCATCTTGTTTTCGTATTCGTGAATTTTATTTTCTAAATCGATTAAATCAGCAAAGACATTGGTCATTTCTTCGATGATGGTGGCATCAGAAGTTAGACCAGTATTTTGGGCTAAGTATCCAATGGTGATACCTTTTTTGGTGGTGACTTCACCTTCATCAATTGGTTCATCGCCCAAAATCATTTTCACTAAGGTTGACTTACCAGCACCGTTTCGACCAACCAAGGCGACCTTGCTGTTTTCTTCGATACTCAAGTTAACGCTTGTGAAAAGATCTTGCCCACCAAATCGTTTTGTCATTTTATTTGCTTGTAAAATAATCATAAAATTCACCTCCTAATTCTCTTGTTTTATCAGTAATAATGACTATTTTAGCATATTTCCCCCGATAAATTAAAATGTTCAATCCTTTTTAGTAGATGATAATATTTTCACAAACTTTGTTTTTATGATAGAATACATAAATGTTATGAAAGATTCGGGAGGGAAGATTTTGGATATTAAAATTCCTAGGGCAACGGCTAAAAGATTGCCTATGTATTATCGATATCTTAGCGGTTTACACGACGCGAAAATAAAGAGAATATCCTCTAGTACTTTTGCTGAAGCAGTTCAAGTTGATTCAGCAACCATTAGAAGAGATTTATCCTATTTTGGAGCTCTTGGAAAACGTGGATATGGATACGAGGTTGATAATTTATTAGACTTCTTCAAGAAGATTCTAAATCAAGATCACTTAACAAATGTTGCATTAGTCGGTTTAGGTAATTTGGGTCAAGCCTTACTACACTTTAATTTTCACAAAGATAGTAACGTAAGAATCTCAGCTGCCTTTGATATTCATGACGACATGATCAACACTGTTCAAAGTGGTGTACCAGTATACGATGTTAAAGACTTACAAGAACAATTAAGAGATCAACAAATTGAAGTAGTTATTTTTACTGTTCCAGCAACCGTAGTTCAAGACCTATGTGATGAAGCCGTAAAGGGTGGAGCAAAGGGTATCATGAACTTTACTTCAAAACGTTTATCAGTTCCCAAAAATGTCAGAGTGCAAAACGTTGATTTAACCAACGAATTACAAACATTAATTTACTTCATTGAACACTATGAAGGTGAATAAGAAAGATGAGCCATTGGCCCATCTTTTTTTGTAGGATTATATCGTGTAGGGTTTAAAATTCTTGCATATGAATCTAAAAAATAATATATTATTTATAGTGATTAGCACTTATAATAAATGACTGCTAACACTGATAAAACAGATAAAAAAACAAAGTGAGGTCAAGCAAAATGTTAAAACCATTGGGTGATCGTGTAATTATTGAAGCACAAGAAGCTAAAGAAGAAACAGTTGGAGGCATTGTGTTAGCAAATAATGCTAAAGAAAAACCACAAACTGGAAAAGTTGTTGCCGTAGGAAACGGTAGAGTTTTAGACAATGGCCAAACTGTTACACCAGAAGTTAAGAAGGGTGACGAAGTTGTTTACGACAAGTACTCAGGTACTTCAGTAGACTACGATGGTCAAAAATATTTAGTACTAAAAGAAAGCGACATTTTAGCTGTCGTTGAATAATAAATAAAACGAAATTATTAATGAGGTGAATAAAAATGGCTAAGGAAGTTAAATTTTCAGAAGACGCAAGACGTTCAATGCTAAGAGGTGTTGATAAACTTGCAAACACTGTTAAGACTACATTAGGACCAAAGGGTAGAAACGTTGTTGTTGAACAATCAACAGGTACACCAAACATTACTAATGATGGTGTTACAATCGCTAAGTCAATCGAACTACCAAATCATTTTGAAAACATGGGTGCTAAGTTAGTATCAGAAGTTGCATCAAAGACTGACGACATTGCCGGTGATGGTACTACTACTGCTACTGTATTAACTCAAGCAATCGTAAACGAAGGAATGAAGAACGTTACTGCCGGTGCCAACCCAGTTGGTGTTCGTCGCGGTATCGAAAAGGCAACCGAAGTAGCCGTTGAAAAGCTACACAAGATGTCAAACGAAATTAAGAGCAAGAATGATATTGCTCAAATCGCTTCCATTTCAGCTGCTAACCCAGAAGTTGGTGAATTAATCGCCGATGCTATGGAAAAGGTTGGAAACGATGGTGTTATCACTGTTGAAGATTCACGTGGTGTTAACACAACTATGGACGTTGTAGAAGGTATGCAATTCGATCGTGGTTACATGTCACAATACATGGTTACCGACAACGACAAGATGCAAGCTGACTTAGACAACCCATACATCTTGGTTACTGACAAGAAGATTAACAACATTCAAGAAATCCTACCAGTTTTACAATCAGTTGTTGAACAAGGTCGTTCACTTCTAATCATTGCTGATGATATTGGTGGTGAAGCACTACCAACATTGGTACTAAACAAGATGCGTGGTACTTTCAACGTTGTTGCTGTTAAGGCTCCTGGTTTTGGTGACCGTCGTAAGGCTCAACTACAAGATATTTCAGTTCTTACAGGCGCTACTTTAATCACTGACGACTTAGGATTAAACCTAAAGGATGTAACCATTGATCAATTAGGTCAAGCTAACAAGGTTAACGTTACTAAGGATGACACTACAATCGTTCAAGGTGCCGGTGACAAGGACCAATTAGCTGCACGTGTTGCAGAAATCAAGAACCAACTAGAAACTACTACATCAGAATTCGACAAAGAAAAGCTACGTGAACGTTTAGCTAAGTTAGCCGGTGGTGTTGCTGTTATCCGTGTTGGTGCAGCTACCGAAACTGAACTAAAAGAACGTAAGTACAGAATTGAAGATGCTTTGAACTCAACTAGAGCCGCTGTTGAAGAAGGCTTCGTTCCTGGTGGTGGAACTGCATTCATCAATATTCTAAAGGATCTAGAAGAAATCCCTGCTGAAGGTGACGAAAAGACTGGTGTAAACATTGTTTTACGTGCTCTAGAAGCTCCAGTTAGACAAATTGCCCACAACGCCGGAATTGATGGTTCAATCGTTGTTGAACATCTAAAGGGCAAGGAAATGGGTATTGGTTTCAATGCCGCTACTGGTGAATACGAAGATATGATTAAGGCCGGAGTTGTTGATCCAACCAAGGTATCAAGATCAGCTCTTCAAAACGCCGCATCTGTTTCAGCATTACTATTAACTACTGAAGCTGTTGTTGCTAACTTACCAGAAGAAAAGAAAGATTCAATGAACCCTTCAATGGGACCAATGATGTAATAAAAAAGGATTCCTTTGGGAATCCTTTTTTTGTTTAACCTTGTTTTTAATCTGTTACATTTGTATAATTTATTAATAGTATTATAAAACGAAAGGATAACGATTATGCTAAAATTCGAAATTATCGTTTCCCTTTTCGCGACAATGTTAATTTCTGCTGTGGTAACGCCGTTTATCAGAAAGTTAGCATTTCGCTGGGGAGCTATCGATAGTCCAAATAAGCGAAGAATGAATAAAATTCCGATGCCGACATTAGGAGGATTGGCAATCTTTGTGTCATACACAATTGCCACGATGTTCCTATTAAGGTCGCAAATGCCAACCCATCAACTTTATGGGATGTTTGCGGGCCAAGTAGTCATCATTATTACAGGGGTAATTGATGACATCATTGTATTAAAACCACGTCAAAAAGTATTTGGAATTAGTTTAGCAGCAATCATTGTCTTTTTCTTCGGAAATATTCAAATGAGTAACATATCATTACCATTCATTGGAACATTTAGTTTAGGATGGTTAAGTTTACCAATTACTCTAATTTGGATTTTAGCAATCACCAACGCCGTTAACTTAATTGACGGTCTTGATGGATTAGCAACGGGGGTCGCAGTTATTGCTTTGACCACCATGGGAATTACTGGGTTCTTCTTCCTAAACGTTGGAAACGTCTACGTTTCAATCATGATTTTTGCACTTGTTGCAGCATGTTTAGGATTTTTACCTTACAACTTCTTCCCAGCTAGAATCTATCTAGGGGACACCGGATCATTGTTCATCGGTTTTATGATTTCAATTTTCTCATTGAACGGATTGAAAAATGCCACGTTCATTACCGTTATTATTCCGGTAATTATCCTGGGTGTGCCAATCACCGATACCATTTACGCAATCTTACGTAGAATGTTAAACAAGCAACCAATCATGCATGCTGACAAACGACACTTACATCACCGTTTGATGCAAATCGGATTGACTCATCGTCAAACCGTATTGGTAATCTATGGAATTGCTTTGATTTTCTCATTCATTTCATTGCTATACCCAATCTCAACAATTTGGGGTTCCATTCTACTAACGACTGCAACGTTAATCGGGTTGGAACTATTCGTTGAATCAATCGGTTTAGCTGGTAAGGATAGACAACCATTACTAAACGCAATTAAAAAAGTCGTTAAAGAAAACACAAGTAAAGATAACCACTAAAAAAAGAATGACCATTTGGTCATTCTTTTTTGTATGGATCATAATCAACTTCAAAGTACTTTTCATCGCCATCGTGCATTTCAACACGACCGTTTAGTAAATCAATCACTTTTTGTTTAAACTCTTCCACCTTAGGATTATCGATGGCAACAATTACGGATACCTTGTCGGTATATTGAGTATCGATAATGTTAATTCCATTTTCCTCTAGGTGGTAATTTAATTGATCAAACAGGTTATAGGCAACGTCGATGGTGATTTCAGTTTGTAAAATCTTTTTGACAATCCCAACATGTTCGATGGCTTTGGTGGTGGCGTTGCTATATGCACGAATTAAACCACCGGCACCTAACTTAATGCCACCGAAGTATCTAGTTACAACGGCAGCAGTGTTGTGCACACCAATGTTTTTTAATGCTTCTAGGATAGGAACACCAGCAGTTCCTGATGGTTCACCGTTATCACTAGCGCGTTGAATGGAATCGTCTTGACCAATTACATAGGCATGACAGTTATGAGTAGCTTTTTTATGTTCTTCTTTGACGCTATTAACGAAAGCAGTTGCTTCTTCTTCGTTTGACACTCTGGCAATTGAACAGATGAATTGTGATTTTTTGATATCAATCTCGTTGACACCATTTTCTTTAATTGTGAGATAATCTTTTTCCATTTAGATGTTTTCACCTCAAAATTTAGCTTTTTTGCGTACTTAATTATGGTGATAATTATGATTAAAGATGTTTCTGAATTATACGGTAGACAAGTCAACGCCACGATGGTGGATTCGAGTCTCCTCAATAACTCAATTGTTCATAAATACGTTCCAATTAAGGTTAACAGTAACAATATCTATTGTAAACGATGTCGCCAAAAAACGCCCGTAAACAGGTGTAATTTGCCAAATAATAACTACTATTGTCCAGTCTGCATTAATTTGGATCGAGTAACGAAAAGTATTCCATTGGTGTATGCCGATGAACCAAATGATTTTGAAATTAAGCAGCCGGTTTTAACGTGGCAGGGCCAATTGACTAACGAGCAAAAGAAGTGTTCTAAGGATATTATCGAAGTCTTCGAAAACAACAAGACCCACTTGTTATGGGCAGTTACCGGAGCGGGGAAGACTGAAATGTTGTTTCAGGGAATCGAAAAAGCATTAACTGAGGGCAAACGCGTTTGTATTGCGTCGCCACGTGTGGATGTTTGTGTCGAACTATATCCGAGAATTAAGGAGGCGTTTGCCAACACATCGATGATTCTTCTACACGGTCGTAATCCACAATCGTATCACTATGCGCAGCTGACGATTTGCACCACCCATCAATTGTTACGGTTCTATCATGCGTTTGATGTCTTGATTATCGATGAGGTCGATTCCTTTCCGTTTGTAAATAACGACGGATTACACTTTGCGGTCGAAAATGCGACGAAACAAAGTAGTGCCAAGTTGTTTTTAACGGCGACACCGACCAATGAAATGACGAAGAAAATCAGGTCCAACAAGCTGTCAGCTAGCTACTTACCGATTCGATTTCATCGTCATTTATTACCGGAAATTAAATTAAAGTACACAAAGAAGTGGCGCGAGAATTTAAAGAAACAAAAGTTGCCAAAGTTACTACTACATAAGATTGACGAAAAGATTAAATCTAACCAACGCTTCTTGTTGTTTGTGCCACGCATTGCCGATTTAAAACCAATTAGTGATATTTTGGCAAAACAGTTTGATACCAGTAAATGGGAGACCGTCTTTTCTAGTGATGATAAACGAATGGAGAAGGTATCCGACATGCGTGAACAACGCAAACTGTTCTTGATTACGACCACCATTTTGGAAAGAGGAGTGACCTTTCCGGGAATTGACGTGATTGTCTTTGGGGCGGAAGACGAGGTCTTTTCGACTTCATCATTGGTCCAAATAGCTGGAAGAGTGGGTAGAAAACTCGATCGACCGACTGGGGAAGTATTGTTTCTAGCTGAAGAAAACACGCTGGCCATTAAGAGTGCGATTAATCAAATCAAGTATATGAATAAGAAGGCGAAAAAATTAAATGGATAGCTGCCTATTGTGCAATAAAGTGATGGTATATGACATGTCACTTTCTTTTTTGTTGAGTTTTAAAAGATTACCGAAACGATACGTTTGTGCGGAGTGCATGAATCAGTTTGCCCGTATCGATGAAACGAGAATATGTAAGGCTTGTGGTCGCCAAATGGATAAGTCCGGAACATGTATCGATTGTCAGAAGTGGCAGAAATTAGGGGATGCTTTCGTGAATGAATCCATCTTTCAGTATAACGATGCGATGAAGAATTTTATGCACCGCTACAAGTTTGTCGGTGACTACCAGTTACGGATGATTTTTCAAAAAGAGATTAGAAAAAAGATTAGAAAAGATTTGCTGGTAGTGCCAATTCCAGTTAGTGCTGAAACTCAGATTAATCGAGGCTTCAATCAGGTCATTGGGCTTCTGGGAGATACTGCATATGTTGACGCTTTAATGGTGAAGGAAAAACGCAAGGTGAGACAGTCTGAACTAAACCGTCAACAGCGTATTCACAATAAACAGGTTTTCACAATTAATCCTAAACATGCGTCTCAAATTATCGATCAAAGAATACTATTGGTCGACGATATTTATACTACCGGAACCACGATTAGACATGCGGCAGAGGTACTGAGAAATAACGGTGCCAAGCAAGTTTTAGGACTAACTTTATGTCGATAAGGGATGTTTTATATATATAAAGGATATTTTTTTAGAAGAATTAGATAATCTGTTTTTAAAAATGATAATTAAATGTTAGAATAAGAAAGATAGAATTTATATAAAGCGAATAAAACATTAAAAACTAATTCACGGAAGGAAAATAAACAAATGGCTAACATTTTAAGAAAATGGGTCGAAAGCGATAAGCGTGAAGTTAAAAGACTTAGCAAGCTAGCTGATAAGGTTGAAGCATATGCCGATGAAATCAGCCAACTAAGTGATGACGAACTAAAAGCTAAAACCCAAGAATTTCAACAACGTTATCAAGATGGGGAAACTCTTGATGACTTACTACCAGAAGCATTTGCAGTTGCCAGAGAAGGTGCTACTCGTGTATTAGGTTTAACTCCTTTCCATGTTCAAATCATGGGTGGAATTGTGCTACATGAAGGTAACATTTCAGAAATGAAGACTGGTGAAGGTAAGACCTTGACTGCTACAATGCCAGTTTACTTAAACGCATTAGCTGGTAAGGGTGTTCACGTTATTACTGTTAACGAATACCTATCACAACGTGATGCTGAACAAATGGGTGAACTATACAACTGGTTAGGCCTATCAGTAGGTGTTAACTTAACTGAAAAGAGCCCAGAAGAAAAACGTGAAGCTTACAATGCTGATATCACATACTCAACTAACAGTGAAATCGGTTTTGATTACTTACGTGATAACATGGTTGTCTACAAAGAAGACATGGTTCAAAGACCATTGAACTTTGCCATTGTCGATGAAGTTGACTCCATCTTAATTGATGAAGCCAGAACTCCATTGATTATTTCAGGACAAGCCAAAGGTTCTTCAGAACTATACATGCAAGCTGACCAATTTGCTAAGACATTAAAGGAAAAAGATGACTTCAAGATTGACTTGGAATCAAAGACTGTTTCTTTAAATGATCAAGGTATTGAAAAGGCTGAAAAGTACTTCAACTTAAAGAACCTATACGACACTGATAACACTGCATTGACTCACCACATTGATGAAGCATTGCGTGCTAACTTCATTATGATTAAGGATAAGGATTACGTTGTTTCAGACGACGAAGTACTTATCGTTGATTCATTTACTGGTCGTATCATGGATGGTCGTCGTTTTTCTGATGGATTACACCAAGCTATCGAAGCTAAAGAAGGAGTAACCATTCAAGAAGAAAGTAAGACAATGGCCAACATTACTTACCAAAACTTATTCAGAATGTACAGCAAGCTTGCCGGTATGACTGGTACTGCTAAGACTGAAGCAGACGAATTTAGAGAAATCTATAACATGGACGTTATCTCCATTCCAACCAACAGACCGGTTGCCAGAGTGGACGAACCTGACTTGTTATACCCAACTCTACAATCAAAATTCGATGCTGTAGTTGATGAAATCAAAGAATTACACGCCAAGGGTCAACCAATTCTAATTGGTACTGTTGCCGTTGAAACTTCAGAATACATTTCAAAACGTTTAGATGATGCTGGTATCAAACACGAAGTGCTAAATGCCAAGAACCATGCTAAAGAAGCTGAAATTGTTGCAAACGCTGGTCAAAAGGGTGCGGTAACTATCGCTACCAACATGGCTGGTCGTGGTACTGATATTAAATTAGGACCCGGTGTTGTTGAATTAGGTGGACTTGCCGTTATTGGTACTGAAAGACACGAATCAAGACGTATTGATAACCAATTACGTGGACGTTCAGGACGTCAAGGTGATCCAGGTCTATCACAATTCTACCTATCACTAGAAGATGACTTAATGCGTCGTTTCGGTTCTGATAAGATTAAGAACTTCTTGGAAAGAATGAAGGTTGATGGTGACTCAGCTGTTATCAAGAGTCGTTTAATCACCAAGCAAGTTGAATCAGCACAAAAACGTGTTGAAGGTAACAACTACGATTCAAGAAAACAAGTTCTACAATACGATGACGTTATGAGACAACAACGTAGCGTTATTTACAACGAAAGATACCAAGTAATCACTGAAGATAAGTCATTAGATTGGGTTATGAAACCAATGGTTAAGAGAACAATCAACCGCATTGTTAACTTACACACTCAAGGTGACAAGAAGGACTGGGACCTAAGTACAATCCTAGACTTTGCCATTAGTGCACTTGTTAGCCCTGATATGATTAGCCTATCTGACTTAGAAGATAAGTCAGCTGATGAAATCAAGGACTTCTTGGTTGAATTATCTGAAAAAGTTTACAAAGAAAAGAAAGAACAACTATACGACCCAGAACAAATGCTAGAATTTGAAAAGGTTGTTGTATTAAGAGTTGTTGATTCTCACTGGACTGATCATATTGATGAAATGGATCAATTGAGACAATCAATTGGTTTAAGAGGTTATGGTCAATTGAACCCATTAGTTGAATACCAACGTGAAGGTTATCAAATGTTTGAAGAAATGGTCTCAGATATTGATTACGATGCCACAAGATTGTTCATGAAAGCTGAAATCAGACAAAACATCGAAAGATAATAATAAAGCGAAGATGAACAGAAGTTCACTTCGCTTTTTTGGTAAGGAGAGTAAGAATGGAACTAGCTGATGCTAAAAATGAAATAAGTCAAATCAAAAAAGCCATCCAGGGCTTTAGGGGGTCTCTTTGACTTAGATTCCCTTCAAGAAAGTATCGAAATTAATGAAGCCAAGATGGCCGAACCTGGATTCTGGGATAATCCAGAAACTGCCCAAAGCTTCATTAATGAAAATAATCGTTTAAAGAAAAAATACGATAATTTTAATGAACTAAATGAAGAGGCTGAAGATCTAGAAGTGAACCTAGAATTAATTGAAGAAGAAAACGATGATTCAATGATGGAAGAATTCGAAGAGTCTTTAGCACAAACTAAGTCACATCTTGAAAAGTACAGATTAGGGATGTTACTAAATGGTAAGTATGATGCCAATAATGCCATTCTGGAAATTCATCCAGGAGCGGGTGGAACCGAATCACATGATTGGGGCATGATGCTATTTAGAATGTATACCAGATGGGCTGATCAAAATGGTTTCAAACTAGAAACATTGAACTACCAAGCAGGAGAAGTGGCCGGAATCGATACTGCCACCATCATGGTTAGTGGTGAAAATGCATATGGATACCTAAAATCAGAAAAGGGTGTTCACCGCTTAGTTAGAATTTCACCATTTGATTCAGCGGGACGTCGTCATACATCATTTGCTTCTGTCGATGTAATGCCAGAACTAGATGATACTGTCGACATCGAGATTAATCCTGCCGACTTACGAGTTGATGTTTATCGTGCCAGTGGTGCCGGTGGACAACATGTTAATAAGACATCTTCAGCAGTTCGTATTACTCATGAACCTACCGGGATTGTTGTGGCCAGTCAAGCTCAACGTTCACAACTACAAAATAGAGAAACTGCCATGAATATGTTGAAGTCCAAACTTTATGAACTAGAAGAAGAAAAGAAGGAACAACAAAAGGCACAACTCGAAGGTGAACAAAAAGAGATTGGTTGGGGTTCACAAATCAGATCTTATGTTTTCCACCCATATTCAATGGTTAAAGACCATCGAACTAATTATGAAACAGCAAAGGCGCAAGACGTTATGGATGGTGACCTAAATCCATTCATTAATGCATACTTGCAATGGAAACTAAGTAAAAGAAATCCAGAATAGGGGAATTTAAATGAATAATTTATGGATGACATTGTTAATATTTATTCAGCCAGTCCTATGGTTGGGAATATTAAGAAATTACATTATCTACCGTAAGCGTATCAAACGTGAAAGAAACGACTTTAACACTTCAATTTCACCAAACGATTTTGAAATGAAACATTTTTGGCTAAGTTTCATCGTTTTAGGAATTATTGGAAGCATCATTTCAATGACACTAGGAATTTATCTATCACTTCCTTGGATCATTATTTATGAAGCTTTGCTACTAATTAACTTGATTATTATCCCGGGTCAATTCTTTACAGTGTTAAATCTAGTAATCGCGACTGCTTTGACATTTGTAACGTATAAATTCGACTTGTTTACGTATATTAATACAGAAGGTATTAACACTTCAGCTACCTCACTATCAAATGCATTATTGCTATTAGTGACAGTATTCTTTGTTTCAGCATTGTACATGAAGAGGTTCTTAGGAAACTATCAATCACCAAAGATTTTTAAAAACCAACGTGGTAACAAGGTTGCCGGTTATTTAAATAAGGAATTTGCGGTCCTACCAATTGCCGTATTAATTCCAGGTGATCAAATTCATGCATTGATTAGCTGGTGGCCAGTATTTTCAATGGGTCAACATGAATTCACAATCTTTATCTTACCGGTATTGATTGGGATTAGATTTACCATTTTCAAATCAATGCCAAAAGAATTTTTCAAAAAGTTATCTAATCGATTGTTATGGTTAACATGTTTGGGTATTATTCTAGTTGTTGCAACTTACCTACTAAATGGTGTCGATAACATTGAATTAATTTCAATGGCTGTGATGACAGTATTATACCTACTTGTTTTAATCAGGACTAAGCGTAAGGATAACAAGAAGGCTAAGTGGTTCGCAGACGCAGTTAACGGTCTAAGAGTAATCGCCGTTAGAAAAGACACTCCGGCTGAAAAGATGGGTGTTGAAATGGGTGATTTAATCGTTGAGGTTAACAACATCAAAGTAAGTACCGAAGACGATTTCTACAAGGCTACTTTGACTTCTCCAACATTTTGTCGATTGAAGGTATTGAACCGTGAAGATCGTATCAAGATTATGGAAAGTGCCATTTATAGTGATTCACCAAATGAACTAGGTGTAGTTGTAATTAAGGAAAAGTAACTTAAGATTGATTTAATAAACATTATTTAAAATGTCATTTAACGAGGAGGCTTTATGATGACTAAAATTTACCGTTCTCAATCAGATCGATTATTAACAGGATTATTAGGTGGAATTGCCGAATACTTCCATATCAACTCACAACTTTTAAGAATTATTTTTGTAGTTCTATCAATTATTCCGGGCCATCTAATTGGCGGACTATTACTTTATGTAATTTGTTTAGTAATTGTTCCGGCTAACCCCAACGTTTATGGTGGTGGACACACTACTAACAAACAAACTCGACGCAATTTAACTGACGTTGATGAATTTAATGATAAATAAGAGGTGACACCATGAGAGTGTTAGGCAGAATATTGATTAACACATTGCTATTCGTTGCAATTGCTGGTTTCTTCCAAGGCAGCTTTTACGTTGCTTCATTTGGAACTGCGATTGTGGCCGCAATTGTTTTAGCGATTCTAAATGCATTGGTAAAACCAGTATTGTTTATCTTATCATTACCAATTAACTTGGTAACGTTAGGATTATTCAGTATTATCCTGAATGGAATTATGTTGGAATTAACATCTTTTGTGGTGGGCAATACTTTCCATTTTGCTTCATTTGGAATGGCAGTGATTGTTGCATTGATTATGTCAATTTGTAACGTCATTTTGTCAGACTACTAAAAATTTTTTAAAAACATCTAATAACATGATAAAATTATCTTATAACGAAGTGGAGGAAAGGCTATGGCATACAGTGTAACGGTCGCAGATCTTGTTGAAAACACTCACCTAGATATTTTCTACGGTGAAGAATACTTAGATCGACCAATTACCACGAGCGATATTTCACGCCCTGGTTTGGAATTAACAGGATACTTTAACTACTACCCATCAAAGAGAATTCAATTACTTGGTATTACTGAAACATCATATGCTAAGGGAATGGATAGTAATGAACTTTTTGATGTAATGAAGAAAATGTGTTTACCAGAAACACCAGCATTTGTTATTTCAACTCAATTAGATCCGCCTGATGAATTAATTCGTGCTGCTAAAAACCAACACATTCCAGTGTTAGGTTCAAAGCTAACAACTTCTCGAGTACTAAGTAACATGACTAACTACTTGGAAGGTAAATTAGCCGAAAGAAAATCAATTCATGGTGTGCTAATTGACGTATATGGTTTAGGGGTACTAATGACAGGGGACTCTGGAATTGGTAAGAGTGAAACTGCCTTAGAACTTGTTAAACGTGGTCATAGATTAATTGCCGATGATCGTGTTGAAGTATACCAACAAGATGAACAAACACTAATTGGTCAAGCACCAATGATTCTAAGACACCTACTAGAAATTAGAGGAATTGGGATTATCGATGTGATGAATCTATTTGGTGCCGGTGCCGTTCGTTCACAGACTAAGGTTGACTTGATTGTTCACCTTGAAAACTGGTCTGATGACACTCCATATGATAGATTGGGTAATGGCGACGAAACCCGTCGTATCTTTGACGTTGACGTGCAAAGAGTAAGCATTCCAGTTAAGACTGGTCGTAACTTAGCTATCATTATTGAAGCGGCAGCCATGAACTACCGTGCTAAGAAGATGGGTTATGATGCTACAAAGGTATTTGATGATAACCTAAACAGTTTAATTAAAGAAAATTCAGGTAACAAAAAATAATCCTCTTTTTAGGAAGTGAAAAAAATGTCAATTGCGTTAAATCAAATTGCGTTTAATCTGGGACCTATCTTAGTTCACTGGTACGGGATTTTTATTGCCACAGCAGTATTAATCGCTGTTTACCTTTCGGTTAAGGAAGGAAGAAAACGCGGGATTCAACCAGATAATATATACGATATGATTCTATGGGCTTTGCCAGTGGCAATCATTTGTGCCCGTATTTATTATGTTGTATTTCAATGGTCATACTACAGCCAACATCTAAACGAGATTGTTAAAATCTGGGATGGGGGAATAGCCATCTATGGTGCCTTGATTGGTGCGTTTGTCGTGGTATTCTTATACTGTAGAAGTAAATTAATTTCAGTTTGGTCAATGCTTGATGTGATTGCACCAACTGTGATTATGGGCCAAGGAATTGGTAGATGGGGAAACTTCATGAACCAAGAAGCTTTTGGTAAGATTACCAGCTTAGCGTTCTTGAAGTCTCTACACTTACCAAATTTCATCATTAACCAAATGTTTATTCAAGGATTTTACCGCCAACCAACTTTCTTGTATGAATCACTATGGGACTTGTTAGGATTTGTTCTATTGATGAATCTTCGCCAAGTCCAAGGATTCTTCAAGCGTGGTGAAGTGGTATTATCTTACGTTATTTGGTACTCATTCGGGCGATTCTTTGTCGAAGGGATGAGAACAGATAGCTTAATGCTATTTGGTGGAATTCGAGTTTCACAATTATTATCGATTATCCTATTCTTGGGAGCAATCGGATTAATGATCTATCGTCGCAAAAATGATTCTGATTTGCCTTACTACCTAGATGGTAGCAAGTTACAATAATTTTAAGGAGCTATATTTATTATGGTAGAAAAAATTGCAGTGTTAGGAGCAGGCTCATGGGGCAGCATGCTTGCTAATATTTTAGTTGAAAATGGTAATGAAGTGCGTTTATGGTCATACAAACAATCACAAGTTGATGAACTAAACAACAAGCACACAAACGAAAAATACATCAAAGATTTTACATATCCAAAAGAACTAGTTGCTTACGCTGATATGAAGGAAGCAATTAGAGGTGTTGATGATATTTTATTTGTTGTTCCAGCACAAGTTACAAGAAGTACTGCAAAACAAGTAAACGAAATCCTAGAAGAACTAGACATGAAGGTAAACATTATTCATGGTAGTAAAGGGATTGAACAAAAGACATACAAACGTATGTCAGAAGTTCTGGCTGATGAAATCGATGAAAGTCATCGTAAGTCAATCTCAGTTATTTCAGGTCCTAGTCAAGCAGAATCAGTTGCTAAACACGATATTACTTTAGTAACTACTGCTTCAGAAAACATCAAAGATGCTGAACATATCCAATCATTATTCATTAATGATTACTTCAGAGTTTATACTAATGACGACATCATCGGTGTTGAAATTGGTGCAGCTCTAAAGAACATCATTGCTATTGGTGCCGGTGCACTTTATGGTCTAGGCTACGCTGACAATGCTAAAGCAGCATTGATGACACGTGGACTTGCCGAAATTTCTCGTTTGGGAACTTCATTCGGTGCTAACCCATTAACATTCACTGGACTATCAGGTTTCGGTGATGTGATTGTTACTGCAACAAGTAGTGACTCACGTAACTGGCGTGCAGGGTATCAACTAGGTAAAGGAGAGACCTTAGATGATATCGTTAAGAACATGGGAATGGTTATTGAAGGTATCGCAACTGCAGAAGCTGCATACGAACTAGCCAACCAACGTGGCATTGATATGCCAATTACTTCAGCAATCTACAAGGTATTACACAAGGAAATTACAATTGATGATGCAATTTCTCAACTAATGCACCGTAAGGGTAGAGCTGAATTAGATTAATATTTAAGAAATAGGAAAATACGATAAAATAGGAGTTTATATTCATGAAGAAAATCAGAAAAGCAATTATCCCAGCAGCAGGTTTAGGAACTAGATTCCTACCAGAAACTAAGGCAATGCCAAAGGAAATGCTACCAGTAGTTGATAAGCCAGCTATTCAATTAATCGTTGAAGAAGCTATCGCATCAGGAATTACTGACATTTTAATTATTATTGGTAAGGGTAAACGTGCTATTGAAGATCATTTCGATTCAAACACTGAACTTGAATTGAACCTTGAATCAAAGGGTAAGGATGAAATGCTAAAAGCTGTTAAAGAAACTAACGGTTTGAACATTTACTTTAAGCGTCAAGAACATCCAAATGGTCTAGGTGATGCTGTTCATACTGCTAAGAGTTTCGTTGGTGAAGATCCATTTGTTATCATGCTAGGTGATGATTTGATGACAGATGAAACTCCATTGACTGAGCAATTAATTGACAGTTATGAAGAAACAGGTTCATCAACACTTGCTGTTATGAAGGTTCCTCATGAAGATACATCAAAATATGGTGTTATCAACCCAGCTAAGGAAGTTAGCGACGGTTTATACGATGTTACTAATTTCGTTGAAAAGCCAAACCCAGAAGATGCTCCAAGTGATCTAGCAATTATTGGTCGTTACCTATTAACTGCTGACATCTTTGACATCTTAGAAAACACTAAACCTGGTAAGGGTAACGAAATTCAATTAACTGATGCCATCGATACTCTAAACAAAAAGGGTAAGGTATACGCCCACGAATTCAAGGGTGACAGATACGACACCGGTAACAAGTTTGGTTGGTTACAAACTAACATCGAATTTGGTCTAAAACACCCAGAAGTTTCTGATGAATTAAAACAATACATCAAGGACTTAGCTAAGAAGTTAGATTAAAATTAGTTTGTGTGCAAATTAATGGACAAATGTTTTATATGATAGTAAAGTATCATATATTAATTCAATGAAAGGGGGAGCTTAATTATGGAAAAGTATGACGTAATTATTATTGGTGCAGGGCCTGGTGGAATGACATCTGCACTATATGCTTCTCGTGCAAATTTATCAGTAATGATGATTGACCGTGGTATCTACGGTGGTCAAATGAACAACACTGCTGAAATCGAAAACTACCCAGGATTCAAGTCAATCCTAGGTCCAGATTTAGCAAAAGAAATGTATGAAAGTTCCACAAACTTCGGTGCCAAGTACGAATATGGAACAGTTGAATCAATCGAAGACAAAGGTGATTCTAAGATTGTTAAGACTGACCAAGGTAGCTACGAAGCAGGTGCCGTTATCATTGGTACTGGTTCACAATACAGAAAGCTAGGCGTTCCTGGCGAAGACGAATATGGTGGAAGAGGTGTCTCATACTGTGCCGTATGTGATGGGGCATTCTTCAAGAACCGTGAAGTTGTCGTTGTCGGTGGTGGAGATTCAGCTATCTCTGAAGCACTATACCTTGCAGGTTTAGCTTCAAAGGTTACCGTTATTCACCGCCGTGATCAATTACGTGCACAAAAGGTTATCCAAGACCGTGCATTTGCTAACGACAAGATTGAATTTGTTTGGGACACTAACGTAACCGAAGTTGTCGGTGACAACATGAAGGTTACTGGTGTTAAGACTATCAACAACAAGACAAACGAAGAAGGCGAAATTGCTGCTTCAGGTGTCTTCATCTATGTTGGTAACAACCCAATGACTGAACCTTTCAGTAACTTAAACATTACTGACGAAAAAGGTTGGATTAAGACAAACGAACGTATGGAAACTTCAGTAAAGGGTATCTTTGCTATTGGTGACGTACGTGAAAAAGAATTAAGACAAGTAACTACAGCTGTTGGTGACGGTGGTATTGCTGGTCAAAACGCATTCGAATACGTATCTTCATTACACTAAAAGGTGTGATTAAAAAGACTGGTCTATTGGCCAGTCTTTTTTGTGCCTACAAGGAGAACATTAGTTTTAGAAAGTTTGTTCGTATGTTAGAATATTATTAAACTACAGTGAATGAGCCTAGAGCTCCGAGTTAAAAACAAAGGAGGACTTTGTTTGGAAATAAAACGTGAAGAGAACAATAAATTTGACTTAGTTTCAAAATACAAACCTACTGGTGACCAACCCGAAGCGATTAGTAAGTTAACTAAGGGTGTTTTGGATGGTCAAAAGAACCAAATCTTATTAGGTGCCACTGGGACTGGTAAGACCTTTACAATTTCTAATGTGATTAAAAACGTTAATAAGCCTACATTGATTTTGTCACATAATAAGACACTTGCTGGACAACTATACAGTGAATTTAAGGAATTCTTCCCTAACAATGCGGTTGAATACTTCGTTAGTTATTATGATTACTACCAACCGGAAGCTTATGTTCCATCAAGTGATACCTACATTGAAAAGGATTCTTCAATCAATGATGAAATTGATAAACTTCGTCATGCGGCCACTAACTCATTGCTTACCAGAAATGATGTCATTATCGTCGCATCCGTTTCATCAATCTTTGGATTAGGTAGTCCTAAGGAATACTACAAACACACCATTCCATTGAGTGTTGGCCAACAAATTGAAAGAGACGAGCTACTTAGAAAGTTAGTCGAAATTCAATTTGATAGAAATGATATCGACTTCCAACGTGGTCGTTTCAGAGTGCACGGGGATGTTGTCGACATTTTCCCAGCTTCTGGGGATCAACATGCATACCGAGTTGAATTCTTCGGTGATGAAATTGATTCAATCAAAGAAATCGATACATTGACCGGTGAATTCATTGGTAAGAAAGACGATATCATCATCTTCCCAGCGACCCACTTCTTGACCGATGATCAAAACATGGATCACGCTTTGAAGGGTATCAAGGAAGAAATGAAGGAACAAGTTGCCGAATTTGAAAAAGAGGGTAAGCTACTAGAAGCCCAACGTTTGAAGCAACGTACCACTTATGATATCGAAATGATGGCCGAAATGGGTTACACCAACGGAATTGAAAATTATTCCAGATACATGGACAACAGAAAACCGGGTGAAGCTCCTTACACATTACTAGATTTCTTCCCCGATGATTACTTATTAGTTGTCGATGAATCCCATCAAACATTGCCACAAGTAGGTGGAATGTACAATGGTGATAAGGCCAGAAAAGAACGTCTAATCGAATATGGATTCAGACTTCCAAGTGCTTTGGACAACCGTCCATTGAAGATGCCTGAATTCAAAGAACGTGTTAACCAAGTAATCTACATGTCAGCCACCCCTGGTCCACGTGAACTAGAAGAAACCGCTGAAAAGAATATCGTTCAACAAATCATTCGTCCAACCGGACTATTGGATCCAACTGTTGAAGTGCGTCCAATCATGGGTCAAATGGATGATTTGGTTGGTGAAATCAATGAAAGAATTGCCAAGAATGAAAGAACGTTTGTAACCACCTTGACCAAGAAGATGTCCGAAGATTTAACCGACTATTTAAAGGACTTAGGAATCAAGGTTGCATACCTACACTCTGACGTTAAGACACTAGAACGTACCAAGATTATTCGTGATCTTCGTTTAGGTAAATACGATGTATTGGTTGGAATTAACCTTCTAAGAGAAGGAATTGATGTTCCTGAAGTATCCTTGGTTGCCATCTTGGATGCTGATAAGGAAGGTTTCCTAAGAAATGAACGTTCATTAATTCAAACCATTGGTCGTGCCGCCAGAAATGAAAATGGTGCGGTTATTATGTACGCCGATAACATGACCGATTCAATGCAAAAGGCGATTGATGAAACCGCTAGAAGAAGAAGTATTCAAAAGAAATACAACGAAGACCATGGTATTACACCACATACCATTAAGAAGCCAATTAGGGACCTTATTAGCTACGACAATAATAAGAACGATGATTCTTCAGAAGATCACTCATTTGTTGAATCTGACTTCCAAAAGCTATCTAAGAAGGATCAAAAGCAAATGATTGAAACATTGACCAAGGAAATGAAGCATGCAGCTGCTAAACTTGATTTCGAAAAAGCAGCAGCTTTGCGTGATACTGTCATGGAATTAAAGGGTCAAATGTAAGGGGGCAAAAACTTGCAAAACGATAAAATTGTCATTAAAGGTGCTAGAGCACATAACTTAAAAGATATCAGTGTTGAAATTCCTAAGAACAAATTGACTGTTATGACCGGTTTATCAGGTTCAGGAAAGAGTTCATTAGCATTCGATACGCTATATGCTGAAGGACAACGTCGATACGTTGAAAGTTTGTCTTCATACGCACGTCAATTCTTGGGTCAAATGGACAAACCAGACGTTGATTCAATCGAAGGATTAAGTCCAGCGATTGCGATTGACCAAAAGACCACTTCCAAGAATCCACGTTCAACAGTTGGAACTGTTACTGAAATTAACGACTACTTTAGATTGCTATGGGCACGTGTTGGAACACCAATCTGTCCAAACGATGGAACCAAGATTACTAGACAATCAATTGATCAAATGATTGATGAAGTCCTTTCTCTTCCAGAAAGAACCAAGCTTCAAATCTTATCACCAGTGGTTAGACAACAAAGAGGTCAACACAAGAAAGTTATCGATAAGATTAAGCGTGAAGGTTTCGTTAGATACCGTGCTGACGGAGAAGTTCACGAAATTGAAGATGACGTTCAACTAGACAAGAACAAGTATCACGACATTGAAATCGTGGTTGATAGAATCATCGTTAAAGATGGTATCAAATCTCGTTTATCAGACTCACTTGAAACCGCATTGAGACTAAGTGACGGTTATGCCGTTGCCGACTTGATGGGTAGGGGTGACAACTTAATTTTTTCCGAACACTACGCATGTCCACTTTGTGGATTTACAGTTAGTGAATTGGAACCACGTCTATTCTCATTTAACTCACCAATTGGCGCTTGTCCAAGCTGTGATGGTTTAGGGATGAAACTAGAAGTAGACGAAAGTTTGGTTGTTCCTGACAAGGATAAAACGTTAAACGAAGGGGCAATCGAACCCTGGAATCCAATTAGTTCCAAGTTCTATCCAAGCTTGCTAGAACAAGCCTGTGAAGCATTTGGTATCGATATGGATACTCCGTTTAAAAAGCTTCCTAAGAAGCAACGTGACCTAATTTTATACGGTTCCAACGGAAAAGAATTCCACTTCCACTTCAACAGTAACTTCGGTGGAATTAGAGACACCGATGCACCTTTTGAAGGGGTTATTAACAACATTGACCGTCGTTACAAGGAAACTAACAGTGATTTCACCAGAGACCAAATGCGTCTATATATGACTGAATTAACATGTCAAACTTGTCACGGTTTCCGTTTAAACAGAGAAGCACTAAGTGTGAAGGTTGACGGATTAAACATCAGTGAAGCAACCGACCTAGACGTTGTTAAAGAACTAAACTTCTTCTCTCAATTGAAGTTCGGTGAAAAGGATAGTGTTGTCGCTAAACCAATCCTAAAGGAAATCATTGATCGACTAACTTTCCTAAAGAACGTGGGATTGGATTACCTAACACTTTCTAGAACTGCCGGAACACTATCTGGTGGTGAATCACAACGTATTCGTTTAGCTACTCAAATCGGTTCAAACCTATCAGGAGTGCTATACGTATTGGATGAACCATCAATTGGGTTACATCAACGCGATAACGACCGTTTGATTTCTTCACTAAAATCGATGCGTGACTTGGGTAATACCCTAGTTGTCGTAGAACACGGTGAAGACACTCAACGTTCTGCCGACTACATTGTTGATATCGGACCAGGTGCCGGAACCAACGGTGGTAAGGTAATGGCCGTTGGAACTCCCGACGAAGTGGCTCAAAACGACAACTCATTGACTGGTCAATACCTATCAGGTAAGAAGTTCATTCCAGTCCCATTGAAACGTCGTAAGGGTAACGGTAAGAAGATTAAGGTTACTGGCGCTTCTGAAAACAACTTGAAGAACGTTACTGCCGAAATTCCATTAGGTGAGTTTAACGTCGTAACTGGTGTTTCTGGTTCAGGTAAATCAACATTGATTAACCGCATTGTTAAACGTGCGATTGCCCAAAAGCTAAACCATAACTCCGAAAAGCCAGGTAAGTACAAGTCAATCTCTGGATATAAGAATATAGATAAGCTAATTAACATCGACCAAAATCCAATCGGAAGAACGCCTCGTAGTAATCCTGCTACCTATACTGGAGTGTTTGACGACATTAGAACATTGTTTGCTGAAACAAACGAAGCTAAACTTCGTGGTTACCAAAAGGGTCGTTTCAGTTTTAATGTTAAGGGTGGTCGTTGTGAAACCTGTCATGGGGATGGAATTCTAAAGATTGAAATGAACTTCCTACCAGATGTTTACGTACCTTGTGAAGTTTGCCATGGTAAACGTTACAACGCCGAAACACTGGAAGTTGAATACAAGGGCAAGAACATTTCTGATGTCTTGGACATGACTGTGGATCAAGCACTTGATTTCTTCTCATCAATTCCAAAAATTACTAGAAAACTAGAAACCATTGATGAAGTAGGACTTGGCTATGTTCAACTTGGCCAATCAGCAACTACCTTGTCTGGTGGGGAAGCGCAAAGAATGAAGTTAGCTTCTGAACTATACAAAAAGTCAGCTGGAAACAACTTATACATCTTAGATGAACCAACCATTGGTTTACACACCGATGACATTAACCGCTTGTTAGTTGTCCTACATGAACTAGTCGAACAAGGCAACACTGTTTTAATTATCGAACATAACCTAGACGTGATTAAGACAGCCGATCACATTATCGACCTAGGACCTGAAGGAGGAGATGGTGGTGGTGAAATCATCGCTACTGGAACTCCTGAAGAAATCGTCAAGGTGAAGGAAAGCTATACTGGTCAATATTTAAAACCAGTCCTAGAACGTGATACCAAACGAACTAAAGAAGCAAGAAAATAAAAAAGCGTGATGACACGCTTTTTTATTTGTGTTTGAAATGACACGCCCGGGTATGTGTGTTATACTTTCTTAGTTGAAAAAATTGAAAGGAGGAAACGATTTGATGAAGGACAATCAGGCGAGAAAAAGCGTTGTCGTCATTGGTGGCGGAACTGGTTTACCAGTTATTTTAAATAATCTAAAGAACGAAAATATTGACATCACTGCGATTGTGAACATCTCAGATGATGGTGGATCGTCAGGTCGTTTGCGCAATGAAATTAATATTGTTCCTCCTGGAGATATCAGAAATGTCTTGGTATCATTATCTAATTTGTCAAAGGACAAGCTAGACTTGTTTCAATACCGTTTTAAAAAGGGCGATCATTTCTTGTCTGAACATTCGTTAGGTAACTTAATCATTGCCGCAATGACAGAAATGAAGGGTGATGTGAACGTCGCCGTTGAAGCACTAAGTCAGATGATGGAAATCACTGGTAAGATTTATCCAGCCACCAACGAAAAACTACAGCTTTGCGCCGAGTTCGATGATGGTTCAACCATGACCGGTGAATACGAAATCACCTATGCGGATAAAAAGATTAACCGTGTTTGGGTAGAATCCAGTGACAATCAAGACGAAATTCCGCATGCCAATCAAAAGGTCATTGATGCCATTTTGGCCGCCGACCAAATTGTTTTAGGTCCTGGCAGTCTGTTTACCAGCATCTTGCCAAACCTAATGATTAAGAACCTAGGAAAGGCCGTTTTAGCGTCTAAAGCACAGGTGGTATACATTTGTAATATCATGACACAAAAGGGTGAAACAGACCATTTTTCAGACGCTCAACACGTTGAAGTTTTAAACCGTCATATGAAGTCCAACTTCATTGACGTCGTAATCGTAAACAAACAACCAGTTAATACTGATCTAATTAATCGAGAAGTGTTTAACGAGATTGAAAATCCGGTTAAACACGATGAAAAAGCAATTCAGGCAATGGGATGTGAATGCATCTACGATGACTTCTTAATGTTAAGTCACCAAGGGGCATTCCATGATGGAAAAAAGGTTGCCGATACATTATTCAAACTGGTTTCAAAAAGATAGGATGATTAAAAATGTCATACGCAAGTGACGTAAAAAAGGAACTAACGACTCTAGAAGTTCATAAGGAAAATGCCAAGGCAGAACTAATGGCATTAATTCGAATGAACGGATCAATTTCGTTAGCCAATCGTAAAATTATTTTAAATATTCAAACCGAAAATCCAGCCATCGCTCGTCGTATCTATAAGTTGATTTTAGAATTCTACGAAGTGGAAAGTAAGCTTGTTGTTAGAAAGAAAATGAAGTTAAACAAGAACAATGTCTACGTCGTAAGAATCGCTAACCAAGCGCAAGCAATCCTAGATGACTTAGGGATTTTTGATAACTACCAAATCGTGGAAAGAGTGCCAATTGAATTACTGAAGGATGATTCCCAAGTGAGATCATATCTAAGAGGGGCCTTTTTAGCTGGGGGTTCTGTGAACAACCCAGAAACTTCCAGATACCATCTAGAAATCTACTCATTGTACGAAGAACACAACGACATGATTTCAGAAATGATGAACAAATACGAATTGAATTCCAGAACTACCGATCGAAGAAGTGGATACATCACATACTTGAAAGAAGCAGAAAAGATTGCTAACTTCTTGCAATTAATTGGTGCAACCAATGCGATGTTGAAATTCGAAGATGTCAGAATCATGCGTGATATGAGAAATTCTGTGAATAGATTAGTAAACTGTGAAAATGCTAATATGAACAAGGTTGCTAATGCTTCAACCAAGCAAATTTCTAATATTCAATTCATTGATGACACCGTCGGATTGGATAAGTTACCTGAAAAACTATACGAAGTTGCCATCACCAGAATGAAGATGCCAGAAGTTAGTTTAAAGGAATTAAGTGAATCATTGCCAAGTGGGGCGATTTCTAAGTCAGGAATCAATCACCGTTTGAGAAAGATTAATGAATTCGCTGATAAAATCAGAGAAGAAGCCGTTTCATAAAAGGACACAAAAAAAGACGTTAACCAAAGTTAACGTCTTTTTTATTATCTAATTATTTTCTTTCAGAACTGTTAGTCATGATGCTATCAATCAATCCGTAGTCGACAGCCTCTTGAGCGCTTAAGTACTTATCACGTTCAGTATCTAGGTTAACCTTTTCAATTGATTGACCTGAGTTTTGAGCTAAGATTTCGTTGATCATCTTTCTAGTCTTTAAGATTGATTCGGCAGCAATAGCAATTTCAGTTTGTTGACCTTGAGCACCACCAGAAGGTTGGTGAATCAATACTTCAGAGTGAGGTAGAGCAAAACGCTTACCCTTAGTACCTGAAGAAGCCAAGACACTGGCCATTGATGCAGCCATACCCATAACGATAGTTTGAACATCAGCCTTGATGAATTGCATAGTGTCGTAGATTGCCATACCGGCTGTTACAACACCACCCGGTGAGTTGATGTATAAGTAGATGTCTTTTTCAGAATCTTGTGCATCTAGGAATAATAATTGAGCAATGATGGTGTTTGCCATGTTGTCTTCAATTGGACCAGATAACATAATAATTCTGTCTTTTAATAATCTTGAGTAAATGTCATATGCGCGTTCACCGTTTGATGATTGTTCAATGACAGTTGGGACTAAATTCATAATTTTATCCTCCCTTGCTTTCAATTCAATTTGAATTATATTAATTTTATATCAATGGTCAATTAAGGTCAAATGATTTTATCTGACTTAATCACCAATGCATCTGGAGGGAATCGAACCCCCATCGAAAGAACCGGAATCTTTAGTGCTATCCATTACACTACAGATGCATTTCAACACGTTAAACTATAAATGAAAAGGGGGTTAAATTCAAGAAACACACTGAGTTAATTGATTTGCAAACTAAAATTAGCACTGATATACTTAGAGTGTAAGGATTTGATACAGAAAATAACTGTTACAAATTAGTACTGGTTATTTTTTTAAAATTACTGAGCATGTATTATAGACTGATCGGTAAAAAAGTAGTAGTATTTAATCCGTACGTAGTACTCAAATTTATTTCTCTAGGAGGAAAACAGTTATGACTGTAAAAATTGGTATTAACGGTTTTGGTCGTATTGGTCGTTTGGCTTTCAAACGTATCCACGAACTAAACTCAGACGAAATTGAAGTTGCTGCTATTAATGATTTAACAACTCCTTCAATGCTTGCATACTTATTAAAATATGATTCAACACATGGTAAATTCCCAGGTGAAGTTACTTCAACTGATAACGGAATCGTTGTTGACGGTAAGGAAGTTCCAGTTTACGCTGAACGCAATGCCGCTGACCTACCATGGGTTAAAAATGATGGTGTTGACTTTGTACTAGAATGTACTGGTTTCTACACTTCAGAAGAAAAATCACAAGCTCACTTAGACGCTGGTGCAAAGCGTGTTCTAATCTCTGCACCTGCAGGTCAAATCAAGACTGTTGTTCCTGGTGTTAACTTGGATACTCTAACTGCTGACGACAAGATCGTTTCAGCTGGTTCATGTACTACAAGTAGTATCGCTCCTACAGCATACTTCTTAAACAAAGACTTTGGTATCAAAGTTGGTACTATGACTACTATCCACGCATTCACTTCAACTCAAGCTATCCTAGATGGCCCTCGTGGTAAGAAGTTCAGAAACAACCGTACTGCTTCAACTAACACTATTCCTCACTCAACTGGTGCTGCTAAGGCCTTAGGTCTTGTTGTTCCAGAACTTGACGGTAAGTTAAACGGTGTGGCTCAACGTGTTGGTATCGTTGACGGTTCATTAACTGAATTAACTGCTATCGTTGACAAGAAGAACGTTACTGCTGACGAAGTTAACGCTAAGATGAAAGAACACACTGAAGGTAACGAAGCATTTGGTTACAATGACGAACCAATCGTTTCAAGTGATATCATTGGTGATACTCACGGATCAGTATTTGATGCTACTCAAACTGATGTTACTACTTTTGGTGATGACCAACTTGTTAAGGTATGGTCATGGTACGATAACGAATGGGGCTTCACTTGCAACATGGTTCGTACTTTACTACACTTCGCTCAACTATAATCTAAATTATAATTTAGCAAGGCATAAGGTGGAGGAGGCAATTGCCTCCTCCATTTTTTATAACAATTACTTTCTGCTTAAAAATTCTTTGAAATAAAGAAATAAATGAAGTATATTGAAATTGTTACATCAATTTTAAATAATTTTTGGGAGGTAATCTAGATTGGCTAAGACAGTTGTTTCTGATTTAGATTTAAAAGGCAAAAAAGTTTTAATGCGTGTCGACTTCAACGTTCCTATTAAAGACGGTGTTGTTGGTGACACAAGTCGTATCGTTGGTGCTATTCCAACAATCAAATACGTAATCGAACATGGTGGAAAGGCAGTTCTATTCTCTCACCTTGGTCGTATCAAGACTGAAGATGACAAGAAAGAACTATCATTACGTCCAGTTGCTGCAAAGCTTTCTGAACTAATTGACAAACCTGTTACTTTCGTTCCCGAAACTGAAGGTCCAAAGCTTGAAGAAGCTATCAACAACATGAATGATGGTGACATCGTTGTTGTTGAAAACACTCGTTTTGAAGATGTTGTAAATGGTGAAAACGTAAAACGTGAATCTGGTAACGATCCTAAGTTAGGTCAATACTGGGCTTCACTAGGTGATTGCTTCGTAAACGATGCATTCGGTACTGCTCACCGTGAACATGCTTCAAACGTTGGTATTGCACGTGCAATGGAAGCAGAAAACAAGCCAGTTGCCGCTGGTTTCCTAATGGAAAAAGAAATTAAGTTTATCGGTGGTGCCGTAAACAATCCTAAACGTCCATTTGTTGCCATCTTAGGTGGTGCAAAGGTTTCAGATAAGATTGGTGTTATCGATAACCTATTAGACAAAGCAGACCACATCATCATTGGTGGTGGTATGACTTACACATTCTACGCTGCTAAAGGCTTCACTATTGGTAACTCATTAGTTGAAAAGGACAAGATTGACACTGCTAAGGAAATCCTAGCAAAGGGTGGCGACAAGATCGTTCTACCTGTTGACTCAGTTGTTGCTCCAGAATTCAACAATGATGCACCTACTCAAGTAGTTGGTGAAAACATTCCTGATGGCCAAATGGCACTAGACATTGGTCCTAAGAGTATCGAACTATTCGAAAACGTTCTAAGAGACGCTAAGACTGTAGTTTGGAATGGACCTATGGGTGTATTTGAAATGAGTAACTTTGCTAAGGGTACTCTAGCTATTGGTAAGTTCTTAGGTGACTTAACTGACGCTACTACTGTTGTTGGTGGTGGTGACTCAACTGCTGCATGTAACGAACTAGGTGTAGCTGACAAGCTATCACACGTTTCAACCGGTGGTGGTGCTTCACTAGAATACATGGAAGGTAAGACTCTTCCAGGTATCGCCGCTATTACTGATAAATAAGAATAATATCTTTTTAAGATTCGATGTATAACATCGGGTCTTTTTTTTGTATAATAAAAGGAGTGAAATTTTTATTAAAACAGATGCGCAATTTGTTAATATCAATTGTTTAGTGATATCATTGATATATAGCGATTTTTAATAATCTGTTTAAAAGAATAGGAGGTAAAAAATGAGAACTCCTTTTATCGTTGGAAATTGGAAAATGAATTTAACATTACATGAAGTTGAAGAATTCTTAGATGCAGTCAAAGGAAACCTACCAGATCCTAAAGACGTTGAATGCGCAATTGCTGCATCATCAATTTACATGGATGTATTAACTAGATTTTGTAAAGAAGAAACAAATCTAAAAGCTGCCGCTCAAAACTGTTTCTATAAAGATTCAGGTGCATATACCGGTGAAGTAAGTCCGATGGCACTTGTCGATATGGGTGTTAATTACGTCATGTTAGGTCATTCAGAACGTCGCAAATACTTTGACGAAACCAATAAGATGATTAACAAAAAGGTTAAGGCCGTTTTAGCTAACAACATGGTGCCAATTATTTGTTGTGACGAAACAATGGCTAAGAGAAAGACATACGATGAAATGAACTGGGTGGTAAATCCAGTCATTGAAGCATTAAAGGGAATTTCAGAAGACGATGCTAAAAACGTTGTCATTGGTTATGAACCAAGTTGGGCAATCGGTACTGGAAAGTCAGCCAGTGGTGCTGAAATTCAAGAAGCATGTTTTCTAATTCGTGAAACATTAAAAGATTTATATGGTGATGACATCGCAAACCAAATCCGAATCGTTTACGGGGGAAGCGTTAACGCCAAAAATGTTTCAGAAATTATGAGTCAAGATGATGTTGATGGAGTCTTACCTGGAAAGAGTAGTTTAAAGGCCAAAGAATTCATCAAAATTGTCAATTACCAAAATAATTAACAGATTGAACAGTTTTTTATTGAAACTTGGTCTGTAAAATAATAAAATGAAGATAGCCTTGATTCCGAGGTAACAACTTTCATTAAGGAGAGAATAAAATGTCAATTATTTCAGATATTTATGCTCGAGAAGTACTAGATTCTCGTGGAAATCCTACAGTTGAAGTAGAACTATATACTGAAGCAGGTGCAATGGGACGCGGTATCGTTCCTTCAGGTGCATCTACTGGTGAACACGAAGCCGTTGAATTACGTGACGGTGATAAAAACCGTTTCATGGGTAAAGGTGTTACTAAGGCTGTTAACAACGTTAATAACATTATCGCTAAGGAAATCGTAGGTTACGATGTAACTGATCAAGTTGCTATTGATGAAGCTATGATTAAATTAGATGGTACTCCTAACAAAGGTAAGTTAGGTGCCAACGCTATTTTAGGTGTTTCATTAGCTGCTGCACGTGCTGCTGCTGACGAACTAGGTGTTCCTTTATACAACTACTTAGGTGGTTTCAATGGACACGTATTACCAACACCAATGATGAACGTTATCAATGGTGGTAAGCATGCCAACAACAAAGTTGACTTCCAAGAATTCATGATCATGCCTGTTGGTGCGGAAACTGTTAAAGAAGCCGTTCGTATGGGTTCAGAAACTTTCCACAACCTAAAAGCTATCTTGAACGAAAAGGGTTACTCAACTGCCGTAGGTGACGAAGGTGGTTTTGCTCCTGACTTGAAGAACAACGAAGAACCATTCGAAATCTTAGTAGAAGCTATCCAACGTGCTGGTTACAAGCCAGGTAAAGACGTTTCAATCGCCTTTGACTGTGCTGCTTCAGAATTCTACGATGCAGAAACTAAGAAGTACAACTTAGTAGGTGATGGTAAGTCATACTCTGCTGATGAATTTGTTACATTACTAGAACAATTAGTTGACAAGTACCCAATTATCTCAATCGAAGATCCATTGGATGAAAACGAATGGGCAGATTGGCAAATGGCTACTGAACGTCTAGGTAAGAAAGTTCAAATCGTTGGTGACGATTTATTCGTAACTAACACTGATTACCTACAAAAGGGTATTAAGATGGGTGTTGCTAACGCAATCCTTATCAAGCTAAACCAAATTGGTACTTTAACAGAAACTGTAAACGCTGTTGAAATGGCTAAAGAAGCTAACTACACAGCTATCATCTCACACCGTTCAGGTGAAACTGAAGATACTACAATTTCTGACTTAGTTGTTGCTCTAAACGCTGGTCAAATTAAGACTGGTTCAATGAGTCGTGGCGAACGTATCGCTAAGTACAACCAACTAATGAGAATTGAAGATCAATTAGCTTCAGTTGCAGAATACAAGGGTATTAACTCATTCTACAACCTAACTGAAGAAGCTCGTAACAACGTTATTAACAAATAATAACTAACTGTTACTAAAAAAAGCATTGAATTATTTCAATGCTTTTTTTGTACATAAAATTATATGGTATGATTGATATACCAATAAAAAGAAGGCGAACATATTGCAAAGTGATAATTTAAGACGATTTAAATCAGTGCTGTACGGTTTATTAATTGGACTGGCAGTCGGAATGGTGGTTAGTCTATTTCGAATATCGATTGAAGGACTATCGGATCAATTTTTAAAACTAGCGAAGCTAGCGCGAACTAATATATTCGTACTGATTACGCTAATCATCTTGAATTTGCTAATCGCATTTTTCGTATATTACTTAGTAAAACGAGATAAAAACATCAAGGGATCTGGGATTCCACAGGTCGAAGGTCAGTTAAACGGTGAACTAGATTATTCATGGTTCTCTGTATTAAGCAAGAAGTTCATTGGTGGGGTGATTGCCATTTCCAGTGGGCTATTTTTAGGCCGTGAAGGGCCTTCCATCCAATTGGGTGCTGCTACTGCTCAAGGACTAGCAGATACCTTTAAACAAACAAAACAAGCACGTAAAACGATTATCTCTGGTGGGGCAGCCGCGGGGTTATCCGCTGCTTTTAACGCTCCAATCGCCAGTACGTTGTTTGTGCTAGAAGAAATCTATCATAACTTTTCAACATCGGTCTGGTTAACTTCACTTTCAGCTGCAATTAGTGCGAACTTTGTTTCAACTGCGGTCTTTGGGAAAGTGCCGGTATTACACATGAGTTATTCACACGTGATTCCGCTACATATCTACCCATACTTAATCGGATTGGGAATCGTAATTGGAATCGGTGGATTAATTTATGAGTATGCGACACTTCACGTAAACGACTGGTACGCTAAGTTAGATTGGGTGCCCAACATTGTCTGGGTATTAATCCCATTTATCTTAGTCATTCCGTTTGAAATGTACTTACCCACAATCGTAGGTGGGGGAAGCACAATGGTATTAATGATTGCCAAGGCTGCACCAACGATTACGGTATTGCTTTGGTTCTTGTTGATTCGTTTCGTAATGTCGATACTATCATATTCAACCGGCTTACCTGGTGGCATCTTCCTACCAATGCTTTCATTAGGAGCATTGATAGGGGCGATTTATGCAGAGGTTTTGATTCAATTAGGCGTATTACCACAAAGTTATTTTGTTAACTTCATCATCATTTCAATGAGTGGATTTTTCGCCTGTGTCGGAAAAGCACCATTTACTGCCATCTTATTGATTACCGAAATGGTTGGATCATTGCAAAACCTAATGTCATTAGCCTTTGTCACATTGGTGGCATACGAAGTTACCGACTTATTAGGTGGTAGTCCAATCTACAATGAAATGTTGCAAAAGATGTTGAGCCCGCAAAAGTTGTCAACAAGTGGACAACTAACCAACCTATATTTCTCAGTTCAATTGGGATCAGATATGGATGGTAAGGCTGTTAAATCAATCAATTGGCCAGATGGTTGTTTGATTAGTTCCATCAAACGAAATGAACAATACATTATCCCCGATGGAGATACAATCCTAAAGGCTGGGGATAACATTGAAATATCCACAAACTACGATAACCGTGGTTATGTATATACACATGTGGAAAAACTAACATTAGATAATTAAAATTTTGATTAATTGGCATGTTAGAAAGTATTATGATAAACTAAACAGTAAAGATAAAGTTAAAGATGAAACCTATGTATTTTAGGTAGGAGGCAACGAATTGTATAATTTCTTAATGAATATAATTTGGATTGACAGTGTATTAATTATCATCGCTGTCTTGATGCAACCAGCAAAGACTAACAACGATGCAATGTCTTCTTTAACCGGTGGTGCTGATGATTTGTTTGCCAACTCTAAGCCACGTGGTTTTGAAGCCTTTATGCAAAAAGTAACAGTTGTATTATTGATTATTTTCTTTGCATCAGCATTAGGATTAGTTTGGTTATCATCACACTAGTTGATAAGACTCCTGTAATTTTTACAGGAGCTTTTTTTATGTGAAACCGAAAAAACCGTTTAGGATAGACGGTATAAAAATGTTAGAATACTAGATATGAGTTATCGAATTTGATTTAAGATCGAAAATTTAAAACTTAAGGAGTAAATCGTGGAAGATAATAGTTTAAAACAAGAAATTCATGCTGTTCTTCAAAAGTTCCCAAATCGCGAATTTTCAGTAGAAGAACTAGCCGATGAATTAGGATACCATGGTGCAAATGCATTTAAACTAATTGTCCAATCATTAGCTGTTCTAGAACGTGAAAAGACAGTTATGGTTACTGAAACAGGCAATTTTAAGTTAAACGTGCAAGGTGAAACAATCGAAGGCACTTTTCATGCAAATCCAAAGGGGTTCGGATTTGTTAACTATGACGAAAACCTAGAAGATGCATTCATCGCACCTGACAACACACTACAAGCAATGAACGGTGATACTGTTCAAATTGAAATTGTAAGACGTGCCGACCAAAACTCTGGTAAGGGTCCAGAAGGTAAGGTTGTAAACATCGTTGAAAGAAACTACGAACAAGTAGTTGGTGAATTCACCCGTACTGACGACGATCATGGCTACGTTGGTCAAGTTAAGTTAAAAGAAAAGAAGCTTATTAACTACAAGTTTTACGTTACAGGTGTTGGTCTAAAACCTACACCAGGTGAAGTAATTACTGCCGAAATTACTGAATACCCAAATGCTGACCACCCAGACTACATGGTTGGTATAGCTAAGGAAGTAATCGGAAGCGTTGATGACCCAGGAATCGACATCCTACAAATCGTCTACGCTCACGATATTCCAGCTCAATTCCCAGAAGACGTATTGCAAGAAGCAGATGCGATTCCAGAAGAAATTAGTGAAGAAGAAAAGCAAGGTCGAGAAGACATTACTGATCAAACACTAGTTACTATTGATGGGGAATCATCAAAGGACTTGGATGACGCCGTTACTGTATGGAAATTACCAAATGGTAACTACCACTTAGGTGTTCACATCGCCGATGTTTCTCATTACGTAAAACCAGGTAGTCTCTTAGACGAAGAAGCATACAAGCGTGGTACTTCTGTTTACCTAACAGATAGAGTTATACCAATGCTTCCAAGAAGATTATCAAACGGAATTTGTTCATTGAACGAAGGTGAACTTCGTCTATGTATGAGTTGTGATATGGAAATCAACCCAGCCGGAAACGTTGTTGACCATCGTATTCACCCAAGTGTGATGAGATCTAAGGCTCGAATGACTTACAAGGCTGTAAATGACATCCTAGAAGCACATGATGAAAACACTATGGAACGTTACAAAGACTTAGTTCCTATGTTTGAAGAAATGGGCGAACTACACAAGATCCTATACAAACAACGTCGCCGTCGTGGTGCCATTGACTTCGATGATAACGAATCAGAAATCATCGTTGATGAAACTGGTCACCCAATCGACATTAAGCTAAGAGTGCGTGGTACCGCTGAAAGAATGATCGAATCATTCATGTTAGCTGCCAACGAAACTGTTGCTGAACATTACTGTAAAGCACACGCACCATTCATCTACCGTGTTCACGAAACACCAGATGGAGAACGTGTGAAGAACTTCTTCGAATTCTTAACTGCATTCGGTGTAGAAGTTAAGGGTGATCCAGATCACTTGAAGCCAAAGGTATTACAAAACGTATTGAAGAAGGTTGCTGGTAAGCCAGAAGAACCTGCCGTATCAGTTATGATGCTTAGAAGTTTGAAGCAAGCTAGATATACTGACCAACCACTTGGTCACTTTGGTCTAGGTGCTGAATTCTACACTCATTTCACTTCTCCAATCAGAAGATATCCAGATACAACTGTTCACCGTTTAATTCACCACTACGAAGATAACGGTATCAATAAGGAATCAAAGGCCAAATACGCCGGATTACTTGAAGAAATTTCAGATCATTCATCAAAGGCAGAACGTCGCTCAATCGATGCAGAACGTGATACTGATGCAATGAAGAAGGCTGAATACATGGCAGACCACATCGGAGAAGAATTCGATGCAACTGTTAGTTCAGTGCTTAAGTTTGGTATGTTTATCGAACTTGAAAATACTGTTGAAGGATTAGTTCACATTAGTCGTATGAAAGATGACTACTATGAATATATTGAAAAGTATCTAGCACTTGTTGGTAGAAATACTCACCGTACCTACAGAATTGGTCAACCAGTTCGTGTTAAGGTGGTTAACGTCGACGTTGACCAAAGTGCTGTCGATTTTGATATTGTTAATCCAGAAGATACACCAATGTCTAAACTAAAACCTGAAAGTCACAGTAATGGTGCTCACGGTCGTGGTGGAAGAAACAACGGTGGTCGTCGTAACAATAACAGAAGAAATGACAACAAGAATGGTAAGTTTGGTAGAAACAACAATAACCGCCATTCAAGAAACAACAACCGTAATGGTCGTAATCATTCCAATTCAAAACATTAATTGGTTGAGAGGTGATTGATAATGGTTAAGAAGAAACCAACTAATAAAGACGATAACTTGGTTGCGCAAAATCGCAAAGCTCGTCATGATTACCGTGTTTTACAAACCTATGAAGCAGGAATTGCATTGACCGGGACTGAAATCAAGTCTGTTCGTGCAAGTCGTGTCAATCTAAAGGATGGGTTCGCCCAAATTAGAGATGGCCAAGCTACATTGATGAATGTTCACATTAGTGAATATGAACAAGGTAATCAGTTCAATCATGATCCACTTAGAAATCGTAAATTGCTTTTACACAAGCAAGAAATCAAGCGACTAGCAAAGGAAACAGACAAAAAGGGAGTTACAATCGTTCCCTTGAAGATGTACCTTAAGAAAGGTTTTGCTAAGGTCTTGATTGGTGTTGCCGAAGGTAAGCATGAATACGATAAACGTGAAACAATGAAGAAACGTGATCAAGAACGTGAAATCTCACGTGTATTAAAACACTACTAAAAAAAGCGTCCCGGAATGGGGCGCTTTTTTGCGATGTGAATTTATTGTATATATGATAAAATTATATATAGAGGTGTTATAAATGAAACCTTTTATTCACAATGACTGGTGGGATGTATTGAAGCCAGAATTTGAAAAAGAGTATTACCAAGATTTACGCAAATTTTTAGTTGAAGAATATGAAAATCATGAAATCCATCCAAACGCTAATCAAATCTATGAAGCATTTGAATGGACACCATTCTCAAAAGTAAAAGTAGTTATTTTAGGCCAAGACCCATACCATGAACCCAATCAAGCACATGGTTTGAGTTTCTCAGTCCTACCAGGAGTGAAGGTGCCACCTTCGCTTCGAAATATTTACAAGGAATTAGAAAGTGATTTAGGCATCAAACCGGTTAATCATGGCTACCTTGAAAAGTGGGCCAAACAAGGTGTTCTATTATTGAACTCAGTATTGACCGTAAGAGATGGAATTGCATTTTCCCACAAATCAAAGGGATGGGAGAAATTAACCGATACTGCAATTGAAAAGTTATCACAACGTCCTGAACCAGTCGTATTTATCCTTTGGGGGAGAGCGGCTAGAGACAAGGTGAAGTTGATTAATACCAAGACCAATATTGTGATTGAATCAGCTCATCCAAGTCCATTGTCAGCACACCGTGGTTTCTTCGGATCCAAACCATTTTCAAAGACTAATATTGCCCTAGAATCATTGGGCGAGAAGCCAATTGATTGGCAACTACCAGAACACGTTACAATCCATTAGGAGGAAGAAATATGAGTTTACTAGATGAATTAAAAGAAAAGATTAGTGGTTTAAACAAGAAAATCGTTTTCCCAGAAGGAGACGACATTAGAATTATCGAAGCAGCTAGTCGTTTAGCTGACGAAAACCTAATCCACCCAGTACTATTAGGTGACCCAGCAGAAATCAAACAAAACGCCGGTGACTTCAACCTATCAAACGTTGAAATTGTCGACATTAACAACTACCCAGAAAAAGACTTCGAAGAAATGCTAGATGCATTAGAAGAACGTCGTAACGGTAAGAACACCCGTGAACAATTAGCTGAATGGCTAAAGGATGCTAACTACTTCGGTACTATGTTAGTTTACATGGACAAGGCTGACGGAATGGTATCAGGTGCAGCTCATGCTACCGGTGATACTGTTAGACCTGCTCTTCAAATCATCAAGACCCAAGAAGGCATGCGTCGTATCTCAGGTTCATTCTTGATGCAAAAAGGTGACACTAGATACATCTTTGCCGACTGTGCTATTAACATCGAACTAGATGCTAAAGGCATGGTTGAAGTAGCTAAGCAAAGTGTTATCACTGCTAAACAATTCAACATCGATCCAAAGGTTGCCTTTCTAAGTTTCTCAACTAAGGGATCAGCTAAGGGTGACATGGTAACCAAGGTGCAAGAAGCAGCTGCAATGGCCAAAGACGAACTAGATGTTCCTTCAGATGGTGAACTACAATTTGATGCCGCACTAGTACCAGAAGTTGCTAACAAGAAAGCACCTGGTTCAGAAGTTGCTGGACAAGCTAACGTTTTCGTATTCCCTGAACTACAATCAGGAAACATTGGTTACAAGATTGCTCAACGTCTAGGTGGCTTTGAAGCATTTGGTCCACTACTACAAGGTTTGGCAAAACCAGTTTCAGATCTTTCACGTGGATGTGTCGCTGAAGATGTTTACAACGTTGCAATCATTAACGCAATCCAATCTCTATAAGCAAAAGGAGGGATGATTCTTGGTTAAAGTTAACGTAGAATCACCTGATGAAACAAAACAATATGGTGAACAATTGGCACCATTATTAAAGGCTAAAGACGTCATCTTGTTGGATGGTGATCTAGGTGCGGGTAAGACAACTTTCACCAAGGGATTAGCTAAGGGCTTGGGTATTAAACGTAATATCAAGAGTCCGACATTTACCATTATCCGTGAGTATCAAGGTGGCAGATTGCCACTTTACCACATGGATATCTATCGTTTAGACGATGGTAGCGGGGATGAACTAGGACTAGAAGAATACTTCAATGGTGACGGTGTTAACGTTATCGAATGGTCCGAATTCATTGCCGATGAACTACCTGCCGATTACTTGAAGATTGTTTTCCGTCGTGATGATGAAAAGGGTGAAGACTTTAGAACCATTTCATTTGAACCAAGCGGCAAACGCTTTGAAGACATCGTTAAGCAAATTTTTCCACAGGTGGAAAAATAGCGATGTGTAATTTAGAGGTGCGTTGTGCACAACCAGACGATGCAGATAAGTTAATCGAATTGATTGCACAATTAAAACAGGAATCAGACCAATACACGATTGATCCAAATATTGGGAATTTATCCGTTGATGATCAAGCTCAACAAATAATGCTGGTTAATCAAACCCGTAGTTTTATCATTGGTTTAGCATTTTTGGGTGATCAACCGGTAGGGATGATTCAGGTCCAAGAACTACAAGATTCCGGAATCGGTGAGCTTGGCATTGCCGTCTTGAATCAATATAGTCACCAAGGAATTGGTGGCCAGTTAATGGATTTTGTAATTGATTGGGCAACCTATGACAGTAACTTATCCACATTGGCACTGGTTGTGAAAAAGACCAACGAACACGCAATTCACTTATACGCAAAAAGTGGATTTACCGTCGTAAAGAAAAGGGTAATTAATGCACTTGGAAGTGTATTATCCACACAAGAAATGCAATATAACCTAAAAAAATAAGCACCCAGTTGGATGCTTATTTTTTTACCTTGATGAATGACTTGATCACGTCATCATCAAAGTGTTCTTGTTGATAAATTAAAATATTAGCGCAAGCTAAGCTATCATCTAACGCATTATGATGATGGTGAAGTCTGATTCCTAAGTTGGCACAAACCGTATTTAGTTTGTGATTCTTAAACTCTGGGAAAAGATATTTACAAGTCTTAACCGTATCTAATGTTTTATAAATTGGAACGGTTAGTCCATAACGCATTAAGGTACGTGCCAATACACTATTATCAAATGAGTTGTTGTGGGCAATTACTAATTGATCCTTGGTAAAAAATTGCTTGATTACCGGCCAGATTTCAGGGAAGGTAGGCGCGTCAGCAACATCGCTTTCGTGAATACCGTGAATATCGACGTTTCGATAATTAAAATCGGTTTCAGGATTAATTAGAGTATAGAATTCATCAACAACCTTGTTATCGCGGACAACGGTTAATGCTAATGAACAGGCACTAGCTCGTTGATTATTGGCAGTTTCAAAATCAATTGCAACGAAGTTCATTAATAACGTCCTTTCGTTTTATTCTTTCAACATTATAACATGGTCTTACTATGTGATATCGTGGTAAAATTAAAAATGTATTAATACGAGTTAACTCGTTGTAAATATTAAAAGTATGTGTTTTCTACGAATAAACTCGTATAAATTATGATAATTAAGGAAAATGATTAAAATGGAAAAAATTAAGCTTTTAAAAAATGAACCATTATCAAAATATACATTCACAGAAACTGGTGGACCTGCTGACCTGGTTGCCTTTCCTAAAAATACAGACGAAGTCAGAGAATTACTATCAATGGCAAAACGTGATGATCTACCAATCACCATTTTAGGAAATGCCAGTAATTTAATCATCAAGGATGGTGGAATTAGGGGATTAGTCATCATCTTAACTGAGATGAATGAAATTACATCTCACGATGATTTAGTAATTGCTCAAGCGGGTGCTAGATACATCGATACTACCATTGTTGCCCAACAACACGGTTTAACCGGAATGGAATTTGCTGCCGGAATTCCGGGTAGTATCGGAGGAGCAGTCTTCATGAATGCTGGTGCATACGGTGGCGAAACCGCCGAAGTGATTGAATCAGTCACTGTTTTAACACCAGAAAATGAAATCAAGACACTATCAAATAGTGAATTAGATTTTGGTTACAGACATAGCGCTGTGCAAGACCAAGACGACATCGTTTTGGAAGCAACATTTAAGTTATCCGCTGGGGATAAAGATGAAATCCAAGCAGAAATGGATCGTTTAAATGCATTACGTGAATCAAAACAACCACTTGATCTACCGTCTTGTGGAAGTGTGTTCAAGAGACCAGAGGGTTACTTTGCTGGTAAGTTAATTCACGATGCCGGTCTTCAAGGATACCAATCAGGGGGTGCCCAAGTATCTAAGAAACATGCTGGGTTCATTGTGAACATTGATAACGCCACTGCTACCGATTACTTAGACGTAATCAAGCATGTGCAAGAAACTGTTTACGCTAAAAACAAAGTACATCTAGAAACGGAAGTAAGAATTATCGGACAAGACAAATAGGGGGATAATCCATGCAGCTTATTGAAATTATTTTATTTTTAACATTACTACTGCTTCTATCAACAATCATTAATCACTATGTTAAGGCCATTCCAGTTAGTTTAATCCAGGTCGTATTCGGATGTGGATTAGCATTGATTGGTAACTTCAGCATTAACCTAAGTACAGACTGGTTTTTACTATTATTCATTGCACCGTTGCTATTTAACGACGGGCGTCGTTTTCCCAAGGATGAACTTTGGGAATTGAGATGGCCCATCTTCGCAAACGCAATCATCTTAGTATTTATCACCATGTTCTTTGGTGGTTTGTTAATTTATAAATTAATTCCATCAATGCCACTTCCAGTAGCATTCTCATTAGCTGCAATTTTATCACCAACTGATCCAATTGCCGTTGAATCAATCGCCAAAAAGGTGCGCTTACCAAAGAACATTTTGCACTTGGTAAACGGAGAAAGTTTAATCAATGATGCCAGTGGTTTGATTGGTTTTAAGTATGCCATTGCCGCAACTGTTTATGGTGCCTTTTCATTAAAAAATGCCGTAGGGGACTTCTTCTACATCAGTATTGTTGGTGCCATCATTGGGGTAGTTACAATGCTAGTTATCTCATTGGTACGTAAATGGTTATACAAGAACGGTTTAACGAACTTAGTATTTAACGTAGTTCTACAAATTGTTTCACCATTCGTGATCTACATGTTATCTGAAGATGTTTTCCATGCTTCAGGGGTAATTGCGGTTGTAACAGCCGGAATTGTGTACCATGTGAATAACACATCCACACAATCATCATCAGCTGAGTTACAACTAATTAGCGAACAAGCTTGGAACATTATCGTTTACCTACTAAACGGAATCGTGTTCTTGATTCTAGGAATTGAACTACCATTTGCGATGGAAGCCGTTATTAACGACATGAAGTTCAACACATTCCAATCCATTGGTTACGCCGTTGTAACCTGGTTGATTATTCTAATCATTCGAATTGTGTGGATTATTCTATACGAAATCTGTCACAACCTAATTACCACTAAGAAGGTTGGACCAATCGATATCAGAACTGCAAACATTGTTGGGTTCTCAGGTGTTCGTGGTGCCATTACTATGGCCGGGATTCTTTCGATTCCATTGATTACCGTACAAAACGAGGCATTCCCTGATCGTGAATTGGTACTATTTATCGCATCAATCGTAATTATACTAAGCTTACTTGCTGCGGTAATTGTGTTGCCATTAATTTCTAAAAACGATCCGGTCGTTTCTTACAATAATGATAACCATTGGAGTGAAGAAAAGGCGCGTATCTACGTTCTAAACTACGTGATTGATGACATCAAACAAATGGACCGTCCTGATAAACACATTTGCAATATTTTAATCGATCAATGTGAATTGATGATTAGACAACTATCTTCAATCAAACCAGATGATTTAGAAAAGAGTATTCGTTCATTGGCTGTTGAATATGAACACCAAGCGGTTAAGAAATTAGTCGCAGACAAGATTGTTACTAGCAAGGAAGCCAATGCGATTAACTATCAAATTAACCATCGTGAATTGAAGAACCTAGTTGCATTTAATGATTTCAACTTAAAACTAGAATTCATGTCAGCCGTTCAAACAACCAAGTTATGGCTATTCAAACAACGTTCTGACAAGGAACAAAAACTAAAGATTCAAAAAGCTTTGATTATGGTCAATGACTATACCGTTCAAAAGCTAAAAGAACATGGTGATTCAAAAGTAATTAATTCCATTGTGGATGAATACACCAACCTTAGTTTAGCTTTAAGAACTCGTTCATTGGATTACGAAAAGTACTACCGTATCGCTAAGGAACGCGAACTAGAAGCTTACCGTAAAGGAATTCAAGAATTATTGATAAACGATAAGATTAGCTTAAAACTTGCTTCTAAATTAAGACAAGAAGTTAACTACGTTGAAAATAACGAATTAAGCACAGACTAAAAAAAGACAGCCAATAAGGCTGTCTTTTTATTATTCTTTTGAATCTTTCACATCTTTTAGGATTAGGTATAAAATCCAGTAGATAAAGCATTGAACAACTGTCATGATGAAGACAAATACTAACATTTTTAATGTCCACATCTCAGTTAATTGTTTGATCACCAAACGAGGTGAGAATAACAAGTAGATGGTGTGGAATCTAAGGAATCTACCAACGTAAATTCCGATTGATGAAACAACGTTTAAAGCAAAGATTAGCAATACTTTTGCCACTTTGGAATGAATTGAGAAGAATGCGAAGCAACGGTTTACGATTTGGAATAATCCGTAGAAACCAAGCATTGAGCATCCTAAAGCACTAATCATTAAGAATGAGTAGTTCATCCACATGTGAGCAGATAATCTTAGTAGTCCGTTTGTTCCATAGGGTTGAAGTAGTGATAAGTGGAATAGATCGGTCAATAGGTAGGGTGCATTTGGATAAAAGATTAACCAAAGTGCAAAGATTGGCCAAAAAATCCATGACTTTTCAACGTACTTATTTGTTAGTTCCAAACTCAGTTCAATGGGGATGTAACCCAAGAAGGTGTTTAATACTAAAAATTCAAACGGTGGCTTTGCGACCACGAATAAAAATATTATCCACAAAATGAAAAATAGGCGTACTTGCCAACGTGCGTTTTTAAACATGATTTGGACCCCTCAAAATATTATTAACCCTATTTTAACCCTTAAATGGCAAATATTGAATGATTATTACTTAAAAATTCTATCAAAAATGATAATGCTAAAAATAAACGAAAATGAGTGATATAATATAAAATATGAATGAAATTATGGAGGAATAGGTATGGGGATAAATTGGAGTAACATCTTAACACTAAGTAACCTTTTAGATATCTTAGTTGTTTGGTTCATTATCTATGAGGTAATTATCTTACTTAAGGGCACAAAAGCTGTCCAATTATTCCGTGGTGTTTTAGTAATTGCCATCGTGAAAATTATCAGTGTAATCTTCGGATTCACAACTGTATCATACTTAACTGACCAAGTTATTAACTGGGGAGTTATCGCGATTATTGTTATTTTCCAACCTGAAATCAGACGTGGCCTAGAACATTTAGGTCGTGGCTCAATTATTAAACACGCACAAAACCAAAACGTTGAAAATGAAAAGATGATTTTGGAACTTGATAAAGCCATCCAATATATGTCCAAGCGTAGAATTGGTGCTTTAATGACTATTCAAATGGATACCGGATTGGAAGACTACATCGAAACTGGAATTAAGCTAGATGCTGATATTACCGGTGAACTTTTGATTAATACATTTATTCCAAACACACCATTACATGATGGTGCAGTTATCATCAGTAATAATCGTGTTGCCGTGGCAGCTGCATACCTACCATTGTCACAAAGTAACCTAATTCCAAAGGAATTGGGAACTAGACACCGTGCAGCCGTTGGTATATCTGAAGTAACTGATGCCTTAACAATTGTTATCTCTGAAGAAACAGGGGAAGTATCAATTACCAAGAACAACGAGTTATTACGTGGAATGAATAAGGACGACTATATGAAGTTCTTACGTGATCAATTGATTACTAAGCAAGATTCAATGAATAAAAACTTATTTACAACCATCTTTAATTGGTTCGACAAGATCAAGCAATCAACAGGGGGGCAAAAGTAATGAAGAAGTTTAATAGCCCATGGTACCTAAGATTATTGGCATTGATTTTTGCCATCTTATTATTTGCTTATGTTAACCAGTCAAAACTTTTTGGTTCAGGCAGTAACTATGGTAGCTCTGAAGACATTACTCAATTGACTTCTAACAAGTCAGCCAACATCTCAGTGCCACTACAATTAAATGTCGATAACAGCAAGTATTTTGTTACCGGATATCCTGAAAAGGTATCAGTTAAGATTGTAGGACCTACAGCGTTAGTTACTACCACAGTCAACACACAAAACTTTAAGGTGTATGCTGATCTTTCCAGACTAGGTGTTGGAACTCATAAGGTTCGTTTGTATCAAGATGGTTTAAACAACGAATTAAGATACTACATCAACCCAAGTTATATCTACGTTAATATTCAACCTAGAAAGACAGTGGAATTCCCAGTCAAAGCCGAATACGAATCAGCTAACATTGCTGATGGTTATTCAGCTGGCAAACCAGTTCTTGGTACTAACAAGGTGAAGGTGACTGGAGCAGCCAACGAAATTGCTAAGATTAAGCAAGTTGTTGCTAAGCTAAGCATTCCACAAAACACCAAGAAATCAATGAGCTCTTCAGCTGTTTTAGAAGCATTAGACTCAAAGGGTAGAATTGTTAACATCATCTTGACGCCATCAACAACATCTGTTAACTTGCCAATTAGTAGTGGAAATAATAAAAACGTTCCACTAAAATTAAAGGTTGAAAATGGCTCAAGTAATCAAAAATACGAACTAACATCAGACACTGATAAGGTGAAGGTTTTTGGAACGAAAAAAGAGCTAGAATCAATTGATAAAGTAGTCGCTTATGTTGATGTTTCTGGAATTACATCAAAGAAAGTGATCAATGTGGAACTAGATAAGAATCTAAATAACGTTACTGGTTTCGATCCTGAAAACATCAAAGTAACAGTTATTCCACAATAGATTTTAAAGAATCGAATGATGAATGGAGATAAAATTATGAAGTATTTTGGAACAGACGGAGTTAGAGGGGTAGCTAACAAAGATTTAAGCCCTGAACTAGCTTTCAAATGTGGACGTGCCGGTGGTTACATTTTAACCAAGCACAGCCAAGCTGAAGGACAACCCCAAGTATTAGTTGCTAGAGATACAAGAATTTCTGGTCAAATGTTAGAAAGTGCTTTAATTGCCGGATTGCTATCAGTCGGAATTGAAGTTCTTCAACTAGGTGTCGTTACAACTCCGGGTGTTGCTTACCTTGTTAGAACTCAAGGAGCAGCTGCCGGTGTTATGATTACCGCTTCACATAACCCAGCTGAATACAACGGTATTAAGTTCTTTGGTTCAGATGGTTACAAGCTATCAGATGAATTAGAAGAAGAAATCGAAGCAATTCTAGAAGCTGACCAAGATGATTTACCACGTCCATCAGCTAAGGGTCTAGGTAGTGTTGATGATTACTCAGAAGGTAGTCAAAAATACATTCGTTTCCTAGAACAAACTGTTCCTGATGACTTATCAGGTATGAAGATTTGCGTTGATTCAGCAAACGGTGCAACAAGTAACCTAGTTTCACGTTTATACGCTGACTTAGGTATCGAATTTGAAACCATGGCAACTATGCCAAATGGAATCAACATTAACGACCAAGTTGGTTCAACTCACCCAGAACAACTACAAAAGATGGTTGTAGAACAAGGTGCTGAAATTGGATTAGCATTTGATGGTGACGGTGACCGTTGTTTAGCTGTTGATGAAAACGGTGAACTAGTTGATGGTGACAAGATTATGTACATTTGTGGTAAGTACATGTCAGATCACGGTCGTCTAAAACAAGATACTGTGGTAACTACTGTTATGAGTAACCTAGGTATGTACAAGGCAATGGAAGCAAATGGTATGCATAACGTTCAAACCAAGGTTGGTGACAGATATGTTGTTGAAGAAATGAACAAATCTGGTTACAACCTAGGTGGAGAACAATCAGGACATATCGTCTTCCTAGATTTCAACACTACCGGTGATGGCCTACTAACCAGTTTACAATTACTACATGTAATGAAGGACACTGGTAAGAAATTATCAGAACTTGCTGGTGAAGTAACTAAGTACCCACAACAACTAATCAACGTTAAGGTTAGCGATAAAGATGGTGCCCAAGCTGATGATCAAGTGAAGGCAGTTATCGCTGAAGTTGAAAAAGAAATGAACGGTGATGGTCGTGTCCTAGTTCGTCCTAGTGGTACTGAACCACTTCTACGTGTGATGGCAGAAGCCCCAACACAAGAATTAGTAGATGGCTACACTAAACGTATTGCAGACGTTGTTCAAGAACGTTTTGGAATTGAATAAAAAATTAAAAGCAATCTAATTAGATTGTGACCTGAACCCCTAAAATTGGAAGATGGTTATGCTATTTTCTGGGAGGAATTGATCCGGTATTCAACCGGTGACATTCCTCCCAGTTTTTGTTTTATACGATAATTGTTGTAATAAGATATATATT
>NZ_JBMHFD010000006.1:0-82224 GCF_049166695.1 Apilactobacillus intestinapis
TTTATTAGTGATTTTTGTAAATCCTAAACCATTATAATAATCTTTAATGGCAGCTAATTTTAATTCTTTAGAAAACATAAAAGAACCCCTTAAGTTAGATTTCTCCAACTCAAGGGGTTCAGTTCAAGCTCGAATAGAGCTCTTTTTTTATTTTTTTATTTTAGTTTTACAAGCAACCCTGAGACATTTAAAATAAAGTCAGGAGTTGAATACAAATGCAAAAAACTACTAAAGGCGTGTTAGCTGCCATCAGTCTTTTGATGACTGTCTACATGCTAATTATCACCATCAAAGATATTTCAGACTTATACGTAACTGATTTTTCACTAACACTATTATGGTTAATCACCATTTTGACATTTGTTGAAATCATTTTATTTTTCTGGAAAAACAATTGGATGATCCCCGCAGTAATCGGCATCATCGTATTTATCTTAGGAATCATTCTAGTCGCAAACGGGACACTTGGTTTTACCATCATTTTGATTAATTTAATCATTTCAGTCCTATTAAGCGTATATAGTTTATATAACTAAAAAAAGAGCTCATAATGAGCTCTTTTTATATTGCTTTTTTCATTAAAATATCTCTTTGTTTATCGGAACCAACAACAAAGATGTGTTCAGAGAAAGGCGTAAATCCTTTTACTTGATAGAAACCAATCGCGTTTGTATTGTTTTCCCAAACGCCAAGCCAAATAAAGCTCTTATCCGCTTCTTTAGCAGCATTAATCGCGTAGTTCATAAATTGAGATCCTAAGCCGCGACGTTTAAAATTCTTTCTGATGTAAATTCTTTCAACTTCTAAATAGTCACTGCCCATATCTTCAGATTGAGCTTCATCAATATTAATCTTTAGGTAACCAGCCAATTCATTATCAACGTAGATAAACTCGAAATCAGTTTTATCATCGCTAATTTCCTTCTTTAGCTGATCAATTCCATAATTGTTCTCAAACATTTCTTCTAAATCTTGCTGACTGTTATCATCACCAAAAGTATCTTTGAAAGTTTCAATACTAATTTGACGAAGTTCGTAAACATCAGATAATTTAACTTTCTTCATTTCAATCATAATAACGCCTCCTAGTAGTCTCTTTTCTCACCACGTTTGACTTTTTGCCAATCTTTTACGACATTGTCTTTGGCTTTATCTAATAATTGATTAAATAATTTTCTTTCGGATGCGCTAAAACCATTAAGAGCAACTTCATTAGAATACTTATTCTCCCTATCTACAATGTCATACATTTCTTTTCCTTTTTCAGTCAGGTATAAGAGCTGATTTTTTCTATTATTTACACTAATTTCTTTTCTTATTAACTGTGCTTTTACTAAATTGTTAACGGCCCTGCTACCAGTTGTCTTATCAACACAAATCATTTCACATAGTTGTTGTAAAATAATCCCAGGATTTTCGCCTATACGGACTAAATATAGATATTGCCCCTTTGATAATTCATATTCCTTAAACTCTATATTACTAATTGAATCCAAAGACCTTGCTATCACACCTATTTTCCTTAATGAATCCATACAAGCACCTCCACTTTTTGTTGCAAATGCAACTATATCACAATTACATATTATTTTCCAACAAAAAAAGAGCTCATAATGAGCTCTTTTTTGTTTCTTTAATTAACGGGGTACACAGCCTCTTCTCCGTTAACAATCTTGATAGCATCTCTCGTTGAGAATAACGCCATATTGTAGACCGCAATGTCGGTAAAGAAGGCAATATGTGGAGTAACAATTACGTTATCCATCGCAATTAAAGCTTTTAAGTTGTCATTGTCGTATCCCTTGTCACCAAGGTCGACACTGGTAATTCCAGCTTCACCATCAAACACATCAATTCCTGCTGCACCGATTTCACCGGCTTCTAGGGCAGCAACCAACGCGTCAGTATCAACAACTCCACCACGGGAGGCGTTGATGAAAATAGCATCGTTTTTCATCTTCTTGAATCGATCAAAATTCATAAAACGGTCCATTTCAGGCGTTAATGGTGTGTGTAGGGTTACGACATCAGATTCTGATAATAGGTAGTTTACATCTACGTATTCGACCGTATCAGCCAAATCAGTTCGTTGGACTGGATCGTATGCTAACACACGAGCGCCTAGCGCTCTAAAAATACGTGCGGATGCACTTCCGATGGTACCGGCTCCGATTACTCCAACGGTTAAGTTGTGAATTTCACGGGCTTGCGCACCGGTCCAACTAAAGTCGTTTCGTTCCTCACGCTTGCTGTAATCCTTTAAACGGCGTAATAACGCCATGGTATCAGCTAATACTAATTCACTGACTGAGCGAGGTGAGTACCCAGAAACATTGGTAACTTTTAGGTTGTATTTGTTAGCTAGATCTAAATCAATAATTTCGTATCCGGTACTACGTAACGAAATTTGTTTGATACCATTTTCGGCCAAACGTTTGTATAAATCTTCGCCTTCAAGGTTACCGTGTTGTTGGATAGTAATTGCATCGTAATCCTTGGTCTTATCGACGTTATCAAGGGATAGTCCCTCTTCCGTCCAGTCGATTTGGACCTTCAAATCATCAGCAATTTTTGCAAAAGTTTCTACTTCATATGGTTGGGTGTTAAACATTAGTATTTTCATCTAGTTATCCTCCACAAACTTAGCAATGCGTTTCACTGCTTCATTCAAATTGTCTTCACTGGTTGCATAACTTAAACGGAAATACCCCTTTCCAGATTTACCAAACGCACTACCAGGCATTGTTCCAACCTTGGCTTCTCTGGCAACTCGACGACAGAATTCAAAGTCATCGTCGCCAAATTTTTCAGGAATCTTACCAAAGATGTAAAATGCACCACTTGGGTTAGGACTTTCAATTCCTGCATCAGCTAATCCCTGACGTAGTAAGTTACGGCGCTTTTCGTAAACTTTTCTCATTTCAATACCATCATCTTTACCGTTTGTTAAAGCTTCAACGGCAGCGTATTGAACGGCACCAGGTAATGATGTGGCAGTGTATTCGTGAATTGAGCGCGCAGTATGGATGATTTCTTCTGGTCCATAAACCAGACCAACTCTCCATCCTGTCATCGCATGTGACTTAGATAGTCCATTGAATACAATTGTGCGTTCAGGAATGAATTTCGCAATTGATTCATGTTCTTGATCGTAAGTTAATTCACTGTAAATTTCGTCGCTAAAACAGACGAGGTCGTGTTTTTCAATCACATCAGCCAAGCCCTTTAATTGTTCCGAAGTGTATGACACTCCAGTTGGGTTGTTTGGTGTATTGATGATGACAATTTTAATTGTTGGGTGTTCCTTAATCGCTGCTTCTAATTTTTCGGGAGTTAGGACAAATCCATCGTCGGATGTATCAACTTCTACCGAATGAGCGCCAAAGAATTCAACATTGTTAAAATATGGAGAAAACGCGGGTGAAGGTACCACAACGCCATCCCCAGGGTTTAGCAATGCTCCAAACGTGATAAATAGCGCTTCGGTAACACCAACAGTGGCGATGAACTGAGTTTCAGAATCGTAATGTAAATCGTATTTATCTGCTAAAAATTTAACGGCAGCATCGCGCAATTCCTTAACGCCACGTGAATCAGTGTAATGACTGTGGTTGTTGTTGATTGCCGCAATTGCTGCCTCCTTAATGTGATCAGGTGTGTTGAAGTCAGGTTCTCCAATTGTTAATGGAATTAAACCTTCAACATCAGAAATTGAATCGCTGAAACCTAATAAGACATCAGGTTTAACGTTACTCATTCTGTCACTAATTTTGTTAATTAATTTAGACATATTAATCAACCTCCCTTTACAAATATTAGAAAATAATTAGAAACATTATCGATATATTATTACGATTATATAGCCAATGTCAAACTAATTATTAATTTTGTATTAGAAAAATGAATTAATTTCATCTAAGCGAATGGACAAAATAAAAAAGAACCCGGTAATTGGGTTCTTTTTGAATGTTATTTTTCAACGTATGCTTTGCTGAAGTTCCATTCCAAACCAGTAGCTGAGTGAGTAACGTTTTTGATGTTAGTCTTAACAACTTGTGGTTCTGAGCTTTGGTAGAATGGTACGGCACCTTGATTGTTCATAAGAATCTTTTCGGCCTTAACCATGTCATCCCAACGTTTTGCTGAATTGTTGGCATCGGTGGTTGATGCAGCATTTACATACTTGTCATATTCAGCATTCTTCCATCTTGCAAAGTTGTATGGGTAGGTACTTGTTAGCAATTGTAGGAATGAAATTGGGTCTGGGTAAGTGGTGCTCCATCCAGTAACTGTGGCGTCGTAATCGTAGGCAATTTGTCTGCTCAAACGAGCCTTAGTTGGAATGTTAGTAGCGGTTACCTTCAAACCAGGTAGTTGACTAAATGCTGAACTTTGTAGGAATTCAGTGATTGATTTACCTTCAGAAGTATCATCGAACAAGATGTTGAATGTAAGTGACTTCTTACCAATTTCTTTCATTCCCTTATTCCAGTAGTATAGAGCCTTCTTCTTGTTGTAGGTTGCTGCGTCCTTAACGTAAGCAGCATCTGCAAAATCAACACCGTTTCTGCTCATCATTCCAGTTGAAACTAATCCCTTAGCTGGGAATGAGCCATCACCCATTACGTCGTTAACAAATTGATCCCTGTTAACTACCATTGATAGAGCTTTTCTAATGTTGACATTCTTAAATGCAGGAATCCTGTCTTCATTAAATTCTAGATAGTTGTTACGTGCACTGGCTAATTGATGGAATTCAGGAGTGCCCTTGTAATGTTTAACTTGTTCCTTATCAGCTAACATCATTTCATCCAGTTGACCTGATTGGTATTCGTTGTAGGCAGTGTTAGCGTCCTTTTCAACGTTAATCTTAATCTTTTCTAGCTTAGTACTCTTGGCATCCCAGTAGTTATCATTCTTTTCTAGCATCCAAGTATCATTGGTTCCGGTCCAACCGGTAACCTTAAAAGGTCCATCGTAAATTTGATTTTCTGAATTAGTTCCATATTTGCTACCCTTTGATTCAACAAATGATTGTTTTTGAGGTAGGAAATCAGTCCCAGCTACTAGGTACTTAAAATATGGTTGTGGGTTAGATAGTTTAAATACTACCGTCTTATCGTTTGGTGCATATACACCTAACTTCTTGTATGACATTTGACCCTTACTTACAGCTTCATAATTTACGATATGATCAAAATCATATGTATTTTGTGCGGCAGTTTTAGGGTTAACTGTGCGTTGAATTCCGTAAACGAAATCATTGGCAGTGACCTTGCTACCATCACTCCATTTAGCATTATCTCTTAAATGGAATGTATATGTCTTACCATCTTTTGAAACATCGTAACTTTTAGCTATTCCGTTCTCTAATTTACCTTTGTCCCCGTAGGTTAATAAACCTTGTTCAGCATTTAAAGCAGTATTACCTGTCTCTGCATCAACAATCTTTGAAGGGTCTAAAGTGGTAATTTCTGATGATGCCATCCAATTAATTGGCTTGGTAGTTCCGTTATTGGATGTTTGACTTGCTGAGTTGGACTTACCACAGGCGGCTAAACCAATAGCCATCATAATCATGGTTGATCCGATAATCATTTTGTTTTTCTTCATAAAATTCATCCCTATTCTAAAATTCTTTTCTTCCGCTTATATACACTTCTTTATCTGTTTGTTGGACTGCTTTGATATCTTCCATTGGATTGTCATCAATGATTATGAAATCCGCGTATTTATCTTTCTCGATTGAGCCGTATTCATCATCAATTTTCATTAACTCGGCGGCCTTGTAAGAAGTTCTGTACGCTTCAAATTCACTCATTCCGATACGATCAACCATCATCTCTAATTCCTTAGGAGTGGTCATATCAAAGTAGTTATAAGGTGTTCCTGCATCAGTACCTAATGCGATGTTGACGCCGTTTTGATACGCCTTTTTGACATTGGTATATGCATCGTCCATTGCGTTAGCCATCTTTTGGTGTTCCCACTTAGGTAATGTTTCCTTACCCTTCTCGGTTACAGATGCAGCGGCGATAATGGTTGGAACAATATATGTGCCACGTTCTTTCATCATTGCGATTTCTTCATCGTCAACGTAAAAACCGTGTTCGATAGAATCTACGCCAGCTTCAATGGCGTTTCTAATTCCTGGATTACCTTCAGCGTGAGCTGCGACAATCTTATGTTTGTTATGTGCTTCGTAAACGGCGACCTTCATTTCATCAATTGTTAATTGAGCTTCGTCCATGAAGTCACCAGGTGACATTACTCCTCCAGATGCCATAATCTTGATGCAATCAGCACCAGCTTTTAAGCCTTCACGAATTTTCTTTCTCATTTCATCTGGAGAATCAACAACGTTTCCGCCGTTGGCATAATCACCATGTCCACCGGTCATAGTAAAGGCCTTCCCTGAAGCCATCACATGTGGAACATTATCAATTTTGCCTTCGGTAATTAAACGCTTGATTGGAATATCGATTCCGTATCTAGCACCGCATTGTCTCACGTATGTACAGCCAGATTTTAAGAATGCTCGTAATGCCTTAATGGCATCGACTGTGGTTTCTACAACGTCCTTATCACCTCCAGTGCTAATGTTAGGATCACTGGTGATGTGAGTGTGGGCATTGATTAAACCCGGAGCGACAAACTTATGATTTACATCAATTACTTCATCATCTTCTGCTGGCGAAATTTTTTGAGCAATTTCAGTAATCTTCCCTGTTTCTACATCGACTGCAAAACTAAAATCTTTAAAGACATCTTCGTGGACTCCATCAAAGATGTTGGCGTTCTTAAAAATTTTTCTATGCATATAAATCTCTCCCAACTTTTTTAACAAATAACTAAAAAAACGCCCCTCAGCCAATCGGCTAAGGGACGTCTGTAACGTGGTACCACCCAGATTCAAAATATTTTCACAAATATTTTCTCGCTCGTACTACACAATTAGTGCTTCATACGCGGTACGATAATGGGTACAACCATTTCACCTGTAAAAGTGAACTTATACAATCAAGTCTTTCGATCAGTAGTCGCAATGCCCTTTCAGCAACGACACTCGCTTAGTACGGCTAAAGATCTAATTACCTTCATCAAAATGTTTTATTAGTTATTTGTTTTTTATTTATTGAACATTTCAAATACTAGACTTTGAGTTCAAAAAGGTCAATGGTTTTCTAACCATTTTGTCATTTATGTTTTCGATACTAGCATTAGATAAAATAATAATAGCTACATATCGGCTTTTATTTCTCTAATTTATTTTTAATAAAAAAGTTCGCTATAAAAATAGCGAACCAATTATTCTGAATATTTAGTTACTTTTTTGCGTGAATATCTAGCGATTAATTCTGATCCTAAAATAATTCCCACACACGTGATTGTACAAATGATGAATAATAATCCATACGAAGTGGCATCAATGATGATTCCACCAACCAATGGTCCAATTGCCTTACCAATTGCGGCCCAGGCGTTGGTTAATCCTTGGTACTTACCTTTTACTTCAACCGGCGTTAGCTCGTTGACCAACGCAGGAATTGAAGGAATTACGGATGCTTCTCCCAATGTTAGAACAATCATTGAGATAACGAATCCGGTGTAGGTATGGGTAAAGATTAGTGTGAAGAATGACAAACCGATAAATAGGATTCCAAAGTAAATTTGGAAGTATAGGCTGTCGTGTTTTTGCGCAATCCAGTTAATCAATAGTTGGAATACTACCAACAAGAATGCGTTTAACGTCCACAATAGACTGTACATTGATAGTGGAATTCCTGATCCGGTAATGTATACCGACATGTTGGATACCCATTGTTCATAGACAATCCAAATGATAGCTAGCGTCACAAAGAATGTGGTGACGATAATCCAGTTTGGACGTGGTAACTTCACCTTTGTCTTCTTCATGGAATCACGTTTAATTGGGTAAATCGAACCCTCTTTGTGATAGGTCAAGATAGCGCTAATGCCGTAAATAATCAATATGGCGGTGGTCAACATGAAGACGTAGCCAATTCCTACTGGATAGATAAAGCCAACGGCAATCGTGCCAAATACCACCCCGACGTTTTGCGCTAGGTATAACATATTAAAAATAAAACGCCCTGATTTTAGTTTAACGGTGGTTCCTAAGGAATTAATCATCGTTAGGTTCCAACCGGTCGTAAAGCCAAATAATACCAATCCAATTGGATAGTATGGCCAGCCATTAAAGAAAATTAATCCAAACGATATCAACACGGAAGTAATAATCCCCATTATCGTCAAAATATAGCGATTATGGCGGTCAAACAGTTTCCCCGATATATAATTACCCAAAACGTTAGAACTTGAGTATAGGAACAAAATTATGCCGACTTCGGTCAGTGACTTGCCCAATGCATCATGCATGTAGACGGTCGTAAGCGGCCAGACCGTACTTACCGCAATGTTATTAATTAATGATCCTAGAAATAACCAATGCAGTTTAATTTCATTCATTCTCTCACCCCCCGAATTTTGACAAAAAAATCCTTAGCAAACGCTAAGGATTTAGTTTTAATTAACCCTCATCATCTGGATTGTATGCGATAGATGAGAATTTATTATGTGATTTGATAAATAGTAACTTAACAGTTCCACGAGGACCTGAACGGTTCTTTTCGATAATTACTTCAACTTCACCTACGTCGTTGTTTTCTTCTACTTCTGATTCTTCTTCATCATCGTCGCCGTCTTCTCTTTCGTAATAATCATCACGGTATAGGAAGGCAACGATATCGGCATCTTGTTCGATTGATCCAGATTCACGAATATCAGATAGAACCGGACGCTTGTCTTGTCGTTGTTCAACTCCACGAGACAATTGGGATAGCGCAATAACTGGAACGCCCAGTTCCTTGGCAATCTTCTTCAATTGACGTGAAATGTATGAAACTTCTTGTTGACGGTTTTCTTGGCTACCACCATCAACCAGTTGCAAGTAATCGACCACGATTAGACCAAGGTTGTTAGTATCCTTAGCCAAACGTCTTGATTTGGCACGAATTTCGGAAATCTTAGTTCCGGCAGTGTCATCGATGTAGATGCTGGCATTGGATAGACTACCCATTGCCATGTAAACACTTTGCCATTCTTCACCAGTCAATTGACCAGTTCTCAAATGGTTGGCATCAATACTTCCTTCGGCACAAATCATACGACTAACTAGTGATTCGGCACTCATTTCCAAACTGAAAATAGCAACTGCTTTTCCAGACTTGGTACCCACGTTTTGCGCCAAGTTTAGGGCAAACGCAGTCTTACCAACGGCTGGACGAGCGGCTAGAATTACTAATTCATCATCATGCAAACCGGTTGTCATTTTATCTAGGGCTGGAAAGCCAGTCGACAAACCGGTAACAGTTGATTTTTGTTGAGCTAATTCTTGAATACTGTCTAGGGATTGTCCTAAAACATCCCCAATGAACTTGAAACCATTGCTGTTTCTATCTTCTGAAACGTTTAAGATTGAACGTTCAGCGTTATCCAATAGTTCATCAATGTTTCCGTTGTTGTTGTAACTTTCGGTCACAATGTCAGTTGCGGTCTTGATCAGACGTCTAGCAACTGCCTTTTGGTGAACGTTTTTGGCATAGTAAACAGCATTGGCAGCGGTTGGTGTTGTGGTTGCTAATTCAGCTAAGTAAGCCACACCACCGGCATCTTCTAGATTATGGCCACCTTCAAGTTCAGTTCTTAAAGTCGACGCATCAATTGGTTCGTCCTTGTCACCCAAGGTCTCCATAGCGGCGAAAATCAACTGATGAGCATGTCGATAAAAATCATCAGAGGTAATAAATTCTTGGGTTTCTGCTAATTTTTCATTGTCTAATAGGACAGCACCCAAGACGGCTTTTTCACCATCTAAATCTTGTGGTGGTGTTTGACCATTCATATACTCGTTACTCATACTACCCCTCGATTTCCTTTAAGATTATTTTTCACTTACATGAACTCTGATTGTAGCAGTAACTTGTTTGTGTAGTTTAACTGGAACGTTAGTGTAACCTAAGGTTCTAATTGGTTCACCCAATTCAATTTTACGCTTATCAATCTTTAAGCCATGTTGTTTTTGCATTTCTGCAACGATTTGTTTTGAGGATACTGATCCGAATAAACGGCCGTCAGCACCAACTTTAGCTGATAATTCAACGACTGTCTTATCATCTTCTAGTTTTGCCTTTAAGTCTTTGGCTTCTTGTAATTCAGCTGCAGCTTCTTTTGCTTCGGCGTGTTTTTCACCTTGAAGTTGGCTTAATGCTGAGTTGGTTGCTTCTTTAGCTTTACCTTGTTTAATTAAGAAGTTTTGTGCATATCCGTCGGAAACGTTCTTGATTTCTCCACGTTTACCTTTACCGCGAACATCTTCTAAAAATATAACTTTCATTCAAATCACTCCTCTTAATGTCTTTATATTATTATAAACTCTCTGGGTGTTTTTTTAAATGAATGAATTAATTGTCTTCTGATTCTTCAGGAGCTTCTTCGCTCTTTACTTCATTGATAGAATCCAAAAGCATTTGTTCCACTTCTTCAATTGTCTTATCGGCAATTTGGGTAGCACCACTTGATAAGTGACCACCACCACCTAGTTCTTCCATTACTCTTTGCACGTTAACTTCACCGTTACTTCTTGCAGAAATACCAATTAAATCATCTGGACGATGAGAGATAACGTAAGAAGCTTCAACACCAGACATGTTTAACATTGAATCAGCAGCTTGAGCGGCAGTAACAGGATCGTAGACCTTGTCTTCTTCACCGGCTACGTACATCATGTTTTCGTGTCCTTCAACGACCTTGGCCATTGAAATTAGATGCATTCTTGCCATGTAGGCATCAGGATTTTCACGCATGAATTGTTGCATTTCTTCTGAATCAGCACCCGCTGAACGTAGGTATGATGCAGCATCAAACGTTCTAGTTCCTGTACGTAAAGTGAATTGCTTAGTATCAACAAAGATACCGGTCAACATTGCTGTTGCTTCTAGTTTGCTTACTGGTTCAGCATCTTGTGATTGATATTCAAACATTTCGGTAATCAATTCACAGGTTGATGAAGCGTATGGTTCGATGTAGACCAAGACTGGGTTTTCAGGGAATTCTTCACCACGTCTATGGTGGTCAATAATCATAACCTTGCTTTCCAATCTGTTGTATAGGTCTTCAGACACACTCATTGATGGTTTAGAGTGGTCCACCATGATTAAAAGACTGTTGTCAGTAGCTAGTTGTAGGGCTTCATCTGGTGTGATGATGTCCGAAGCTAGAGTTTCGTCTTCCTTAGTCTTGTCGATTAAACGTTGTACGTCAGAGTGGAAAGTTCCATCTGGGATAACAACGTAACAGTGCTTGTTGTTCATCTTAGCTAAACGATGAATACCTAAGCCAGCACCAATTGAGTCCATATCTGGTTGGCTGTGACCTTGCACGAAGATAGTATCTGCTTCTTTGAATAGTTCTTGTAGGGCTTGAGAAATCATACGAGCACGAACTCTGGTACGTTTTTCCATTGGGTTGGTCTTACCACCATAGAAACGAGCTTCGTGGTCCTTAGCCTTCACAACAACTTGGTCTCCCCCACGACCTAAGGCTAAGTCCAAATCACTTTGGGCTTGTTCGGATAGGTCGTTTAGGTTGTCTTCACCATAAGCAATCCCGATACTCAAGGTAACTGGGTAGTTTTGCTTAGATGTAGATTCACGGATTTCATCTAGGATGCTGAACTTGTCATCTTCGATATCCTTTAGAACCTTTGAGTAGGCCATCATGATGTAGTGATCTTCATCAACTTGTTTGATGAATAAACCAAATTTTTGCGCCCAAATAGTCAATTCGTTGGTAACGTAGTTATTTAGGTTTGAGATTTCTTGGTCGGTCATTGATTGAGTAATTTCATCATAGTTATCCAAGAAAACTTGACCAACGGCGATTTTTTCGTCGTTGTAGTCTTTTTCGATTTGGTAGTACTTAGTGATATCCATCATGTATATGGTGCGATATTCCTTTTGAATCAACATTGTAAAGTAATGGTCTTCCCACTTTACGGTTGCGTAGTCAGGATTATCCCAATTGTTTTCTAGGATATCGGACAATTCTTCATTTACCTCTTCGACGGTCTTACCAAGTAAATCTTGATCACCAAAATAAGGGGTCAAATATGGGTTTACCCATTCAATTGCTCCTGTTTCACTGATCATTAATACACCAACTGGCATTTCCAAGAGTGTTTCTTGTTCACCACGGTGCATACGGTATGAAAGGTCTGAGATGTAATTATCGGTGCTGACACTTAGATCGTTCATTTTCTTAAAGATGTAAGATAACAATGAACATACGAATACTAAGAAAAGGACACCGGATTTCCAATCGTATAGGAAAGATACAACCAAACCAAAGATTGATAATACGGTTAAAGCTAACGCAATCCATCTAAGAACTTGGTTCTTCAAAAATGGAGGTAGGTTAGTTAGCGAGAACAATTTTTTCATTGTAACTCCTCTTTTTTTATTTTTTTATATCTTTATTTTATCACATTAGGTGATTATTCAAAAAAAGGAGCTACAAACATTATTTGTATCCCCTTTATATCGGTATTTTTGAGCATAAAAAAACTGAGACCGATAAAAAATCAATCCCAGTTAAAAAGTTATTTTTAGTCTTCTGAAACGAATGGCATTAAGCCCATGATACGTGCACGCTTGATAGCAAGAGTTAACTTACGTTGGTTCTTTGCGCTAGTACCAGTAACACGACGTGGTAAAATCTTACCTCTTTCAGATACGAAACGACTTAATAGGTTAGTATCTTTGTAATCGATGTATTCGATGTGGTTTGCGGCGATGAAGTCAACCTTACGGCGACGACGGCCACCTCTTCTTTGTTGAGCCATTAAATTTCCCTCCTCTTTTATTTACACATTAAAATGGTAAATCATCATCGGAAATATCAATTTGATCACCAGAGTTAGCGAACGGATCCGCTGAGTTGTTGCCACCATTATTTGATGGGGCGTTGTTTGATGAATCAAATGGATTGTTATTTCCTGCATTTGCTTGAGGAGCATTGTTGCCGGCGTTGTTGTTACCTTGGTTACTTGAACGAGGTTCTAGTAATGCAAAGTTTTCTACAACTACTTCAGTAACATATACTCTTTGGCCTTGTTGATTTTCGTAATTTCTTGTTTGAATACGTCCATCAATACCAACCAAAGCACCCTTATGGGTGAAGTTAGCAAAGTTTTCAGCGGATTTACGCCAGATAACACAGTTGATAAAATCTGCTTCTCTTTCACCTTGTTGGTTGGTAAAACTACGATCAACAGCTAAAGTGAAGTTACCTACGGCTGAACCGCTTGGAGTGTATCGCAAATCAACATCCCGTGTTAATCTACCAGTTAAAGTTGTACGATTAATCATGCTGAAAATTACTCCTCTCTTTTTTAAAACGTTTAAATTCTAAATTATCTTCTTACAGTCATTTGACGTAGAATGTCATCACTGAATTTTGATTGACGGTCGAATTCGTCTAGAGCAGTCTTGTCTGCAGTAGTTAGGTTAACGATGTGGTATACACCTTCGTTGTAACCGGCGATTTCGTAAGCGAAACGACGCTTTGACCAGTCTTTTGAATCAATAATCTTAGCACCATTGTCAGTTAGAACCTTGTCGAACTTAGCAACTAAGTCGTTCTTAGCTCCTTCTTCCATATCTGGACGAATGATGTAAGTAATTTCATATTTGTGTTCTTCCATGAATTACACCTCCTTGTGGACTTTAGACCCAACCTCTTGGGTTGAGTAAGGAGTACGAGTTATTTATAACCAATACTCACGTTCAATAAGTTTAACATTAAAAAATAAAATATTCAATACAAAAAACGGGATTGTTTTTCTGCGATACATTTATATATACGCAAATAAACATTCCTGTTATTTTTTAAAAGTTATTAATAGTAAATAGTTGTGATCCACGAATTGTTAGGATGTATCCTAAACCAGCTTGGTTAAAGGCAATTCCTTCGAATTCTAGGTTAGTCTTAAATTTAGTTGTTCTAACATCACTTGGACGTAATTTGTTTAACTTGTTTACTGGAATTGATGAAATAACACCGTCAGAAACTAGGTATAAACGATTATTTGCTGGGTTGTAACCCATTCCTTGAGTTTGGAAACCTTGACCGTTTGCTAAACCTTGCTTGATAGCTTGGAAAGTAACACGGTTGTTCTTAACTTGTCCCTTGAAGATAACGATTCTACCAGCGGATTTACCTTGCATACGGTATTTAACGTATGTATAGAAGTTTCCGTTGTTATCAATCGCTAATTCATTATTAATTGAGTATGAAGGACTGAAGTTAAACTTAATTTGCTTAATTGGTTTTAATGTAGTTGGACTAACTTCAACTAATGTTGGTGAAGTTGTCACAACGCCCATTTTTACATACCATAGCGTATTAGTCTTTGGGTTCAATGCTAGTGATTGACCATGACCGGCGTCAAATTTAGGACCAAACTTGATGGCTGACATAATTTGTGGGTCACGATCTCTAACACCCATTCTTAATTGAGCCATGTTGGTAGTATCAATACCTAAACTTTGTAGCTTCCAAAGGTCGTATCTAATAATGGTGTTTTCAGTATCTGGGTACATTACGTAAGCGTATTGACCAGATCTTGAAATAGCGACACTTTGTGGATTTCCAAGATCACCACTTGATTTGTATGAAACTGGTAGGTAAAAACTAGTTTTGGCATTACGACGGAAATTTCCACCTTTTGCAAACATAGTGTATGAACTTGATTGGTAAGTAGAGCTTTCGTAGTATCCATCGCTAGAACCGTAACTGTACTTTGGAATGTATGCATAGTTTCCGTTGTTTACGAAGTGTGTTGCATAACCACCCTTCAAAGCATATCCCCTTTGATGGTATGTCTTAACGCTAGCATTAGCGTTAACTCCCATAGCAATCAATAGGAACAATGAAAAGACAAACAACAAAGTCTTCAAATCTCTCTTAAAAGTCATAAGAATATCCCCTCAATTCTTGATATGTTTTAATTCTATCACCAATTTAATAAAATTTTAATTAAGAATTTATTAATTTATTATACTTTACGTTCAATCATCTTTACGCATGATGATTTTATAAACCACAAACAGTATATATATAAAGACCATTTGAAGGGAAATTGATGGAAAAGTATATCTCAAAAAATTAACGATAAAATGAATAACCGGTTCAAAATAAATTGATGAGATCATTTGATCTATCTTGCCGACTAAATAAATAAAAAGCCAGCTCCATAGAATTGAGGAGATTGTATAGACTACGAAACTGATTGAAATAACAATTTTACTCATACTTAAGAAGTCATCCTTATCAAAGGCAACGGCCGAAAATACAACCATACTACTGGTAGCTGATATAAATAAGACATTTGCCAAATCCATCCTGCCAGAATTTCGAATGAAGTCGTAGACATCATAGCAAAGTGACAACAAGATAATGTTAACCACGGCTATTTTCGTGTATTTAAAAAAATCATGAATTTGTTTAACCGTTTCTGGTGAATGATGTTTCTTTGAACGCATATTATTCTCCTTAATTAATCTGATCCGCATGCTCCTCCACATACAAATCATCTTTTTTAATGTTTCTAACGAATTGAGAAATACTAAACACGGTATAGACTATTAAAATCACACCGCTAATAATCATAATCAAACTACCATTTGGGAAAATGTCATATAACCATGTGTATACCAAGGTTCCAAATGGCATGATGGCATACCCAACAGTATAAAGTGTGGAACTAACCCTGCCCAAAATGTTATGTTCAACGGTACTTTGAAGACGAATTTCAATCGCCAAGTCAAAGATGGCAAAGGATAATTCCATCAATAATGACAATAGCATCCCAATTACCGAAACAATCATTTGATTCTTGGTAACGGTGAATAGTAATCCTAAGCCAACTAGACTGATTCCAACCAAAATCATGGTCGACATAATCTTAATTCCAAAGTGATTTTGTTGCCTTAATCGACTGGTAATCAAACTACCAGTTAGATAACCAATTGAGTATCCGGTTTCCGTCCAAATTACTACCGAATTGGGCAACCCTAATTGGTTAACGATGATGAATGGACTCCCGGTAACAACAGCCGTGTAGAAGAAGTTAACCACGATTTCCGCCACAATACTGTCTCGAATAAATGGCCGTCTTTTAACGTATTGAAGGGTTTGTTTAAACTGTTGTCTTTGCGATACGCGTTCTTGTTTTTCCGCTTTAACCTCGTAGAAATGAAGCGACATCATAATTAACATAGCTACTACCGTCGCTGAGATTTCTAAAGCGATTAATCCCTCGACACTAATCAAGGCATACAGCGTAATCCCTAAGACGGGCGATAATATTCTAGAAGCTGATGCAACTGCGGTGGTGAGCGAAGTCAGTTTTGCGACATCCGACATTCTCACTAATTGACGAATTGATGCTGAGTACGCTGTGTTTCTCAGGTTCACCAAGATAGAATCAATCGCAATAAAAATCGCGACAGGAATCAATAATGATCCACCGTGGAAAAATGGTAGTGCTAATGCTAATGCAAGAAAACCAATCATTCTTAGGACATAGCCCCAAAAGATAATGCGCTTATGATTGTGGGTATCGACAAAGTTTCCAATCGGAATAAACGTCAATAAACTAATCAAGGGACCGACGGCAATGTTCATCCCAAAGCTCAATGGAGAATGGGTGGCATGCAATAGCATGAAACTAATTCCGTACTGGAATATTCCATAACTAAAAGCCCCCAGCCCATTACTCGTCAGTGACTTAATAATTTGTTGGTTGGATTGGCTCTGCGTTAGTTGATTTTGTTTTTCCATTCGCTCACCCCCCCGTTTTATAAAGTGTATTAAGGATTAATTATAGATTTATTGGTGAACAACCACAATAAAAAAGCTTTCATCATAGGACTTTGATATCCTACATGAAAGCTTTTTTTGTTTGACGATTATTCTTCGTCGTTGTTATTTGCTTCGTCAGTTGATTCTGCATTGTCAGAACTTACTTCAGCGGTTTGTTCTTCAGCATCATCTTCTGTTTCGTCTTCTTTTTGAACACGGGCAACAGTTGATACTCTAGAATCTTCATCAATCTTGATTAAATGAACCCCTAGAGTAGCACGACCGGTTTGTGAAACGTCAGAAATACTAAATCTGATCATAACACCCTTGTCAGTAACAAGCATGATATCTTCATCACCGGCAACAGTAGTCAATCCAGCTAATGGACCGTTCTTTTCAGTCACGTTAACTGTCTTGATACCCTTACCACCACGGCCTTTGATTTGGTATTCGGAAGCAGGAGTTTGCTTACCGTAACCATTTTCAGAGATAACGAAGACGTTGTCGTTTGGATCTAATACATCCCCACCAACTACGTAATCATTTTCTCTTAGACGGATACCACGAACCCCGGTAGCAGAACGTCCCATTGAACGAACGTCTGAAACCTTGAAGCTGACACAGTAACCTAAGTGAGTACCAATAATAATGTTTTGGTCTTCAGATACTGTTGATACACGCATCAATTCGTCTTCATCCTTCAAGTGAATAGCCTTTAGACCATTACTTCTGATGTTTTGGAATTCATCGATTGGTGTACGTTTTACAGTTCCCTTTAGGGTTGTGAAGAATAAGAACTTGCCGTCGTTACTTTCGTTATCGTCAACTGGAATAACAGCTTGAATCTTTTCATCTGTATCAATTCCTAATAGGTTGATGATTGGAATCCCCTTAGCGGAACGACCGTATTCAGGGATTTCGTAACCCTTCATTCTGTAAACCTTACCTAGGTTGGTAAAGAATAGTAATGAATGGTGAGTAGTAGTTGCTAGTAAGTGTTCGATGAAGTCATCATCGTGGACACCCATTCCTTGCACACCACGACCACCACGGTTTTGGCTCTTGAATTCTGAAGTAGCAGTACGTTTGATGTAACCGTTGTGAGTCAATGTAATCATGATATCTTCTTCAGCGATTAAATCTTCGTCTTCGATACTTAGAACTTCACCAACACGTAGTTCAGTCTTTCTTTCGTCACCGTATTTTTCTTGGATTTCTAGTAATTCTTGATAGATTAATTCATTAATCTTTTCACGACTACCTAGAATTTCCTTGTAACGTTCGATGTCTTTTAATAGTTCGGCATGTTCGCTAACAATCTTGTCGCGTTCCAAACCAGTCAAACGAACAAGACGCATGTCCAAGATAGCTTGGGCTTGCTTATCGGTTAGTGAGAATTCACTCATTAATTGATCCTTAGCGATTGCTGAGGTTTGTGATTCACGGATGATTGTAATAACACGGTCAATGTTATCCAAAGCAACGATTAAACCGGCTAAGATGTGAGCACGGTTTTCAGCTTTGGCTAATTCGTATTCAGTACGACGTTTGATAACGTTAACTTGGTGTTCCAAGTATTCATTTAAGATTTCTTTCAAACTTAAAATCTTTGGAGTACCTTCAACGATAGCTAGCATGTTAAAACTAAAGCTAGTTTGCATTAATGTTAGCTTATATAGGTTATTTAGAACGACTTGAGCAGATGCATCACGTCTAACATCAATCACGATTCTCATACCATCACGGTCAGATTCATCATTGATATCTGTAATCCCATCTAGTCGTTTGTCACGAACAAGGTTAGCGATGTGTTCGATTAACTTCGCCTTGTTAACCATGTATGGAATTTCAGTAGCGATAATGCGTTGCTTACCACTCTTTTGTTCTTCAATTTCAGTCTTAGCACGTAGCACGATGCTACCCTTACCAGATTCGTAAGCTCTTCTAATTCCAGACTTACCTAAAACGACCCCACCGGTTGGGAAATCAGGTCCAGGTAATGCTTCCATCAAGTCAGCAGTAGTAGCTTCTGGATTGTTCATTAAGATATGAATTGCTGAGATTACTTCGCTTAAATTGTGAGGAGGAATGTTTGTAGCCATCCCAACGGCAATTCCGGAAGCACCATTAACAAGTAGGTTAGGGAAACGAGAAGGTAATACTTCTGGTTCTCTTTCACTACCATCGAAGTTATCTTGGAAATCGACAGTATCCTTGTTGATGTCTCTTAGCATTTCCATCCCAATTTTACTTAGTTTTGCTTCGGTATAACGCATGGCAGCGGCACCATCACCATCGACAGAACCGAAGTTACCATGTCCATTAACCAATGGATATCTGTAACTAAATGTTTGGGCCATTCTAACCATTGATCCATAAACTGCAGCATCACCATGGGGGTGATACTTACCAAGAGTATCCCCTACGATTCTGGCAGACTTACGGAATGGTTTGTCAGGAGTTAAACCAAGTTCACGCATATCGTATAGGATTCTTCTGTGAACTGGTTTCATTCCGTCTCGAACATCAGGAAGGGCACGCGCAACGATAACACTCATTGCGTAGTCCAAGAATGATGTTTTCATTTTTTCAGATAAGTCAACGTTTTCAATACGATGGCTTGATAAATCTTCATTATTGGCCAATGTTTTTACCTCCAATTCATGGTCGTTACATTAAAATGTTTCACATGAAACATTCATGTTAAATGTCTAAGTTTTCAACGAATGTGGCGTTTTCTTCAATGAATTTACGACGTGGTTCTACCTTGTTACCCATCAACATGTCAAAGATTTCAGCAGCTTGTGCAGCATCCTTTGCTTCAACTCTTTGTAGACGACGGTTGTCTGGGTTCATAGTAGTATCCCAAAGTTGTTCGGCATCCATTTCACCAAGACCCTTGTAACGAGAGATGCTAGGTTTTGGAGATGCAGGCAATTGAGCCTTCCATTGTTCCAATTCATCATCATTTGCAATGTATCTAATCATCTTACCTTGTTGTAAACGATACAAAGGTGGTTGAGCGATGTAGACATATCCAGCGTCGATTAATGGACGCATGTAGTTGTAAATCAATGTCAATAGAAGTGTTTGAATGTGGGCACCATCGACATCGGCATCGGTCATGATAATTAGTTTGTGGTAATGAACCTTTTCGATATCAAAGTCATTACCGAAACCAGTACCCATTGCTGTAAACATTGATCTGATTTCTTCATTGGCTAAAATCTTGTCCATTGTCGCCTTTTGAACGTTCAAAATCTTACCTCTAATTGGCAAAATTGCTTGGGTCAAACGGGAACGACCTTGCTTAGCAGATCCACCCGCGGAGTCCCCTTCGACAATGAATAATTCAGAAATTTCAGGGTCACGACTAGTATTGTTTGCTAACTTACCAGGTAAGTTAGAAATTTCTAGTCCTGATTTCTTTCTGGTAACTTCACGCGCACGCTTAGCAGCGGCACGGACACGAGATGCTAATGCACCCTTTTCAACAATTTGCTTACCCAAGGTTGGGTTTTCAAATAAGAACTTAGCAAAGTGTTCTGAGAAGATGTGATCAGTAGCAGTTCTTGCGTCTGAGTTACCCAACTTAGTCTTAGTTTGTCCTTCGAATTGTGGGTCCGGATGCTTAACAGAAATAACGGCTGTTAAACCTTCACGAACGTCAGGACCAGTTAAGTTATCGTCTTTTTCTTTTAATAGGTTGTTCTTACGAGCGTAATCGTTGATAACACGAGTTAATGCACGTTTGAAACCTTCTTCGTGAGTACCACCTTCGATGGTGTGAATGTTGTTGGTAAATGTTCTCATTTCACTGTGGTAATCATCAGTGTATTGAAGTGCAACTTCAACTGAAATGTCATTTTCCATTCCTTCAACATAGATTGGTTCTTCGAATAATGGTGTCTTTTCACTATCGATGTATTCAACGTAGTGTTTGATACCACCTTCGTAATGGAATTCTTCGTATGTTGGTTCTTCTGGACGGTTATCACGAAGTGAAATCTTTAGTCCCTTGTTTAAGAAAGCAAGTTCTCTAATTCTTTCGGTTAAAGTTTTGATGTTGTAAGTGGTTGTTTCAGTAAAGATATCTGGATCTGGAAGGAAGTGAACCTTAGTACCGTGGTTATCTGGATCATCATCACCAACGAATTTCATCTTGGTGTTAACGTGACCACGTTTGAAGTCCATGTAGTACTTCTTACCATCACGAGTTACGGTTACATCTAATTCAGTTGATAATGCATTAACAACTGATGCCCCAACCCCGTGAAGACCACCAGAAACCTTGTATCCGCCACCACCGAACTTACCTCCGGCATGCAAGATAGTAAATACTGTTTCTAGGGCTGGCTTTCCAGTTTTTTCTTGGATATCAGTAGGAATCCCACGTCCATTATCGACGATTGTAATACTGTTATCTTTTTCAACAGTTACGTGAATAGTGTCGGCGAAACCAGCTAGGGCTTCATCAATCCCATTATCAATAATTTCCCATACCAAATGGTGGAGACCTTGAACACTGGTTGATCCAATGTACATACCTGGACGTTTACGTACCGCTTCTAGACCTTCTAGAACTTGAATTTGGCTGGCATTATATTCGTCAGCTTTTCTTCTTTGTTCTTCTTTTTCATTTTCAGTCAACTTTATTCCTCCCCTAATTCAGACTATTCTTCTACGACTTGCCCACTTGAAATATTGAACACCTTTGGATCAGATATTAAATCGCGAGCAATTCCGCTTAGACTCGTAGTCGTCAAAAACGTTTGCACTTTATCTTGAATTGACTTTAATAAATGAGTCTGACGATTATCGTCTAACTCGGATAAAACATCATCCAACAATAGGATTGGATATTCGTTCGTTTCTTCCTTCATCAAATCAATTTCGGCTAACTTAACCGAAAGTGCGGATGTTCTTTGTTGGCCCTGTGAGCCGAACGTCGAAACATCTTTTCCGTTGATAATAAACTGTAAATCATCACGATGCGGACCATATAACGTATTACCCTGTCTAATTTCTTTGTCCTTGTTTTCGTCAAACAATTCCTTTAGACCGGTGTAAATGTCATTTTCATTGGTCTGCTGTTTTTTCTTTAATGCGCAAACATATTTAAACTTCAATTCTTCTTTGCCTTGAGAAATTTCGGCATGGATATTTGCTGCCCATCCCTGCAACTTCTTCAATAATTCCAAACGTTGAAAAATTAACTTGGCACCATAAGCAGCTAATTGATCTGATAAGACATCTAGATAAAGCTTATCCGAAGCCTCTTTTAGCTGAAGCTGCTTTAGGTAATTATTTCGTTGTTTTAGAATCTTTCTGTATTGAGAATTATTGTATAAATACTGACTGCTCATTTGACCAAATTCCATGTCCATGAAGCGACGGCGAACCGTTGGCGCTCCCTTAACGATGGATAAGTCCTCCGGAGCAAACAAAATCACGTTTAGTTCACCCACATAGGAGGATAGTTTAGCCTGTTCGAGTTGATTTACTTTTGCACGTTTGCCTTTCTTTCCCAAATCGATTTCCAATTTGGTGGTGCCTAGTTCTTTTTCAACCTCGCCATAGACCTGCGCATTTTCATTTTCCCAATTAATCAAGTCGCGATTGTTATTGGTACGATGACTACGCGTTAATGCCAAAACATAGATTGCTTCTAGCATGTTGGTCTTTCCTTGGGCATTGTTACCCAACAAGACGTTAATTGAAGGTGAGAACTGCACCTCTACATCGCTATAATTACGAAAATTACGTAATTTGAGTTCTCTTAATTTCATAAATAAAGCCTACTTTTTGCGAATAAAAAACAAACCAACATCAATAACTTCAACGTTATCCCCGTCGTATAATTTCTTACCACGACGATCTTCAGGTTCGTCGTTTAGTTTCACTGCATGGTCCTTCAAATACCACTTAGCTTGACCACCGGAAGATACGATATCTTCTTCCTTCAACAACTGACCTAATGTTATATATTCGGTATCGATGAAAACATTCTTTTTCAAAACTTCACCCACCTTTTCCTATGTATTATTATACCCTTTTGGACGTCAAAAGTATAGTTTATAAGCTGATTTTCGCCTTTCTAAGCAATTATATAAAAGTGCTTACTAGTTTGTTAAATCCATGCCAAAATCGCTCATATCCTTAAAAAATCACTTTAAACGCAAAAAGAACCCCTTAGATAACTTTCTAAGGGGTCTTATTTTATAAATATTTAATTTCTTTAGGTGTATGAGTAAATGGTTCGCATCCATCTTCGGTTACGTAAACGCAATCTTCGATACGGACACCAGCGAATCCTGGGACATAAATTCCAGGTTCGATTGAGAAACACATTCCTGGTTTCAATACCATCTTGTTTCCTTCCATGATTGATGGGAATTCGTGTTCAGACATCCCCATTCCATGGCCTAGACGGTGAATGAAGTATTTGCCATATCCCGCCCTTTCGATAATGTCTCTTGCGACCTTATCGACTTCTTCAGCTGTTACACCTGGTTTAACGAAATCCATCGCAGCTAATTGAGCTTCTAGACAGACATCGTAAATTTCTTTTTGTTTGTCGCTAATTTCACCAACGGCAACAGTTCTGGTGGCATCTGAGATGTATCCATCATGCACTGTTCCTAGATCAAATAGCACCATTTCATTTTCTTTTACTAAATTATCGGAGGTTGCACCGTGTGGTTCAGCAGCATGCGCCCCTGCTTGAACTAAGGTATCAAAACTCATTTCCATGACACCCTTTTGTTTTAGTGCGTATTCCAATTCAGCAACGACTGATTTTTCTGACTTCCCTGCTTTTAATGCTGCGAAACCTTTTTCGAAAGCAAAGTCGGCTTCTTTACCCGCTTCCTTCAACTTTTCGATTTCGTCTGGAGTCTTAATCAAACGCATTGTGTTCAAGTAATCAGTGACGTCAGTTTCAAAAGTTACATCTTGCAACTCTCTGTGTAAACTTTCTAGACGTGCAACTGTTAAGCTTTCTTTTTCAATTCCTGCTGATTTTGGCGTTGCCACTCTTTGTTGGACATGAGCAGCAATCTTTTGCCATGGATTTTCATGATCTAAGTATCCATAAACATCATATGGAAAACCAGTATCTTTAATTGCTTCTACTTCCAATGCGGGTGCAAACATAAACGGATCCTTTTCAGGAAATACGATTAATGCTAATACCCTCTCTACCGGATCACTGTAAAACCCAGTTAAGTATTGAATTGTTTTCGGATCACTTAGGTATGTGAAATCTAATCCATTGTTGTAGGTCCAGTCCTGGATTGACTTTATCTTAGACATGCAAACCCCTCCTTTTAATATATCTTAGACTAAAATTACAAAATTTCAAACAATTATTAATTCGTAAATTAAAAAAACGCGACCCTTTATTAGACGGGGCTCGCGTTTTATTAGATGAATTATTAAAATCCCTAGAAAGTACGTACTGGGGTGATTAATTCGATGAAGTTTTCAGCATCTTCAGAAGGAACAAGGGTGAATGGACGTAGTGATGATGTGAATGACACATTGATCATTGAGTGTCCAAAGGCACGTAGGGCGTCCTTCATGTAATCAGGGTTAAAGGAAATTTCTAAGTCATTTCCGGCAACTTCCTTGCTTTCAACTTCTTCTTCAACGTTACCAACGTCTGGAGAGTTACCAGAGATGGTTACTTGTTTAACATTTGCCTTGATAGTTAGCTTAACAACGTTGTTTCTTGATTCGTGAGATAGAAGAGAAGCTCTTTCAATCGCACCAAGTAGTTCGTAGGCATCGAATTGAACGTTAGTTTCTGAATCTTTTGGAATCAATCTAGAAGTATCAGGGTATGTTCCTTCAAGAAGTCTTGAGTAGAAGTAAGTGTTACCAATAGTGAATAGAACTTGGTTTTCGGTGATCTTCATCTTAACGTTTTCAGTATCGTCTGAAATCATCTTTGATAGTTCTGAAAGACTGCTACCAGGAATGATAACGTCGTATTCGCCTTGGTTATCTGGTAGGGCAACTTTACGTTGACTTAGACGGTGTGAATCAGTTGCGACAGCAAATAGAGTACCGTCTTTTAGCACAAAGTGAACACCAGTTAGGATAGGGCGACTTTCTTGGTTTGATACGGCGATAACAGTTTGGTTAATGATTTCCTTAAACACGTCACCTGATAATGAAATTTCGTTATCGTTTTCGATTTCAGGTAAGTGAGGGTAATCAGCAGCATCTAAACCATTGATAGTGAATGATGAAGTTCCTGAAGTGATTTCAGTTTGGAAACCATTTGCAACGGAAAGTGTCATTTTATCGCTAGGTAATTTCTTAACGATTCCACTGAAGAATCTAGCAGGTAAAACGATTGAACCTTCTTCTTCGATGATTAGTTCGTTATCTGCATCGTTTCTGTCAATAACAGTTTCGATAGAAACATCAGCATTGCTACCAGTTAAGATCAAACCTTCGTTTGATGCACTTAACTTTAGACCAGTCAAAATAGGAATAGTGGTTTTTGATGAAATTGCTCTTGAAACCATGTTTATTCCTTGAATGAATGCTGATCGTTTGATTGAAAATTTCATTTTGAAAGTCTCCTCGAATGTAGTATTTAATATTAATTAATATATATAGTTAAAACAGTAGTAGTAGGGCTTGTGTATACTGTGGAAAACTCGATTTACTCTTACGGACACAAAGTTTTGCACATGTGGATAACCTGTGGATAACTTACCACGTTTTTCCACACCCTTATCTCTCTAATGTTTCCTTTAGTTCTTGGATTTGTTCTTTGATTGTTGAATCAGATTGAACTGCATCGGCTATTTTATCGTAAGCATGGATAACAGTTGTATGATCCTTACCGCCAAAGGCGTTACCAATCTTTGGAAGAGAACTATTAGTTAAGGTACGGCTTAAATACATCGCTATCTGACGAGGGATGACGATTGTTTTAACGCGTTTTTTCCCTTTTAAATCGTCTATAGAAACGTTGTAGTAATTTGAAACTGATTTAATGATGTTTTCAACCGTAATTTCAGGTTTGGAATCACCATTGTTAAGGCCACGTAGGGCTTCTGAAACTAAGTCAGTTGTAATTGGAACCTTTTTGAAGTTAGCAAATGCATGTACACGAGATAGTGCACCTTCTAGTTCACGAACGTTTGAATCAAATTGACCAGCTATGTAATTAAGCGTATCTGGGGGAACTTGAATCCCGTCTGCTTCTGCTTTCGCACGCAAGATAGCAATTCTTGTTTCTAGGTCTGGAGGGGTAATATCTACCGGAAGTCCCCAGGCGAATCGAGAAATCAAACGATCTTGCAACTTGGCAATTTCCTTTGGTAAACGATCAGAAGTTAAAACAATTTGTTTTTTATTTTCATACAAATCATTGAAAGTATGGAAGAATTCTTCTTGAGTTCCGTCCTTATCAGCGAAGAACTGAACATCATCAACTAGCAGTGCATCAACGTTTCTGTATTCTTGTCTGAATGCTTCGGTTTCATTATTTTGAATCGCATTAATGAAATCGTTGGTGAATGACTCACTAGTTACATACATAATGTTTGCAGTTGGATTGTCTTCTAGAATTTTGTTACCAATTGCGTGCATCAAGTGGGTTTTACCTAATCCGACACCTCCGTATAAAAGAAGTGGGTTATACATTTTTCCTGGATCTTCGGAAACAACTAGCGCCGCCGCATGCGCCATTTGGTTACCTTTACCGATAACGAAGGATTCAAATGTATAGTTAGGATTTAGATGACTGTTTTGTAAGAATTCATTATCGTTTGCGCTGCTTGAATTCTCTTTAACAGAATCATCTTTCTTAGCTGAACTACCAAGTTCTCCTTCAACAACGAATTTTGGAACGATATCTCTCTTAGTTATTTGGTATGAATACTCTACTAAAGAGTCTTCTAACTTATCTTCCCAATAATCACGATGGAGAGGAGATGGAAGTTCAAGCGTTAGCTCATTTCCGACTAAGCTAATGGGATTAACCGTAGCAATCCATGTTGAATAGGTTGTAGTGGAGTAATTTTTTTCAAAAGCTTCACTGATTGCTTCCCATAATGAGTCTTTATCCATGAATCATTTCCTCCCGTTAAAAATCTTTAGTAATTTTACCATTTTAAAAAAAAGTTTTCCACAAGCACATCTGCTTGTGTATAATTGTTTCACACCCTGTTAATTTCATTTTCCACACCCTGTTGATAAGTCGATTAAAAACCTCTAATTTTTGAGTTTTCCACAGAAAAATGTTAATAATCCACAGGTAAGTATAACCGATATATCAACAAAAACAAAAAGTTATGCACAACTTGTGTATAATTCTAATAACAGGCTGTTTACTTGTGGAAAACTTGTGGAAAAGCCTGTTAATTGCAAAATTTTAATCAACAAGAAAAATCTAAAAATGTGTATGAAACAAATTAAAATGTGGATAAAAAATGGATCCCTTTAGGGAAAGAATTTGATTTTTATGTTTCATCATTAATTTTTTTATGGTATTATGTTTAGGAAATGTATTTGACATAGAAAAGAAACATACAAAATATATAAGGGAGGGTTAGTAATGAAGAGAACTTACCAACCAAAGAAACGTAAGCACGCACGTACTCACGGTTTCCGTAGTCGTATGAGCACTAGCAACGGTCGTAAAGTTTTAGCTCGCCGTCGTAAAAAAGGTAGAAAGTCATTGACTGTATAGACCACTGACCATTCAGTGGTCTTTTTCATTATATTGAACAAAATTTAATGGAGATGGATTATGCGTAAGTCATATCGCGTCAAAAAAGAAGCAGAATTCCAAAATGTTTTTGAAAAACATAATTCAGTTGCTAATCGGACTTTTGTCATTTATCAAATGGAAAAGCCTGATCAACCCCATTTTAGAGTTGGTATCTCAGTTGGTAAGAAAATTGGGAATGCCGTTCACAGAAACTGGGTAAAAAGACGAGTTAGACAAAGTTTGACTGAATTAAAGCCATATCTAAGACAAGACGTCGATTTCTTGGTTATTGCTCGTCCAAGAGCAGACCAACTATCAATGGAAGAAGTTAAAAAGAATATGGTGCATGTTTTAAAATTAGCAAACTTGCTTGATTCTGATTATGTTGAGGGAGAAGACTAATGAAAAAATTTAAAAAGTATCTTTCACTTACTTCAATTTTAGGATTGGTATTTTTCTTGACTGCATGTAGTAATAAACCAATTACTTCACACAGTACCGGTCTATGGGATGGAGTTATCGTACTTAATTTCTCAAGAGCCATCATTTGGTTAGCCAAATTCTTCGGTTCTAACTATGGAATGGGTATCGTTGCTTTCACCATCATCGTTCGTATCATTATCTTGCCTTTGATGATTTATCAAACCAAGAGTATGAAGAAGACCCAAGAACTACAACCTAAGTTAAAGGAACTTCAAAAGAAGTATTCATCAAAGGATACTGAAACTGTTAAGTTACTTCGTGAAGAACAACAAAAGCTATACGCTGAAGCAGGTGTTAACCCTGTTGCTGGTTGTTTGCCACTATTAGTTCAATTACCAATCTTGTGGGCCTTATACCAAGCTATCTGGCGTACAGATATTTTGAAGTCAGGTCATTTCCTATGGTTACAATTAGGACACAAAGACCCATACTTTATTATGCCGGTTCTAGCCGCCGTATTTACTTTCATTAGTTCATGGCTAGCAATGAAGTCACAACCTGAGCAAAATGGGATGACAAAGGGAATGATGTTCGGGATGCCCGTTATCATTTTCTTCATGGCATTAAATATTCCAGCTGCGATTTCAATTTATTGGGTAGTAACAAATGCCTTCCAAGCTGTACAAACATTGTTTATTCAAAACCCTTGGAAGATTCAAAGAGAACGAGAAGAAAAGCTACGTGCTGAAAAGCAACACAAGCGTAATGTTGAAAAAGCAATTCGCAAAGCTAAAAAATCTCGTCGTAAATAATAAAAAGCGTCTGATTTTATAATCAGACGCTTTTTTTGTGTATCATTGGACCGCTAGTTTGTGATATTATTAATAACATAGTTTATTTTAAAAGGAGTCCCAACATGTCAACATTTACTGCTAAAACAGTCAGTGAAGCGATCGAGGAAGGACTAAAGTCACTAAACGTTGATAAGAGCAATGCTGATATCAACATTGTTCAAACAAACCGTAAAGGCTTTTTTGGAATCGGAAAACGTGATGCAATCGTCGAAATCGACGTTAAAAACCATAAAAATGCATCAAACTCTCAAGAAATCGCAGCAACACCAACAAAAAATATTAAGATTAACAATCAACCAGAAGAAACAACCGAAACAAAGAAACGTCATCATTCAAATGAACAAGCCATGGAAGATCTAGTGGCTTATTTGAAGCCAATCATCGAAGAATTGGGCGTTTCAGCCGAATTACAACCTAAGATTATTAACAGAAAGTTCGCTCGCATTAACTTCAAGACCGAACAAGAAGGTTTATTAATCGGTAAGCATGGTCTAACCATCAATGCTTTACAAAACTTGGCACAAATCTACTTGAACCACATCGGATACAGCCGTTTATCAATTCAACTAGATACAGCCGATTACCGTCACCGCCGTACTGAAATTTTGAAGAAATTAGCTGAAAAAACAGCCAGAGAAGCGGTCGCTACAGGACAACCGGTATACCTAGATCCAATGCCTTCTTTCGAAAGAAAGGTTATTCATAACCAACTAGAAGACAATCTATACGTCAACACATTCTCATCAGGTCGCGAACCTTACCGTGCTGTCGTTGTAGAACCACAAGGATAGTCATATAAATTGACAAAACCGGATAAAGTTTTTATTATATAAGGTATCATTCTTATCAGAGATAGATGAAGTAGTCAAAGTGCTTTATCCATGCTGAGTTTTTTTGGCGTGGAGTGGGCACTTTTTTTGTGCGCTAGGCCACAAAACGGATTTTGATAATTAAGAAAGGAAGAGGAACATGGCAACGACTACAGATTTTGATACAATCGCAGCGATTTCAACACCACCTGGTGAAGGGGGGATCTCCATCGTTAGAATCAGTGGGGATGACGCTTTAAAGGTGATTAGTAAAATTTATCGAGGTAAGGACTTAAACAAGGTTGCCTCACACACCATTAATTACGGACACGTCTTTGATCCAGACACTAACGAAGACGTTGACGAAGTAATGGTATCAGTAATGAGAGCACCAAAGACTTATACATGTGAAGACGTGATTGAGGTTAACTGTCACGGTGGTATCTTAGCTACTAATACCATTCTTCAATTGATTTTAAGTTATGGTGCCCGTCTTGCTGAACCGGGTGAATTTACTAAACGTGCATTCTTGAATGGACGAATTGACCTTTCACAATCAGAAGCGGTCATGGATGTTATTGACGCCAAAACTACCCGCTCTATGAAGGCTGCCGAAAGCCAACTTGAAGGAAACCTTTCAAGACTAATTAGAACGCTTAGACAACAAATTTTGGACGTTTTAGCAAATGTCGAAGTTAACATCGATTACCCTGAATATGACGATGCCGAAGTAATGACTTCTAAGTTATTGAAGGAAAATGCGGTTGATTTAAAAGCTAAGGTTGAAAAACTACTAGAAACTGCCAAGCAAGGACAAGTTCTAAGGGATGGACTTGCTACTTCTATCGTTGGTCGTCCAAATGTTGGTAAATCAAGTATCTTAAACCACTTGTTACACCAAGATAAGGCCATCGTTACAGATGTTCCAGGAACCACACGTGACGTGTTGGAAGAATACGTTAACGTTAAGGGTGTTCCTTTGAAATTAGTCGATACTGCCGGAATCCGTGAAACCGAAGATAAGGTTGAAAAAATCGGTGTGGAACGTTCAAGAAAGGCCATCGCTAGTTCTGATTTAGTGCTATTGGTATTGAACTACTCTGAAAAACTTTCTGACGAAGATCGTCAATTAATCGAATTAACCAACGATTCCAAGCGAATCGTGATCTTGAACAAGACTGACTTGCCTCAACAAATCGATGTTGATGAAGTTAAGAGTCTAGTCGGTGCAGAAAACGTGATTACTACTTCTGCCATTCAAGACAACGGAACTGAACCACTTGAGGAAATGATTGCTAAGCTATTCTTTACCCAAGGAATTCAAAGCTCACAAAACGACGTTATGGTTACAAACGCCAGACACGTTAGTTTGTTACACAATGCCAAAGAATCATTAAACAGCGTAATTAACGGATTGGATGAAGGTCTACCGGTTGATTTAGTTCAAATGGACATGCACGCATGTTGGGAATCACTTGGTGAAATTACAGGTGATAGCTACAACGGTGAGCTATTAGATCAATTATTCAGCCAATTCTGTCTAGGAAAATAGTCAATTGTTTCATGTGAAACATTTTTAATGGAGGAAAACAAATGAGCCAAATCGTAAGCGAAGAAAATATCCAATACGATGCCGGCGAATACGACGTTATCGTCGTTGGTGCCGGACATGCTGGTAGTGAAGCTGCGCTTGCTTCAGCCAGAATGGGAAACAAAACAATGCTAATCACAATTAACTTGGACATGGTTGCATTTATGCCATGTAACCCATCACTTGGTGGACCAGCCAAGGGAACTGTGGTTAGAGAAATCGATGCACTAGGTGGGGAAATGGGTAGAAATATCGATAAGACCTACGTGCAAATGAGAATGCTAAACACTGGTAAGGGTCCAGCCGTTCGTGCATTACGTGCACAAGCTGACAAGCACGCTTACCACCGTGCAATGAAGGAAACTATCGAAAAACAACCTAACTTGGATCTAAAACAAGGAATTGTTGATTCATTAATCGTTGAAGACGGTGTCTGCAAGGGTATTGTGACTTTCACAGGTGCTAAGTACTACTCAAAAACAACTGTTATTTGTGCCGGAACCGCAGCTCGTGGAAGAATTATCATTGGTGAACTAAGATACTCTTCAGGTCCAAACAATTCTCAACCTGCATTGAAGTTGTCAGAAAACCTAGAAGAATTAGGTTTTGAATTGAAACGTTTCAAGACCGGTACACCTCCACGTGTTAACGGTCGTACAATTGACTTCTCTAAGACAGAAGAACAACCAGGGGATGAAGAAGTTAACCACTTCAGTTTTGAAACTCCTGATGACAAGTACATTCCAGTTAAGGATCAACTATCATGTTGGTTAACTTACACCAACGAACACACTCACCAAATCATTCGTGACAACCTAGATCGTGCACCTATGTTTACCGGTGTGATTGAAGGGGTTGGACCTCGTTACTGTCCATCAATCGAAGATAAGATTGTTCGTTTTGCCGACAAGAACAGACACCAAGTTTTCTTGGAACCTGAAGGTCGTGAAACAAACGAATACTACTGTGATAGTCTTTCAACTTCTCTTCCAGAAGAAGTACAACAAAAGATGTTACACAGTGTTGCTGGACTAGAACATGCTGAAATGATGAGACCAGGTTACGCCATCGAATACGATGTCGTAGCACCTTACCAATTAAAACCAACATTTGAAACTAAGATTGTTAAGAACCTATACACTGCCGGTCAAACCAACGGTACTTCAGGATACGAAGAAGCTGCTGGACAAGGACTATACGCCGGAATCAATGCTGCTTTACGTGCTCAAGGTAAGGACCCAATGGTTCTAAAACGTAACGAAGCATACATCGGTGTGTTAGTTGATGACTTGGTAACTAAGGGAACTAACGAACCTTACCGTTTACTAACTAGTCGTGCCGAATACCGTTTACTTCTAAGAAACGACAATGCTGACTTCCGCCTAACTGAAAAGGGTCATGAATTAGGTCTAATCTCAGACGAAAGATACAACAAGTTCTTAGAAAAGAAAGAAGCCGTTATCAAGGAATTAGACCGTTTAGATCACACTCGTATCAAACCAAGTGATGAAGTAAATGAATTCGTTGAAGATCACGGTGACAAGCCACTTAAGGATGGTATCTTGGCCTCTGTATTCCTACGTCGTCCATACGTAACTTACAACACATTGTTGAAGTTCATCGAACCAGCTGAAAAGCCATTAGGTCGTCGTGTGGTAGAACAAGTTGAAATCAGAACTAAGTACGCTGGATACATCAAGAAGGCCGAGGAAAACGTTGCTCGTATGAAGAAGATGGAAGCTAAGAAGATTCCCGATGACATCGATTACGATGCAATCGACAGTTTAGCTACCGAAGCTCGTCAAAAACTAGAAAAGATTAGACCACGTACTGTGGCTCAAGCTTCTAGAATTTCAGGAGTTAACCCTTCAGATGTTGCCATCTTAGGTGTTTACATTCAACAAGGAAAAATCGCTAAAATCAAAAAGTAGATAAAAGAAAAATCCGTCTAAACGTTGTTTAGACGGATTTTTTTGTTAACGAATGCAGCTATTTAAAATCGTGTATAAAAATGATGAAACGATTCCTGGAACCAAGACATTCTTAAGTAATGTGAATTGATATTTGAAGTATTCTGATGATTTTTCGCGCTTAATTTTTACTGATCGATGTTTTAAAATCGAGTGATTTGCTGATACGGTGAAACAAACGATTGAGTTGGTTAGTAGAATCCACATAGCAGCCCAAAAAATTGCGTATGCGTAGTTTCCATCAATTATGTATATAATTACTGCGGACATGTTTAAAGCATCGATATAGACGGTATAAATTGATAAAAATGCTAAGAAGATTCTGGTACGTAGCATTGAAATGATTGAGTAAAGAATCGCAACTTCGATAAAAATTAGCATTTGTGGGATTGCGGTTACAAAGTTTGCTTTTAAAATCACATGCAGTGACATTGCTTCCTTATCAATGTTGAATATTCCCCATAGGACTGATAGTAAAAACCATACGAAGAAGGCCCCGAGGATGTTCTTATGTATGTTGAGTTTTCTGATTTTATTAATGCTGGGTCATTCCTTTTATCATGTAATTAAAATATTAACAATTAAATTATACTTATAAGTGCGAATTATCACAAGGAAATTATTTAAAACAATTTGTGAAATAATGATACAATGGGATTATCAAAATTAGGAGCAACGAAAAAATGGAAAAATCTACCAAAAATACTAAAAACAAATTTTTAAAAGAATGCCTTAGCTGGCTAATCTACCTAGTTGTGTTGGGTGGGGTTTACCTAACAGTTGTCCATTTCATCACAATGGCAACTGTCGATGGTCATTCAATGGATCCTAACTTATACAACGGAGAAAAGATGTTGGTATTAAAGCAAGCCGACATTAAACGTAACAGTGTTATCATTTTTGATGCCCACGGCGAAGATCCTACCGCTACCGCCAAGGACTACTATGTAAAACGTGTTATCGGTCTACCAGGTGATACCGTTTCATACAAAGATGGTAAGTTATACGTTAACAACAAGGTTGCTGATCAAAGTTTCATCAGTAAAAAGGAACTAAGTGTTGGTACTAGATACTTTGATACCAACAATCAAATCAAAAACTGGAGTATCTCCAGCTTATCTAGCTCTAAATGGGTATACAACCAAAATGTGAAGGTTGTACCAAAGGGTGAATACTTCGTATTGGGTGATAACAGAAGCATCTCAAACGACAGTCGTTACTGGGGATTCGTAAAGAAATCTAAGGTATTGGGAGTAGCCAAATTATTCCCATGGTCAGGTACTGCTAAGCACCGTCATAACGTTAATGATCTAGCTAAGTAGAGGGGAATTTAATCCATGAAATTAACTGCTAAACAAAAAAGTTTATTATCATGGGTTATCTACCTGTTATTCTTGGTACTGGCCTGGTTTGCTATCAAGAGTTTTGCGACTGTAGTTAAGGTTGATGGTCATTCGATGGACCCCAACTTACATACGGGACAACGAGTCTTGGTGATGAAACAAGCAGCGATTAAACGTAATAGCGTGATTGTGTTTGACGCGTTCGGCGAGGATCCTACCAAACTCGCCACTACATACTACGTAAAGCGTGTAGTTGGGATGCCTGGCGATAAAATCGTCTATAAAAACGGCAAACTATACATCAATAACAAGCTCTACAAGCAAAACTATATTAGTAAGCAACAGGTGAGCGTGGGAACACGCTACAAATTTCAAACTGATGTCATTAAGAACTGGGATATTACCAAGTTATCCAGAGAAAAATGGGTAGATGACCAAGATGAAAAGATTGTCCCTAAAGGGATGTACTTTGTTTTAGGTGATAACCGATCAATCTCAAATGACAGCCGTTATTGGGGATTTGTTGAACAAAGAAAAGTATTAGGAGTTGTGTACTCATTCCCATGGTCAGGAAATGCCACACAGCGTTACAACATTAATGATTTACAAAATAAAAAAGCGTTGAATTAAATTCAACGCTTTTTTTGTTGGTTATTTATTTGTTGTTTGATGCGGTACTAGTTGTAGTAAAGGTAGTAGTTGCACCGTCATTTACTGAAGAAGTGGTAGTAGCAGCTACGCTGTTGTTACTTAGAGCAGCACCTGAACCGTCTGTGGTATTGTTTTGAGTTGCCTTTTGGTCGTTAACACGTGATTGATCGAAATCATCGTGGCGATCCATGAATGGACGGTTTTCGTCTTTAGGATTAACCATTTGTTGTTTAGATTGATCTACTACTTGAGCTGATTGTTGCTTAGTTGCAGCAACGTTTTGCTTTGGTTGAGCAACTGTTGAATCATCAAGCATACGGTTGTTTAGGCTTAAACCTGAAGCACTGGTATCGGTGATGACCATCTTCTTAACTTCTTTGGTAGCTTTTTTCTTCTTAGTATTAGTAGTGGTATTCTTAGGTTTAACAACGACCTTCTTAGCTTTTTTAATCTTTTTAACGGGCTTTACAAGCTTTAATTGGTATTCAGGAACATAACCACCTAATTTTGGTAAGAATAGGAAGTTTGATCCGTTGAAACGAACGCGGTTACCCACGTGCATGTGACCAATTCGTTTAAAGTAACGGTATCTCATCATTGTGTGACGACCGTGATTTAACTTTCCATATTTGTAGACGTTAACGAATTCGCTTCGGTTAGTGTATGTTTGTTTAGCGGATGCATGGACGGTAGTACCGATTAAAAATACGGCACCTACAGCTGCAAATGCAGCGGCGACTTTCTTTTTCATATCGTTTCCTCCTGGGAATGTAAAAATATTCTCATATATATATAATAATTTACCAGTAAATACAGAAATATCAAGCTAAATCGATTGATTTAATTTAAATGTAACGTTCAAATCAGTTATCCACATGTTGACAACTCTAATCAGTCAGATATAATTAATGACAATTAAATTAGAAAACGATTAGAAATTAATCGTTTTCTAATAAATATATGGAATGAGGTGTTCAATATGAAAAATCAAGAAATTTTGCATGACGAAGACGAAAGTTTCGCATCAGCTTCACGTATCAAATACTTTGATATGGTAATTGAATCGGGTGAAGGTGCGATTTTAAAGGACGTCGAAGGAAACGAATACATTGATTTATTAGCGAGCGCATCCTCAACGAATACTGGTCATAGTCATCCGCATGTGGTTGATGCAATCACCAAACAGGCTCAAAAGCTAATCCAATATACTCCGGCGTACTTCGCGAACTTACCGGCAGCTCAACTGGCCAAACGATTGACCGAACTAGCACCAATCGATGGTCCGGCTGAATTATCATGGGGGAACTCTGGATCAGACGCCAATGACGCGCTAATCAAGTTTGCCCGTGGCTATACCGGTCGCCAAGACGTTGTTAGTTTTACTGGAGCATATCACGGTTCTACATACGGTTCAATGAGTGCTTCTGGCGTTAGTTTGAACATGAATCGTAAGATGGGACCATTAATGAGTGGATTCTATAAAGTACCATTCCCAAGTCCATGGTACCGCGAACCATATGAAACAGAAGACGAATTCGTAGACCGTATGTTTGAAGAATTTAAGCTACCATTTGATACATATTTACCTGCTGACGAAGTTGCGGTCATCTTGATTGAACCAATTCAAGGTGATGGCGGAATCGTTAAAGCACCAGAAAAGTACCTAAAGAAAGTATACGAATTTGCCCACGAACACGGCATCCTATTTGCGATTGATGAAGTTAATCAAGGGATGGGACGTACCGGTAAATGGTGGTCAATTCAACAATTTGACGGAATTTATCCAGATCTTATGACTGTTGGGAAATCTCTTGCTTCCGGTTTGCCACTAAGTGCCGTAATCGGTAAAAAAGAAATTATCGAATCACTTCAAGCACCCGCAAATGTGTACACCACGGCCGGAAACCCTGTTACAACAGCGGCTGCCATGGCCACAATCGACGTCATTGAAGACGAACATCTACTAGAACGTAGTGAGAGTTTAGGTGTTAAATCTAAAGTATTCTTTGATAGAATGAAAGAGAAGTACGATTTTGTCGGTGACGTTAGAATGTACGGACTAGACGGTGGGATTGATATCGTCGACCCCAAGACTGGAAAAGCAGACGTTAAAGTAGCGACAAAACTAATCTATCGTATGTTTGAACTAGGGGTAATCATGATTACCGTTAGGGGAAATGTGCTTAGATTCCAACCACCTTTGGTAATTACCGAAGAACAACTTGAAAAGGCCTTTGATGTTATCAATCAAGCGATGGATGACGAAGCCAACGGTCGTATTCAATTCGATAAGACTATTGGTTGGAGTACTGATTAATAAGCTAATTAGGGGTGTAATTAATGGCTCATACTAAGTTAACGCAAGAGTCCTTTGATGCAATGCGCGAAAAATATGATAATGATCCAAAAAACAAGGTATTACAACGTTCCGTTATGAAAAACGGCATCAACAATACCGCCAAAGATAACCGAGTAGTGGCCAAATTAAACCACACATACTCCGTAGAAATCGATACTGGTAAGGTATCAAACCAAAAACGTTCGGGTCGTTGCTGGCTATTCTCATTGTTAAACGTTTTAAAACATGACTTTGCGAAACGCTACGACGTAAAGGACTTTGAACTATCACAAAGTTACCTATTCTTCTGGGATAAGGTAGAACGTGCCAACATCTTTTACGATCGCATTATCGATACTGCTGATAAGCCTTTCGATGATCGTGAACTTCGTTGCTACTTAGCTGCACCGGGTGCAGATGGTGGTGAATGGGGCATGGCCGTTGCACTAGTTCAAAAGTATGGTGTAATGCCAACTTCAGCCTTTCCTGAAAGTAACGTAACCGAAGATACATCCGATTTAAAGGAAGTATTGAACCGTAAGTTACGTCGTGACGCAATGGTGTTACGCGACATGATTCATGCCGGAAAAAGTGATGCTGAAATCGCCGAAAAACGTAAGGAAATGCTAAAAGAAGTTTACAAAATTGCTGGTTTCGCATGTGGTGTTCCACGTGAAACATTTACCTTTGAATACCGTGATGACAAGCAAAACTACCATGTAGATGCAGACGTCACACCTAAACAATTCTTCGATAAATACTTCGAAATTGATTTGGATGATTACGTTGTTTTGGGTAACTATCCTAACCGTAAGATGGAACAATTATTCCGCAACAAGTCCGGTCAAAATGTTGTTGGTGGTCGCCAAGTTGAATTCTTAAACATGCCAATGGACGTGCTAAAAAACGCTGCCATTGCGCAATTAAAGGATGGTGAAACTGTCTGGTTTGCCAACACCGTGACCGAACAATCAGACCGTCAAAACGGTCTATTAGACGATGATTTATACCGACGTTGCGAATTATTCGATATCGACATGAACATGGACAAGGCACAACGTTTGGATTACTACGACAACATTCCTAACCACGCGATGACACTTACTGGTGTCGACATTATCGATGACAAACCAACTAAGTGGAAGGTCGAAAACTCATGGGGTGAAAAGGTCGGCGAAAAGGGTTACTTCGTAATGGCTGATAACTGGATGGACAATAACGTCTTCGAAGTGATCGTTAATAAGAAGTACCTAACCGATTCACAAAGACAATTACTAGAACAAACCCCAGTCGATTTAGACCCTTGGGCAGCGGTATAAGGAGGACGTAGATAATGACTGAAACAAAAATTACCGAACAAGATCTAAAAGAATTACGTGCGGCCTACGAAGAAAATCCTACCAATGCGATTTTGGAAAGAACCGTAACACAAAATGGAATTGGCAATGTTTCATACGATGAAACCGCCACTGAAAAACTAAATCCCGTCTTTTCTGTTGAAGTGAAAACTGGTAAGGTGTCAAATCAAAAACAATCAGGTCGTTGCTGGATGTTTGCGTTATTAAACACCTTAAAGCACCAATTTGGCGCTAAGTACAACGTTAAAGATTTCGAACTATCACAAAACTATCTATTCTTCTGGGATAAGATTGAACGTGCTAACATCTTTTACGACCGCATCGTAAACACTGCGGACAAGCCACTAGATGACCGTACCGTTCAATACTTCCTAGAAGTGGGACCAGGTGCAGATGGTGGTCAATGGGCGATGGCCGTAGCATTAGTTCAAAAATACGGTGTTGTGCCAACCACTGCCTTTAGTGAAACCAACGTTTCCGAAAGTACCGGTGATTTGAAATCAATTTTGAATTACAAGCTAAGAAGCGATGCGTTCAAACTACGTAACATGGTAAACGACGGTGTGTCTGAAGAAGACATCCATGATGCTAGAGAACAAATGCTAGCCGAAGTTTACAAGATTGCTGCGTACTCACTTGGTGTACCGCCAAAGACTTTTGACTTTGAATACAGGGATGATAACGATAATTACCACATTGATCGTGACTTAACCCCTAAGGCATTCTATGAAAAGTACCTATCAGATGCTGATTTAGACGATTACGTTGTCCTAAGTAACTCTCCTGACAAGGAATACGACAAGATGTATCGCTTATCAGCGCAAGAAAACGTCGTTGATGGTAGAAAGATTGAATTCTTGAACCTACCAATGGAAGACCTAAAAAATGCCGCAATTGCGCAATTAAAGGACGGTCAAGCCGTTTGGTTCGCTAACGACATTGCGCGTCAATCTGACCGTAAAAAAGGCTTCCTATCTGAAAATCTATACCATTACGACGAACTTTTTGACGTTGATCTATCAATGAGCAAAAAAGAACGTCTACAATATCATGAAGCTTGCGTTTCACACGCCACTGCATTAACTGGTGTCGATTTAGTCGATGAAAAACCAACTAAATGGAAAGTGGAAAATTCATGGGGATCAAAGAATGGTGTCAATGGATATTTCATCATGGATGATGGTTGGATGAACGAATATGTATACGAAATTGTAATAAATAAAAAATATTTATCTAATGATAAAACCGCGCTACTAAGCCAATCTGCGGTCGAATTAGCCCCTTGGGATTCATTAGAATAAAATTAAAGTGTTGCAATTTTTCTAAGAAGGTATTAATATAAGTGACAATCAAATAAGACGTTGAACAGGAATTTTAATTATTGAGTGTTTCACAGGAAGCTCACGGTTATGAGAGTGAGTAGCACGGTAGTTAAATCGTACCTGAGAGTCATTTTTCGAAATGAGTAGAAAAAATCGTTGGCGGCGTTAACGCTGAAGTTATTACAACTTCTCGAGCTAGTATTCGTGAGAATGCTAGGAATTGAGGTGGCACCGCGATTTATTCGTCCTCTTGGATATCTTATCCAAGAGGATTTTTTTATACCCAAAAATAAATATTAATTTTAAAAACAGTGATTAGGAATTTTAGTTAATTCAGTCATTTACAGAGAACTTAGCAAAGCCGGGTGAGAGCTAAGGATGACATTAATTAAATCGTACCTATGAGTTTGAATTCGAAATGAGTAGAATTCACCGTTAACGCGTTATCGTTAAAGTTTGAAAGAACTTTATGAGCTGATGTTCGTGAGAATGTCAGAAACTGAGGTGGAACCACGATTAGTCGTCCTCTAGGATTTATTCCTAGGGGACTTTTTTTATATAAATATTTGCATGATGATCAAGAATTTAATCAAACCAATCATTTACAGAGAAATTAACATTGATGAGAGTTAATAATGACATTTGATTAATCGTACTTGTGAGTGAGCTTCGAAATGAGTAGAAGCAAACGTCGGCGGCGTTAACGCGGAAGTCATTGACTTTATGAGCTAGCATTCGCGAGGGTGTTAGGAAGTGAGGTGGTACCGCGGTTACATCGTCCTCTATAGAAATTAAAATTTCGTTGTTTATATACAAAAAAAGGAGGATGTTTCACATGAAACAATCAAAGAAAATCGTTTTAGCATATTCCGGAGGATTAGATACATCAGTTTCAATCGCATGGTTAATCGAACAAGGTTTTGACGTAATTGCCTGCTGCATTAACGTAGGTGAAGATTACGGAGAACATAAAGATTTAAACCAAATTAAAGAAAAAGCATTAAAGGTTGGTGCCATCAAGTCATACGTTGTTGATGCACTAGACGAATTCGCTGAAGACTTCCTACTAACTGCATTAGACGCTAACGCAATGTATGAAGGCGAATACCCATTGAGCTCAGCTCTATCTCGTCCTTTAATGAGTCAAAAGCTAGTTGAAATTGCTCACCAAGAGGGTGCCGAATACATCTGTCACGGTTGTACCGGTAAAGGAAACGACCAAGTTCGTTTCGACGTAGCTATCCATTCTCTAGATCCAAAATTGACAGTGGTTACTCCAGTTCGTCAATGGCACTGGAACAGAGAAGAAGAAATCGAATTTGCTAAGAAACACAATATCGATATTCCAATTGATTTAGATTCTCCATACTCAATCGACGCCAACATCTGGGGACGTGCTAACGAATGTGGTGTCCTAGAAAATCCATGGAACCAAGCTCCAGAAGATGCCTTCGATATTACTAAACCAATCGAAGAAACACCTGACCAACCAGAATTCATGGACATCACTTTCAAACAAGGTAAACCAGTCGCAGTTAACGGCGTTGAAATGAGCTTCGTTGACGTTATCAAAAAGGTTAACATCGCAGCCGGCGAACACGGTGTCGGTCGTATCGATCACATCGAAAACCGTTTAGTTGGAATCAAATCCAGAGAAGTATACGAAGCACCGGGTGCTACCGTATTACTAAAGGCCCACAAGGCAATGGAAAACCTAACTATGGAAAGAGATTTAGCTCACTTCAAGCCAATGATTGAACAACAAATCGCTAACCTTACTTACAACGGTTTATGGTTCTCACCATTAATGAAGTCATTAAAGGCATTTATCCAATCATCACAAGACACAGTGAGTGGAACAGTTAAGGTTAAGCTATTCAAGGGTAACGTTTACGTAGTCGCTTCTAAGTCAGAAGAATCACTATACGATGAAGACCTAGCTACTTACACTGCAGCCGATTCATTCGATCAAAATGCTTCGGTTGGTTTCATTAAACTATGGGGACTACCTACTCAAGTCGCATCACAAGTAAAACAAAAGAACCTACAAAAGAACTTCATGAAAGACGTTATGAAGACACAAACAAAGGAAAAGGTACTAGTTGAAAACAAGTTAGAAGGTGAATCTGATGAGTGAGAAACTATGGGGCGGTCGTTTTAACGGCGACGCCAATGACTTATTCTTGAGGCTCGGCGCCTCAATCAATGTTGATATCAAGATGGCAAACGAAGACATCGAGGGATCAATCGCTCATGCCACCATGTTAAGCCACGTTGGTATCATCACAGAGGCCGAAAAAGACCAAATCGTGAATGGTTTAAAAGAGATTAAAGAAGAATTCAATGAAGGAAAACTTCATTTTAGTTACCAAAACGAAGACATTCATATGAACGTCGAAACAGTGCTAACCGAAAAAATCGGTGCTGTCGCTGGAAAGCTTCACACCGCTCGCTCAAGAAACGATCAAGTGGCACTAGATTTTCATTTATATCTAAAGAAACGTCTACCACAAATCATGGCACTAATTAGGAGTTTTCAAAGTGAATTGGTTAACCTAGCCGACGAAAATTTAGAAACCATCATGCCGGGCTACACTCATTTACAACACGCTCAACCAATCTCATTTGCCCATTACCTAATGGCCTACTACGAAATGTTAGACCGTGATTATGACAGGTTCGAATTCAACCAAAAGCATACCAACATGTCACCAATTGGTGCTGCCGCTCTTGCGGGAACAACTTTCCCAATCGATCCTCATTTCACCGCTAATGAGTTAGGTTTAGATGCACCTTACAACAACTCCATCGATGCCGTATCAGATAGGGACTTTGCGATTGAATTTCTAAGCAATGCTTCTATTCTAATGATGCACTTATCAAGACTATGCGAAGAAATTTGCTTATGGTCTAGCTACGAATTCAAGTACGTCGAACTATCAGACGCATTCAGTACTGGAAGTTCAATCATGCCACAAAAAAAGAACCCCGACATGTGTGAACTAATTAGGGGTAAAACCGGAGTGGTATACGGTCACCTAAACGCCTTACTAGCAACGATGAAATCATTGCCACTGGCATACAACAAGGATCTCCAAGAAGACAAAGCTGGCGTGTTTGATACAGTCGAAAACATCGAACCGATCCTACAATTAATGACCGAAATGATTGCGACAATGCAGGTCAATAAGGAATTGATGTTACAAGCGGTCGAAAAGGACTTTTCAAACGCAACTGAATTAGCTGATTACCTATCAGCCAAAGGATTACCATTTAGACAAGCTCACCGTATCGCAGGTGAATTAGTCGCCAAATGCATAAACGAAAATTGCTACTTACAGGATCTATCATTAGAACAACTACATAACTATTCAGACTTGTTTGAAGAAGACATCTACGAAGATTTGAAACCACACGTCGCAATTCAAAGAAGAAAGAGTTATGGGTCAACCGGTTTTAATGAAGTCCATAAACAGATTGAAAAAGCGAAAGAAAAACTAAAGGGAGAAATGAATCATGAAGAATAAAATGAAACATTCCGTGTTAATTACTATGTTGCTAATGATTGCAACACTATTCGTGACAGCATTCACTGTTCCAAGTGTTCAAGCATCAGCTTCCGATAACTCACTACAACAAATTAAGCAAAAAGGTTACATTGTAATGGGAACCGCCCCAGATTATCCTCCATACGAATTTATTGGAAAAGATAACGGTGGTTCAAAGGTCTACGGTGCCGATATCGAATTAGGTAAGGCCATCGCCAAGGACTTAGGAGTAAAACTAAAGGTTAAATCAATGGGATTTGATTCACTACTAGTTGCGCTTCAAACCAAAAAGGTTGATATGGTTATTGCAGGGATGAACGAAACCCCTGAAAGAGCCAAAAGTGTCGACTTCAGTAAGACTTACTACTCATCAGGATTGAGTCTGGTATTAAACAGTGCTGACGACAAGAAAATCAAGTCATACAAGGATCTTCAAGGTAAGACCATCGGTGCTCAAATCGGATCAGTACAATACGACGCTGTGAAGAAGGGTATCAAGAACATTAACTTAAAGGGAATGGAAAACATCAACGATTTAATCCTTGCTTTGAAGTCAGGAAAAATTCAAGCCATTCCGCTAGACACTGCCGTAGCTCAAGCCTACGCAGCCCACAACCCAGGTCTAAAGATTATTGATGCTAAGATGCCTGGTCAAGAAAGTCAAAACAAGATTGCCTTCTTCAAGGGTGCTACTAGTCTAGAAAACGCCGCTAACAAGACAATTGATAAGGTTAACAAAGATAACCTATACACCAAGAAATTCGTTCCAGAAGCCGCAAAACACATCACTAACAACAAGTCACAATCACAATTTGAAACAATGTGGCAATACAAGAACTTCTTTATCTCAGGTATCGAATACACAATGATCATCTCAGTGGTATCAGTATTCTTCGGTATCATCTTAGGAATTATCTTTGCGCTAATGAGATTAAGTCACAACTGGCTATTACACTCAATCGCCGTTTGCTACATCGAATTCATTCGTGGAACACCTCAATTAGTTCAAATTATGTTCATCTACTTTGGTCTAGGTACCATCGTTAACGTTCCAGCCTTAACTTCAGGAATCATCGCGATTTCCATTAACTCTGGAGCCTACGTCGCCGAAATCATTAGAGGGGGAATTAATTCTATCTCTGATGGTCAAAGCGAAGCCGCATTATCACTTGGTCTATCCAAGAAACAATCAATGCAATACATCGTGTTACCACAAGCCTTCAAGAACATCTGGCCTGCACTTGGTAACGAACTAGTAACTTTGATCAAGGATAGTTCACTAGCATCCGTAATTGGGGTTGGAGAACTAATGTATCAAATGAGAGCTGTCCAAGCTGATACCTACTTAGGTGTCGCACCAATCGCTGTCATTATGGTCATTTACTTCGTAATTACATTTACAATTTCTAGAATCATGAAACACTTAGAAGGGAAGATTAGCCATGGAACCAATGATTAAAATTGAAAATTTAACCAAAAAATTCAAAAATAATACCATCTTTTCTGACATCAATGCTGAAGTGCACAAGGGTGAAGTAATCTCACTTTTAGGACCTTCTGGTGCCGGTAAGAGTACTTTCCTTCGTTGCATTAACATGCTAGGTGAACCAACTTCTGGAAAGATTCTATTGGATGGTAAAGACCTAGTAAGTAGTTCTGAAAAGGAACTAATTCAATTAAGAACCCACATCGGAATGGTGTTCCAAAGCTTTAACTTGTTTGAAAACAAGACAGTTATCGATAACATCACACTAGCACCCATCAAGGTTAAGGGCATGAGTAAGGAAGACGCTGAAGCTAAGGCGCATGAATTACTTAAGACCGTTGGCCTAGATGACAAGGCAAACGTTTATCCAGACAGTCTATCAGGTGGACAAGCACAACGTATCGCAATCGTACGTGCGCTAGCCATGGATCCTGAAGTAATTCTATTCGATGAACCAACCTCAGCATTGGACCCTGAAAAAGTCGGTGAAGTACTAAGTGTGATGCAAGACTTAGCTAAGAAGGACATGACCATGATTATCGTTACTCATGAAATGGAATTCGCTAAGAATGTTTCAGACGAAATTTGGTTTATGGATGAAGGAAAGATTCAAGAAAAACAAGCTCCAAAAGATTTCTTCTCAAATCCTAAAACCCCTAACGCCCAACGTTTTTTAAGTAAAATGATTTAATCTGTTTATAAATACGTAAAAAGACCAACATAAATGTTGGTCTTTTTGATTATTCTCATTTTATTTTGTACAATAAAGCTAAACATGACACATTTTGAATTAATCCGAGGAGGAAATCAATTGTCTAAACGTTTTAAACTAGTAGAAGAATCATTTACAGGAGTATCCATATACATCGATCAAAGAACCGGTGTTGAATATGGTGGATACGGCAGTACATTAACACCACTACGCAACCCTGACGGAACTTTGTTTGTTGATGAATCTGAAATTGATCAAGATTACGAACACAAAGAAAAATAAACGGGGGAATATGAAACCATGTTTTTATGGATTCACTTAATTTTTGCGGTACTACTAATCGCTTTGGTGATTACCGCGCTATGCAAAAAGAATAACTTTAAGCCTTACATGATGGCTACTAGAGTATCTTATCTAGTCTTCATCGTAACGGGAATTGTACTATTTAGTAAAGCCTTTGAACGCGATGCCATGTTCACGATTTTGAAGGTTTTATCAGCCATTTTCTTAATTGGCTTGATTGAAATGGCCTATGCTCAAAAGACTAAAAAGTCGTTAACTGTTGGATTGGTAATGAGCCTAATCTTAGTTTTCGCACTAGTGATTGTGATTGGATTAATCGTCGCTGGCGGTCGTCCTTTCATTCATTTTATTTAAATATTATTATCGCAGATTCTACGTATCTAAAAAGAGAGTGAACAAGTATGTTCACTCTCTTTTTTTATTGATTGTCGCTGCCAGATAGGGATGGATGTTGGAGTTGATAGCTGGTTGCTTCAAATAAGGAATGGGTTGCTTCCCAAATCTTTTTAGCGACGTAGGTGTTATTCATGGTGTATAGGTGAATGCCATCGACGCCGTTGGCGACCAAATCAACGATTTGATCGACCGCATAGGCGATTCCGGCATCACGCATTGCTTCTTTGTTGTTGGCGTATTTATTCATGATGTCGACGAATTTTTTCGGCATTTCTAGTCCCGACAATTCTGTAATGTGTTTAATCTGATTGCAGTTAGTACAGGGCATGATGCCGACTTCGACTGGCACGTTGATTCCGGCCAGTTGCAAACGTTGACGAAAGTCGTAGAACGCTTGATTATCAAAGACCATTTGGGTGATTAAATGACCGACACCGTTGTCTACTTTTTCTTTTAAATGAAGGGTATCATCCACTAAATCGACTGATTCGGGATGCTTTTGGGGGTAGCAGGCACCGGTGATATCAAAATCACCTTGTTGTTTGATAAATTCTGCCAATTCAGAAGCGTGATTAAAGTCACCGACCGGCGTTTCGTCCGGGTTAATGTCACCACGAAGGGCTAATACGTTATTAATGTTGTGTTGCTTTAATTGTTTTAAGAAATCGGCAACGTCTTTTTTGGAACGATAGATTCCTGGAATGTGGGCCATGGCAGGAATGTTCAAATCGTTTTGAATCATGCTGGATAGCTCCAAAGCATTGTTATTTTGTGATCCACCGGCACCTAAGGTAATGGAAATGAAATCTGGTTTGATTCGTTTAATCCCGGTAAGGGCGTTCACTAATTTTTTGGTTCCTTCCGGTGTCTTGGGTGGGTACACCTCAAGTGAGAACACCGTTTTGTTCTTGAATGTATCTTTTAAACTCATGTTATCCCAACTCTCCGCGTTTTTGTTGAACAGCGGCGATGAAGTTCTTTAGACTAGCGAATGATTCTGATTCACCACGGGTCTTTAGACCACAGTCCGGGTTGATCCAAACCTTGCTTTCGTGAAGTTTAGCTAGGATGTCACTGATAACGTTGTAGATTTCAGATTGACTAGGGACACGTGGAGAGTGAATATCGTAAACTCCAGGGCCGACTTCTGTTTCAAAGTTATTTGCTTTTAATTTATCGATGATTGATAAATCAGAACGTGATGCTTCGAATGAAATAACATCGGCATCCATGTTATCGATGGCTTTGATGATGTCGTTAAATTCGCTGTAGCACATATGAGTGTGGATTTGAGTAGTTGGTTGGACTTTACTGTGAACCAATTTGAATGCTGGAATTGCCCAGTCTAGGTATTCCTTGTACCAGTCACTCTTACGTAGTGGAAGCTTTTCACGTAGGGCGGCTTCATCGATTTGAATAATCTTGATGCCGTGTTTTTCAAGATCTAATACTTCATCTTGGATTGCTAAGGCAATTTGGGTTACTGATTCCTTTGCAGGGATATCTTCACGTGGGAATGACCAGTTGAAGATAGTAACGGGACCTGTAAGCATTCCCTTAACCGGTTTGTCGGTTAAGCTTTGGGCATATGTAGAAGCAGCAACTGTGATTGGGTTTCTACGACTAACGTCACCCCAGATGATTGGTGGTTTAACGGCACGGGTACCGTATGATTGAACCCAAGCCTTTTTGGTAAATGCAAAACCTTCTAGGTTTTCACCGAAGTATTCCACCATGTCGTTTCGTTCATATTCACCGTGGACTAAGACGTCAAAACCGGCTTCTTCTTGCCATTCGATGATGCGCTTAATCTTGTCCTTGTTGAATTGATCGTATTGATCCTTATCGATTTCATGATGCTTGTATAGTGAACGGTTCTTTCTAACATCCTTGGTTTGTGGGAATGAACCGATGGTAGTAGTTGGTAAATCTGGTAAGTGGAATTCTTCTTTTTGGATGGTTTCACGTTCAGCACGACTTGGTAATCTGGTGTAATCATCATCAGATAAGTCAGCGATACGTTTTGTCACGGCTGGATCCTTTGGATGGTTAACGTTCTTGAATAATGCTTTGTTTGCATCCAATAGTTCAGTGTTGCCATTGAAGAAGATTTCGTCTAGGTCGTGTAATTCGTCTAGCTTTTGGTATGCGAAGGCTAAGTGTTGTTTTAGTTCAGGGTCTAGATCGGTTTCGTTATCAACGGTGTATGGAACATGTAGTAGTGAACAAGAAGTTGAAATTACGATGTTTTTAACCGGTAGGCTCTTTAGTAATTCAATGGTCTTCTTGTATTCGTTACGCCAGATGTTTTTACCATTAACGACCCCAGCGAATAATACTTTGTTGTCGTCAAAACCGTGTTTAGCGATTAAATCAGCGGTTTGTTTACCTTCTAGGAAGTCTAAACCAATACCGTCGAATGGTAATTTAACTAAATCTTCATAGATATCACGAACATCACCGAAGTATGTTTGAAGATTAATCTTGAACTCATGAGGAATAGCTAGGATGCGAGTGTATAGGTCATCGAATAGCTTCTTGTCGTCAGCACTTAGATCAAAAACTAGTGATGGTTCATCGATTTGTAGCCATTTTATGTCGATGGCATTTAGGCGAGAGAAGATTTCCTTGTATGCTTCAACGATTGGTTCGATAAAGTCTTCGGCTGATTTTTTACCAACGTAGCGGCTTAGCTTTAGGATGGTGAATGGACCGATTAATGAAGCCTTTACGTTACTGTGTTTGGCAGCTGCCTTTTTTACATCGTCGAAGAATCTAGTTTCCACTAGTTTAATTTCTGTATCATCGTCGATTTCTGGGACAATGTAGTGGTAGTTGGTGTTGTACCATTTCTTCATTGGTAGAGCCTTAACGGAATGGTTATCGTCTTGGTAACCACGGGCTTGGGCGAAGTATTCGTCTAATTGGTTCAATCCTAAATCGGCATAACGTTTAGGAGTGATGTTCAATAGGGTAGCGGCGTCTAAGACATTATCAAAGAATGAGAAGTCACCGGCACTGATTAGGCCTAACTTGGCATCTTCTTGAATTTGCCAATTCTTTTCTTTTAGTTCATCGGAAATCTTTAGTAGTTCTTCTTGATCGATTTCTTTCTTCCAATATTTTTCTGTAGCGCGTTTTAATTCGCGGTTTTCTCCAATTCGTGGGAATCCAATAATGCTTGTACTCATAATGTTACCTCCTCAGGTAAATAAAAATTTATTTAGCGGGTGAATAAAAAAATCCCGCAGTCTATGTAGACTACGGGACGAAATCTTCGTGTTACCACCCTGATTTTGTAATACATCGCTGCATTACACTCAATAAGTACTTCCTAAGAAATACTTCTACGCGATAACGGGCGTACCCGAACATCGTTTGTCAAAGACTCACGGTGATAGATAATTCCTAGACCATTTTCAGTTTCCTTGCGTGCTTTGTCTCATCGTAATCAAAGCTCTCTGTGAACGTTTAAAAACCTACTTATCTGCTCAATATCTACTTATTTAGATGATGTAAATTGGTTTAACCAATTGATGTAAAAGGTGGTGGCATCCGTATGCCAGGAGTTGATGGGATGATTCTGATTATCAAAGTAGTTACTTGGTTTTTTAGTATCCAAACCCTTTTTGACATCGCGGAAATACTCATCAGCTAAAGTTTTCGTCCCGTATTCAAGATGACCAGTGACGTAGTATGAATTAGTGTTTGAATCGAAAATTAAGGTGGCGCCGATGGTGTCGTTTCCGGCTAACACGGTTGCCTTAACGTTATTTTTCGGAATCGTGAAGTAACGTGATTGAGGCATTGTAATGCCATTGGTTGTATAGACCCCGTAAATCTTTTGGTCCAACTGTTGCCCGGTTAAAATGCCATCGATGGTTCCGGCAGCCCAGGCGGCCCAGCAACTGAATAGGCAGGTGTCGACGTGGGTCTTACGCCAGTTGATAAAATCAACGAATTCATTCCAGTAATCGACCTCATTAAAGTGCTTTCTGTCTAGTGGGGCGCCGGTAACGATTAATGCATCAAAGTGATGGTTGAAAACATCTTTGGTTGTTACGTATTTTTCGATGATTTCTGGATCGAAGTGTTTGATGTGGTGACTGGCCATGCGACAGAAGTTTAAATTGATGTTTAGGTCGGTTTGTTGAAGCAAATCGATAATTTGGTGTTCAGTCTCAAGCCGATTGGGCATTAGGTTTAGCACCAAAATACTTAGGGCATCATCAATTTTTTGATGACTATTTTGTGAATAGCCAGATAGGATGTTGATACAACCCATAGGACTTACCTCCTTTAAATTTTCGCGAAAGCTTGTTTCAAATCGTCAATAATGTCGTCAGCGTTTTCAATTCCAATTGAAATTCTGATTAAGTCAGGTGTAATTCCAGCTTCTTTTAATTCTTCTTCGTTTAGTTGAGCGTGAGTGGTTGAAGCGGGGTGAATGATTAGTGATTTTGCGTCACCAACGTTGGCTAGTAGTGAGAATAGGTTTAAGTTTTCAATTAACTTCTTACCAGCTTCTTCACCACCGGTTAGCCCGATTGTGAAGATTGATCCGACACCCTTAGGAAAACTCTTCTTGGCTTGTTCGTAGTACTTGCTGGATGGTAGTTCAGGGTACTTAATCCAAGCGACCTTATCGTTGTTAGATAAGAAATCGATGACCTTACGGGTGTTTTCAACGTGTCTTGATACTCTAAGTGACAATGTTTCTAGACTTTGAATTAATAAGAATGAGTTGAATGGACTAATTGCACCACCGGTATCACGAAGGATTTCGGCTCTCACCTTGGTGGTGAATGCACCTGGTTTCAAGTCGGCAAATACTAATCCGTTGTAGTGGGTATCTGGGGTTGTGAAACCAGGATAGCGACCGCTTGTACGATAGTCGAACTTACCATTTTCAACGATAATGCCACCCATTGTGGTACCGTGACCACCGATGAACTTAGTTGCGGATTCAACGACAACGTCGGCACCGTGATCTAGTGGACGGTATAGGTAAGGGGATGCGAATGTGTTATCGACAATCAATAACAGGTCATGTTTATGAGCGATGTCTGCGATTGCTTCGATATCACTTAGGTTGATATCCGGGTTACCAATTGTTTCTAGGTATAACGCCTTGGTATGGTCGTTAATTTCTTTTTCGAAGTTTTCTGGATTATCAGAATCAACGAAGTGAGTGGTAATTCCTAACTTAGGTAATGTGGCGTTAAATAGGTTGTATGTTCCACCGTATAATGTTCCGGCTGAAACGATTTCGTCACCTTGGCCAGCAATGTTGGTGATGGCGGCGTGAATTGCTGCGGCACCAGATGCTAAAGCAACGGCACTAGTTCCATTTTCCAGTGCAGCCACACGTTTTTCGAAAACGTCGGTGGTTGGATTGGTTAAACGAGTGTAGATGTTACCTGGATCGGTTAAGGCAAAACGACCAGCAGCTTGAGCTGCATCTTTAAAGATATATGAACTGGTTTGATAAATCGGTACGGCACTGGCACCTGTCTCATCAATGTGTTGACCTGCGTGAATCTGTAAAGTTTCAAATTTATCTGTACTCATAAAACATTCCTCCTAAATTTTGGTAACAAAAAAAGCTCTCGCTCCATGTATAACTAAATACATGGGACGAAAACTTCCGCGGTACCACCCAACTTCGCTCTATTATCACTAATAAAGCCTCAACGACACTAACATGTCTGGGAAGGTATCGGTTCCTACCGGATTTCTAGCTTGCACTATCGATCATGACTCAGAGCTCATCTGTGACTCACAATCAATTGCACCTTTTCACTATCCGATGCTCACTTTGAATCGATCGTTTTGAGTTACTCTTCTCTTCAACGTCTGAATTATTTAAGTTGTTTTGAATGATAGACCTAGTTTTTTCTAATGTCAACAGTTAAATTAAAATTTTATTAGAAAAAGATTAATAAAAATATTTTTCAAAAAGTTTATATACTATCTTTTAGACCGTTTTTGTGTACCAAAAATTAAAATATCTGGTTTGACAAACAAATTTTAACGAGTAAACTTCGAGACAATCAAAACAACCAAAAAACTTTGCAGAGATGAGTAAGATTTATAAGCCTCAATAAGAGAGCCGATGGATGGTGAAATTCGGTGTGGTGGAGAATCTGAAAATGGTCTTTGATTACAGTAATTAGGCGATCTTTGGTAAGTCTAATTCGGGTGCGCCCGTTACCGCGTCAGAGTATCTTAATCATCTGACCTCTATGACTAACGTACTTGTTGAGAAGTAGCCAGTGATGTCTACTTGAAATCAGGGTGGTAACACGTGCCGACGTCCCGTAGTCTTTTTGAGACTGCGGGACTTTTTTATTTCTTAAATTTAGAAAGGATGATTGATTATGACAGGATTTAACACTAAATTAGTCTACGGAAAAGGGCTAAACAATCTTCACGATAACTGTACGGGCGCAGTGAATGTTCCATTATACCAATCCACTACATATGCCTTTAAAGATATCGATGGGGAAAACAAATATGACTATTCACGTTCTTTGAACCCCACAAGAGAGTACTTAGAAGATCAAATTGCATGCTTGGAAGATGCTAAACATGGCTTTGCTTATGCATCCGGAAGTGCCGCCATTCATGCGGTTTTCACTTTATTTAAACCGGGTAATCACATCGTCGTTAGTAAGAATATCTACGGTGGAACTTTCCGTTTGATTAACGACTATTTGAAAAATTTGGATATCGAATTTACCCAAGTGGATACACAGGATTTATCCGACGTCGAAAGTGCGATTAAGCCTAATACCAAGGCGATTTACTTCGAAACCATCGACAATCCATTCATGAAGGTTACCAGTGTTAAACATATCGCGGAAATTGCCCACAAACATGGCATTTTCACAATCGTTGATAACACATTTTTAACCCCATATTTACAACAAGCATTGAATTTGGGTGCAGACATTGTCATCCATTCAGCTACTAAATATCTGGGTGGTCACTCCGACGTGATTGCCGGCCTCGTTGTTACTAATAACGATGAAGTAGCCGATAAATTATATTTTTGTCAAAACGCAGTTGGTGGCATCTTAGCACCAGAGGACTGTATGTTAGTAATTCGCGGAATTAAGACATTATCTGTCCGTCTGGATAGGCATATTCAAAATGCCCAAAAAGTACTGGAATATTTAGATTCTAAGACTGATGAAATTAAACACATTTATTATCCTGGTCGTGCTGGCAATGAGACCGACGAAATTGCTAGAACCGAACTAAATGGATACGGTGGCGTTATTACTTTTGAGCTAAATGACAACGTTGATCCTAAAGTATTTGTGAACAGTCCAGAATTAATCTGGTTAGCCGTAAGTTTAGGATCCGTTGAAAGTTTAATCGAACTTCCATACTACATGACTCATGCCGAATTACCGGTTGAAGAAAGAAACAAGGTTGGTATCACTCCGCAACTAGTTCGTTTATCAGTTGGACTAGAAGATCCAGAGGACTTGATTGCTGATTTAGAGCAAGCTTTTGCTAAGGCGAAAAAATTAACCGCGGTAGAATCTGCGAAATAAGATATAATAAAGCCAAAGCAAAAAAAGGAGGCTTGCACTATGAAAATTGCAATCTTAGGTCACGGTACCGTCGGAAGTGGAGTCTTAAAGATTATTCAAGACAGCGCTTTGCATCCATTTGAAAAAGATTTATCAGTCAAATATGTATTTGTTCGTCCAGAAAAAGTTGATCAAAACGAATTATTTGTGGATGATTACTCAACGATTTTAAATGATGAAGAAGTCGATGTAGTCGTGGAAGTACTAGGTGGACTAGAACCAGCTAAGACAATGATCATCGATGCGTTAAAACATGGCAAGAACGTTGTGACAGCTAACAAAGCGGTCGTAGCGAGAAACTTGAAGGAATTTGATGAAATCGCTGAAGAAAATGGTGTAAAGTTCTACTTTGAATCAGCCGTTGGTGGTGGAATTCCTTGGATTATTAATTTGGAAAGAGCACTTCGCATCGACCAAATTGATTCGATTCACGGAATCCTAAACGGAACTAGTAACTACATTTTGGATACTATGACAAAGACTGGTCAAAGTTTCGATAAAGTCCTAAAAGATGCTCAAGACTTAGGATACGCAGAAGCCGATCCGAGTGCAGATATCGATGGATACGACATCGAAAATAAATTATGTATTAGTGTGGACATTGCCTATAACACCTTTGTGAAACCAGGTGACCACCTATTAAAATTCGGGATTAGAAATATTACCGATGAGGATATTAAGTACTTTAAAAAACACAATTTAATCGTGAAATTACTAGGTCGTAGTTTCAAGAAAAACAACAGTTTTAACTTTGTGGTTGAACCAACTTTATATACCCCCGGACAAATCGAAGCCGGAATCCATGATAACTACAATTTCGTCGGGTTACGTGGAACTACCATCGGTAAGCTAACCTTTAATGGTCAAGGTGCGGGTGAATTTCCAACTGCCCACGCGTTAGTGCAAGATATCTTAGACTTAAAGGCCAACAATGTGCACTTAAAACGTGATTTTAACGAAGAATTTTCTTTGGATAACACTACCAAGCAAAAGAATTATGTCGTTAGAACCAGTGCAGATTTAGAATCAAAACTACCAGAATATGACATTCAAAAAGACGGTAATTACTACCATATTGCCGCAATTGATACTCAAAAGATTCATGATGTTGTTAATGAATTATCCAGTGATGATAAGGGCATTTTCTTTGCCTGTATCAGTGGTGGAGCATACAATCCATGGATTGAAAAATAAAAAGAGCGCCTATATTAGGCGCTCTTATTTGTTTTCTTATTCAAAATCTTGTAATGCAAGTTCTGCATATGTTAGACGGGCGAAAGTATCATCAGTTGATACACCAGCGTTTTCGAACATGTTTGCGAATAAAACATATTTTGGTTGATCGCTGTATTCACCAGTGATTTCAATCAAACGTTGTAGTTGATTGGTACGGTTTGCTAAATCATCGATGTGGTTTAGTTCCAAATCGTTCTTAGCTGCATCGTAAATAATTTTGTAAGCTTCGGTATTAGTTAATAAATCTAATGCCTTAACTTGTTTCATAAAGTTATCAAATTGTGCATCTGATAATTGTTCTTTAACGTAATGTAAATCAACGATTTCATCGCTAAAGTCTTTTGCCCATTCGTTAATAATAGGTCTTAGTTGTATGTCTGACATTGTTAAAAAATCCTCTCCTAATTCAGATAATGCGTTTAGATTATTCTAGTACAAACATCTAAAAACGTGTGTAGTTTTTTCATTTATAATGTCATTAAATGGGGGTTACAGAAAAAATTTCATGTAACACCTATGATAGTATCTCACATAAGGGATACTAATTGCAAAAATATAGAAATATTTACGAAAAATTAGACTTTTAGTTTGACAATTATTATAAAAGGATTAGAATACGATTAAAGATAAATACAAAAGCGAAGAATAGAAAGAGTAATTTCGGACCACGTTTTTAGAGAGATTCCGTTTGGTGAAAGGGATTAACAATGTTTGAAATGAAAATCATCTATGAGCTGCCAGGCAAATAAAGTAGTCTCGGCTGGGAATTCCCATTACAGAATCTGCAAATCAACGGGTTTGTTTGAGATATATCGTTTATCTTTATAAAATTAATTTTGAATCGGTATAACAAAAAGGTGGTACCGCGCGCAAGCGCCCTTTATTTCGTGTATGCGAAATTGGGGCGCTTTTTTATTTGCTCAATTTAAGGAGGTGATGGAAATGAAATCAGACATTAGTGGCATTTTAAATGCGAATCGTAACTAGTTTAAATTTTTACAATAACGCCAATATCAGGCGGTAAACATACATAGTTTTAAGAAAACTGCAGTTGCTATCTATGATTTATCCCTTGAGGTGTTAACTTTAGGAGGATTTAATCATGAGTAAAACTCTATATACAAACTTCAATTTATTTAACGGATTTGAAGATAAGACATACAAAGACACATCAATGTTAGTTGATGAAGACACCGGAAAGTTTTTAGCATTCGGTGAAGACGCGACAAAACGAGACAGTGACAAACAAGTTGATCTAAAAGGTCAATTCGTAATGCCAGGATTGGTAAATTGTCACACCCACATCACTTTAGACTCAGATACAGCCGATGGAAATCCTGACGCTGATCAAACTACCGCAACAGTGCGCGCGGTTGACAGTCTAAGAGCTTTACTTAAATCAGGGGTTACATATGTAAGAGAATGCGGTAGCCTTTATGGTTTAGATGCAACATTAGCTAAACTACAAAGAACAAATAAATTGACTAAGGTGCCTGAAATGATGGCATCTGGTCGAGCTTTGACTATGACTGGTGGACACGGGGATGCACCTCATAGTGGAGTGACCGTCGATTCTCCAGACGAAATGAGAAAAGCGGTTAGAAATAATTTTAAAAATGGTGCCCAATGTACCAAGGTCATGGCTACCGGTGGTGTAATGTCACCTGGTGACTACATGGACGAAGCCCAATTAACCTTAGAAGAACTAAAGGTTGCCGTATACGAAAGCCACAACAAGCACGCCGTAGTTGCAGCTCATGCCGAAGGTAATCCCGGAATCATGAACGCCATCAAAGCGGGAGTTGATTCAGTGGAACATGGTTTTTATGTTAACGATGAAGAAATCGCATTGATGAAAGAACATAATACCTACCTAACACCTACCCTAGTTTCCGCATGGTGCATCGCCGAATACGGTAAAGACACACTTCCAAAGTGGGAACTAAACAAACTTTTGAATGCCTTAAACGACATCTACAAAAACGTTCGCCACGCTAAGGAAAGTGGTGTAAAGGTTACCTTAGGGACAGACGCTGGTACACCTTACAACGATTTTTCTAAGACACCGGTTGAATTTCAATTGATGGTCGAAAAAGAAGGCTTCACTAATTTTGAAGCATTATCTACTTCAAGACATTCAGCGGAACTAATGCACTTGGATGATTATGGAACATTGGAAGCCGGCAAGTATGCCGATTTCTTAGTTCTAGAAAACGATCCATTGGCAGACGTTAAAGCCGTTCAACAAGCAGATAAATCTGTATATAAACTTGGCCAAAAGGTGTACTAGGGGGAATCTAATATGAAAAAATCAAAATTATTACTACTACCATTTTTAGCAACAGTCACATTATCACTTGCAGCATGTGGTAATTCATCAGCCCAATCAAAGGGTGCGAAGAATCAATCATTAAACTGGATGCAAAACGCGAATCTAATCACTTTGGATCCATCAAAATGTGTTGATATCACTAGTTCTACAACATTAAATAATGTCGATAGAGGTCTCTTCTTTAGTCCATCAGCCAACAAATATGAATATGGTGTGGCTAAGAGCATGAAGGTATCAAAAGATGGAAAGACATATACATTTGATTTAAGAAAATCAAAATGGAGCAATGGTGACCCTGTTACTGCCGCCGACTTCGTTTATGGTTTCCAAAGAACTGTCGATCCAAAGACCGCTTCTCAAGATTCATATCTAATGGATCACTTACTTAACTACAAAGAAGTTAGTACCGGTAAACTAAGTCCCGACAAACTAGGGGTTAGTGCACCAAATAAATACACTTTCGTGGTTAAATTATCATCACCACAAACATACTTTAAGAAACTTTTGCCTAGTTCCGCCTTCTTCCCACAAGATAAAAAGGTCGCTGTTAAGTACGGAAAAAAATACGGTACTTCAAGCAGCACACAAGTATACAACGGACCATTTACCGTTACTGGCTGGACAGGAACCAACGATTCTTGGACATTGGCTAAGAACGAAAATTATTACGATGCCTCAACTGTTCGTTTGAACAAGGTAAACATGAAGGTTGTTAAGGACCAACAAACTGGTCTAAATGAATATCAAACTGGTTCATTGGACGAACTTTCACTTTCTGGAAAACAACAAGTAAAGAACTTCAAAGGTTCTAAAGAATTACATACGTACAAAACTATGTATTCAAACTATTTAGAATTAAATGAACAAAAAGATCCTGAATTTAAGAACTTAAAACTAAGAGAAGCACTATCTTTAGCAATCGATAGAAAAGACTATGTAACAGATGTATTAGGGGATGGCTCAAACCCAACCAAGGGATTTGTTGCTGATGGTCTAGCTAACTACAAGGGCAAGGATTATGCGGCGGCAGCATATGTAAAAGGAACTGCTGATTACAACTTAGACAAAGCTAAGAAGCTATGGAAGGAAGGACTAAAAGAAGTCGGTAAGAAGTCTTTGAACCTAACCTTAACCTACGACGATACCGATGTTGCTAAGGCAACAACTGAATACTTACAAGCCGAATTCCAAAAATTACCTGGATTGAAAGTAAGCAACGTTAACCTTCCTCGCCAACAAAGAATCTCAAGATTATTTAGCAGCAACTTTGATCTAGTAGTAACTGGATGGGACCCAGGTTATGCTGATCCAATCTCAGCCTTGAGCATCAGAACATCAAATAGTTCAATCAACTTTAGTAAGTGGCAAAATGCTGAATTTGATAACTACATCAACAAGTCAAACACTGTAGACGCTAATAACCCAGCTAAGAGATGGGATGATTTAGTTAAAGCAGGTAAGCTAGTAAACAAAGAAGTAGGTGCGGTACCTTTCTACCAAACATCTAACCCAGTTGCATTAAAGACTAACGTTAAGGGTGTTACATTTAACCCAGTTGGTAGTTGGGACTTCTCACATGGTTATGTAGAATAACCAAATAAAAAAAGACCTAGAAATCTAGGTCTTTTTTAGTGCATTAAAACTTCAATGTGATTGCAGCGTAGTCCAAGTTCATTGGCATTTGGCTCTTTGGAAGTAGTAGAACGTTTCCTGCGAAACCAATGGTAGTGATTGCTAAATCATTTAAAGTCTTGTTGTAGCTTTCTTCGCTAATGTATAAAGTATCAATCTTACCGGATAGTGCGTTTGAAATAATATCGCGTAAATCGGTTGCGACTAAACGGTGATCACTAGCTTTTTCGTATTTAATTTTGTTGTCGTTTGCTAACTTGTCAAAGAATTGTTGGTTCAATTCATCAATCATTTCAGAAATCTTGTCGGGACCAAGATCGTCCACATCAACCTTGCTTACGATGTCTTTCGCAAATGTCTTTTGGTCATCTAATTCGTTGAATAACTTACGGTTTTCTTCGCTGGCAACCACCACAGTTTGTAGGTAGTCATCGTCATCAAATAAATCGCTTAGGTATTCTTTAACCAACATGAAGTATTTGTTTTTATCGTTGTTTACAAGGACCGGAATTGGCTTGTTCACAAGGTTTAAGATACTAAAGTGACCGTTATCAACTCTTAGTAGCTTAAAGTCGTTATCGCGTAGGATTAAAACGCGGTAGTGAAGTTGGCTTTCGATTTCCTTGATTAATTGCGCCACGTTCATGGTGTCATCGATTGAGATTTGGGTCTTAACAGGTTGGGTTAAGTCAAATGAATGGATGGCTTTAAAACTAACGTATAGTGCAACACCAGAACCGTTTCCGATATGTTTTGCGCGATCAAAGTTGAATCTTCTTAATTTTCTTTCGTATCTTGGCCAGATATTTTCGTCGTGTTTTTGAATGAATTCTTCTTTAACAGTTTCGATTAAATTTAAATAATCATTTTTGTTACTAATTTCGTTAAATGAAACAATTAGTGAGATGAATGGCCCTACTTCATAATCCAAAGTTAGGGTATTTCTAAGCTCGATTGTCGACGTCATAGTCTAACCTCCTTAGATTTATATGCTTATAGTATATCATGATGAGCTAAAAGCGAAATATATTGTGCTATAATTATGCTATATTAAGCTTAAAGGAGGGATAATTATGCTTTTAAACATCCTATATTCCATTGTTCTAATTAATGAAATTTTGGCATTGATTACAGTCTTTAGAGAAGAACGTGATATTGCCGCAACATGGGCATGGTTATTAGTGCTTTCATTCCTACCTGTGCTGGGATTTTTGATTTATGCATTCGTTGGAAGAAAACTACCTAAAAAACGTTTATTCCGTTTCCAATACAAAGACAATAAATTGATGTATGACATCCTAAAAGAACAAGGCAAGATACATAACAATCCGGAAAAAATCAGAGCCGATGAGGTCTCATACTCATACAGAACACTTGTTAAACTGTTCAAAACCTCAGACGTTACTGACTTATCTAGAAGAAACCATGTTAAGGTCTTCACCGAAGGTAATCACTTATTTGATTGCATTATTTCCGACATTAAAAACGCTAAAAGTTCAATTAATATTGAATTTTATACCTTCTATGATGACAGAATCGGTCATCGCGTCTTAAAAGAGTTAATCAAAAAGGCTAAGGAAGGCGTTAAAGTCCACGTTATCTACGATAGTTGGGGTTCAATGGGAAACAAACATCATTTCTTCGATCCATTGCGTGAAGCTGGTGGATTTGTAGAACCATTCCTACACACTCACTCAGCCGTAATGGACTTCCGTTTGAACTTTAGAGATCACAGAAAGATTGTGGTTATCGACGGTAAGTACGGATACATCGGTGGTTTTAACATCGGTGACCAATACCTAGGTCGTAAGAAGAAGTTTGGTAACTGGCGTGATACTCACTTGAGAATCGCTGGTTCAGCCGTTCATCATCTACAAGCCCAATTCATCTTGGACTGGAATGTTACCGACATGGACCACAAGATTGATGTTGAAGAAACTAAGGGCTTCTACTTCCCTAAGGTATACCAAGAAGGTTCTACCAATATCCAAGTGGTATCCAGTGGTCCTAACTCTGATTTACAACAAATCAAATTGGGTTACATCAAAATGATTCAAAACGCCAAGAACTACTGCTGGATTCAATCACCATACTTGATTCCAGACGATAGTGCCTTAGACGCCATCAGAACTGCTGCTATGTCAGGTGTTGATATTAGAATCATGGTGCCATGCATGCCCGATCATCCATTCGTATATCGTGCAACTCAATACTATGCAAAACAATTATCAAAATATGGTGTCAAAATTTACTTCTACGAAAATGGATTTATTCACGCCAAGACCGTCTTAGTCGATGGTAAAATCGCGTCAGTTGGTTCCGCCAACATGGACTTTAGAAGTTTCAAATTAAACTTCGAAATTAACGCGTTTATCTACGACGAAGGATTGGCTGAACAATTACACTCAATCTACGTTAACGACATCAGAAGCAGTAAATTAATGACTTATGCGGACTTTGAAAAACAATCACGTTGGTTGAAATTCAAACAAGTATTTAGTCGTTTATTCTCACCAATTCTATAAACTAAAAAATCCCACATTTCGTGGGATTTTTTGTTTACATCCAGTTCCATGGATCGTCACGCCACTTACGTAGCACGACTAATTCATCGTCTGAAATACTGTTTTCTGCTTTGGCTTGTTCGATGATTGTGGAGTAGTTGGTTAATGTATCAAATTCGATACCAGCGTCCTTGAAGTTCTTAGTGCTGTCAGGAAGTTCGTATGAGAAGATGGCCACGACACCAATCACGTTGTAGCCTTCGTTCTTAAGTGCTTGCGCGGCGTTTAAAACACTCTTTCCGGTAGAAAGTAGGTCATCAATTAAAACGATTGGGGCGTTTTCGTCGATGCTTCCTTCCATTTGTTTACCACGACCGTGATCCTTTGGTTTTGAACGCACGTAAATCATTGGAAGGTCCATCTTGTCGGCAACGATGGCAGCATGGGGGATTCCGGCGGTTGCGACACCACCGATTACTTTTGCTTCGGGAAACTTGTTGCGGATTAATTCGGCTAAACCGTCTGCGATGTGGGTACGAACTTTTGGGAAACTAATGGTGATTCTATTGTCGGTGTAAATTGGCGCCTTGATACCTGATGCCCATGTAAATGGTTCTTTGGGTGATAGGGTGACTGCGTTAATTTTTAAAAGGTCTGAAGCGATTAATTGATTAGTATTCATTATTTGATTCCTCCATTAACTGCGTTGTAGATGTCTTTATATGTTTGCACCGGATTGTCTGATTGGGTGATGCTTCTACCCACGACGATTCCGCTAGTGTTTAATTCAAAAGCCTTTGTTGGTGTCACGACTCTCTTTTGGTCGTCGACACTGTTGCTGGGAAGGCGAATGCCGGGATTAATGCACTTGAATTCATCAGAAACCGCTTGATGAATTAAGTCGTTTTCTAGTGCTGAGGAGATGACACCGTCGGCACCGCTTTGACTGGCCATTTTAGCCAAGTGTGATACCGATTCGGCCATTGAAACGGGGACTAATTCTTCATCATGGAGTTGTTCTTCTGATGTTGAGGTTAGTTGCGTCACTGCAAGTAATTGTGGAGCGTCGACACCTGCTTGGTTAGCGCCTTCGTCTAGTCCACGTCTGGCAGCCTTAATCATTTCGCTTCCACCTAATGAATGAACGGTGGTGAATTGAACATCCAATTGGCCGATTTGTTTAGCAGCTTGTTGTACGGTGTGTGGAATATCGTGTAATTTTAGGTCCAAAAAGACGTCGATATTTTGATCGCGAAGCGCTCTAATGATACTTGCTCCTTCGCGGTAGAATAGTTCCATACCGACCTTTACCGCCAATGGTTTGACGTCTTTAAACGGTTCTAAAAATTTCAAGGCAGTGTCTGCATCGACAAAATCTAGTGCAATGAATACTGGTTTCATACGTTTCCCTCCAACAAAAAAGTCGTATAGCCTCAGAGACTATACGACAAATTAGGGTCCATTTATTCCGTTCGTCGATTTACTAGCCTCTCTGGACTAATTTAAAATCATATGTTGATTACAATATACGCTTTTCTCAGAATAAAGCAACCAAAAAATGAAACTTGCATTAGAAAAGATTAAAGAGTATAGTTTTATAAAATATCTAAAAACGGATATTTCAAAAAAATAAGGAACGACAGTGAGCGTTCATTTTGGAGGAATTGAATAATGGAAAACACGCAAGACCACACTTCAACGACTAAGGCTCAAAAATGGGTTTTAGCATCGACATCGATTGGACAAATGCTTGAAAGCATGGATATCTCATTCATCTCATTTGCAATGTCTTCAATCATTATCGGTTTACACATTAGTACTGCAGCTGCTGGAATGCTTTCAACAGTTACTACTTTTGGATCGTTGTTGGGTGGTATTTTATTTGGTCTTTTAGCTGACCGTTTTGGTCGAGTACGTATTTTGACCTACACCATCTTCATTTTCGCCATCTCAACTGCCGGAATTATGTTCTCCCAGAATTTTATTACTTTTGCTATTTTACGTTTTTGTGTCGGCCTAGGTGCCGGGGGTGAATATGGTTCAGGTGTTGCCATGGTGGCTGAATCATTCAAGAAAAAGCAATTAGGAAAGTCTGTGTCAATCACCACAATCGGTGGTCAAGTTGGATCAATGATGGCAGCCGTATTAGCTGCAATCATGATTCCAGCATTCGGTTGGCGTTCACTTTTCCTAATCGGAATTATTCCAATCTTCTTTGCCTTCATCATTAGAAAGAACCTAAACGAAAGCCAAGATTTCATTGATACAATGGAAACAGGCAAGCGTCCTAAGGTTTCTGTAAAGAAATTATTCGCAACACCAAGATTGGCATACCAAACTATGGCGCTAATCGTAATGGTAATTGTGCAAATCGCCGGATACTACGGTCTAATTAACTGGTTACCTTCAATCATGCAAAAGAAACTTGGTTTAAGTGTTGCCGGCTCATCACTATGGACAATCGTTACTATCATCGGTATGAGTGCCGGAATGTTAACATTCGGGACCATCCTAGATAAGATTGGACCTAGAAAGGCCTTTGGATTATTCCTACTAGTCGCTTCTGTAGCGGTATACGGAATTACATTCTCATTCAATGGTTTCACATTGCTACTAGCATCAACAGTACTTGGTTTCTTCTCAAACGGTATGTACGGTGGATACGGTGCCATCATCAGTCGTCTATACCCAACCGAAGTTCGTTCCACTGCAAACAACTTCATCATGGGATTCGGACGTGCGATTGGTGGATTCTCACCAGCCATTATCGGTTTATTGATGGAAAGCCATTCATTACTAGTAATCATGGCAATGCTATCAGTACTATACCTAATCAGTTTCATCACTATGATGACTATTCCTGCATTGAAAGGTCTAGCAGTTGAAGAATAAGCATTTATTCTGACGAATTAGGTTTTACATGTAATAATAATATATAAACTAAAAACCTCCCGTGCCGGGAGGTTTTATTGTACATAACTAAGGGGGAATTTTAATGTTATACGGACTCGGTATATTAGCCGGATTGGTCTTACCCATTCAGACCTCGGTCAATACAAACTTGAAGAATCGAGCTGGTGGATCACCATTTCTAGCTTCAATGCTATCGTTTACGATTGGAACCATCGCGTTACTTTTTGCCACTTTATTGAGTGGCAAATCACTATTCTTTTCTAGTCACTTGTTTACAAGCCAACCAGCATGGATTTGGTTGGGCGGATTGTTTGGTGTCATCGGGTTAACCACTAACGTTTTAATTTTCCCTTACCTAGGGGCGGTGCAAACGGTGATTATGCCAATTACCGGTCAAATCATCATGGGGATGATTATCGATAACTTCTCCTTATTTGACGCAGACCAACATGCATTTACCATTATCAGATTAATCGGAGTCATCCTACTAGTCATTGGTATCTTGATGGTTGTCCTAGACAAGAAGGCAAGCAATGGTGCCGATAAGGCTAAACAATTGCCTTGGCAGATTCTAGGAATCGTTGCGGGGATGTTTCAAGCTTCTCAAGCGCCAGTTAATGGCCATCTTGGAGTAGTACTTCACTCACCAATCCATGCGGCCTTTATCTCATTTTTAGTCGGTACCATCATCTTATTCGTGATTACCGGACTAGTTGATCGTTCTTACGTTCACGCCAAAGATGCGATTGGAAAGGGCAATCCTTGGTGGATTTGGCTCGGTGGTGTCTTGGGTGCCATCTTTGTTTTATCAAACGCATTCTTAAGCCCACAAATTGGTGCCGGAACCACCGTTGTTTTAGTCCTACTGGGTAACTTATTCGGAAGTGTAATGGTCGACAAATACGGCTTATTGAATTCACTGAAAAAACCGGTTGGCATTATGAAATATATTGGTTTAGTCGTGATGTTAATCGCTGTTGCGATTATCAAATTGTATTAAAAAAAGAGACCTCCCCGAGGTCTCTTTTTTATTTATGATTAAACTTAGCCATTTTCCACTCACATTAAAGGTATAATAAATGTTGATATGACAACGATGCAACTTTAGGTTGCGAGGTTGTCAAAGAGGATTATCCGCTTTTGGACGGGATGTTATATACATAAAAAATTTTTTAGTGATAATAAAAAGTAATTCGAAAAAAGGAGTGAAATGATTAAATGGAAAAAAACATATTTAGTAGAAAGTTGATTGATTTACGACGAAAAAATCAATTATCACAGGCTGGGTTAGCTAATAAATTATTCGTTACTAGACAGTCAATTTCAAAATGGGAAAATGGCGAATCCGAACCCAGCATCGACAAGTTAATTAGTATTGCTGAAATTTTTAACACTAGTCTAGATAACTTAATTATGGGTAACATGTCAGATAAAGATAAATTAGTTTCAATTAGTCATATAAATAAATCATATGACAACCAAGTACTAAACGATTTGAGTCTAGACATTTATGATAATGAAAGGATTGCTCTATTAGGTTTAAACGGATCTGGTAAGACCACAATGATTAGCATTATGGCGGGACTTAAAAATGCTGACAGTGGTGATGTGAAATTTAGTTTTAATCAGAAAAAAGGCTTAAAGCTAATGCCTCAAAACGACGTGTTGATTAATGATATGAAGGTTAGTGAACTACTTAAACTAACCCAATTACTAAACAAAGTAAAAGATAATAACCACATCGAATCCATGGTAAAAGAATTTAATTTTACTGAATTAATGGACCATTATGTTGGGTCATTATCAGGTGGACAAAAACGCAGACTATCTCTTCTATTAAGTTTAATGTCACCTTCAAAGCTACTAGTTTTAGATGAACCAACAGTAGGGATGGATTTGGAAACCATTGATATTTTATGGAACCATCTTGAACACGTTACCGGATCAATACTAATGGTGACTCATGATTTCAACCAAATTGATAAGTTCTTTTCGAGAGTCCTATTGCTAAAGGACGGCAGAATTGAAAATGACATGTCTGTTGACAAGATTCATAGTCATAATCAAACTGTTGAACAATGGTACCGCACTAATAACGGAGGTTTGAATCATGATTAATACAATTAATTTAAAAACAGTTTTACGTAATAAAAGATTTTTAATTTTTACAATCGTTTTTCCTGCGATTTGGTTTATTTTTATGGATTTAGGAATCGGCACATTTGCAAAAAATTTAACAATGACATGGTTTATTATCAGCGCGCTTATGGGCATAATTGGTAATTCAATCGTTACCTTTGGGAAAAGGATAGGGAATTCGAAGGAATATTATTTGATTTCAATTAAGACCACTCCTTATAACCCGTTTAGATGGATAATGGATTCGATGATTCAACAAATTCTACTAAATTTACTTATCCTATGTATATTGACATTGGAAGCGAGAATTTTTGGCGCAATTTCCTTTAACCTATCTACATTATTATTAATAATTATTTTATTGTCATTGGGGATTTACTTTAGTTTTGTCGGTTTTTTGATTGGGGTAGTTGCTAAAACCGATTTATTAGATGTGGCAGGCTTCCCATTTATGTGTGTGGTTGCTCTATTAATAATGCCTTTTTACACCTTCGCTCAAAACAAATTTTTTGATGTCGTTACTGATATTCAAAAAATATTCCCAGGATATTATGTTATTAAACTAGCCAACGTTATTCAAAATGGTGGTAGCTATGAGAAACTAGTTTGGTTATTTGCACTTACTTTTGTTATTCACGTAGCAATCATTTTATTACTATTCTTTAGGGAAGTTAAAAAAGGTATCGAATAAAAAAAGAGACCTCAATGGATCTCTTTTTTATATTAATATAATAATTAAATCAATTATAGTTTTAGCAAGAAATATACCAACGAAAAATGCAACTTCAAATACTAATAAGTTTTTTTGATATTGCCAATCCGTTAGTGGATAAAATTTCTTGTTGGATTCGTAGAAAATGATTAATGACAATATAATCGCAATTACTCCAAATATGATTTCAAACAGATTAGCTCCTTCGGGGTCCAATAATATATATTGAGTTAAATCACCCAGTACTAATAAACTGACCCCAGTTTCGAATCCAGTTAAAGCCATATTGACTAATTGAGACAAATGTTGCTTCTTCATTAAAAAATACTCCTATAAATTATTATTTTAGGTTATTGATAATTAGCGTCAATATAACCTTACCCAGAGATCCACCAATTAGTATTGATACATCGTATACTGCAAAATGTAGCAAGTAACGAAAATTTGATCCTAAAGGATATACCATAATTATTCTCAGGAACATGTATATGATTAGAAGGCCAATCGAAACCATTAATATAATGGAAAGGCCAAAATATATATATGAAGATTTAATAAAATCAATTTGCCATGAATATAGAATTGTTAGTGCTAATTCCGCTGTAAACCCTAGGACAATTCCAATACTGGCTAATTTGATTAGTCTATTTTTTGTCTTATTATCCACTATATTTCCCCCATAACTAGAATAGTTAAGTAATATTCTAATTATAGTGTAGGAAAAACATCTTACTATGGAATCCGTTTAAACTTATATAAAATTTTAATATCATAGAAATAAATTAATAAAGTAGAACATTTTTAATCATTAATTGATAAACAATTGTAGAATGAACTTACCAAACATTCCACCCAAAATAACCATGACATCATAAAAGACAAATGATGTGAAGTAGCCTATAATAGGCCACTTTTCGTCACTTTTTACGATACCAAGATAAGAAAAAAGAAAAACGACACCACAAATAGCAATTCCGCAGATGGAAAAGAAAACATCTATTGTTGATGAGCTAATTATTCTTGATGTCCAGTTATCAAAAATGGTTAAAAATACTTCTGCTAAAAATCCTAATGAGAGACCGACCAAAATGAGAAAGGAAAGTCGTAACTTAGTAGATTTTTTCATGATAGTATTTTTCCTCCGTTGATGTTACTTAATATGTATTTTATAGCCTAAATGTATTATAACTAAAAAATATAAAAAAGTTATAAATGTTGTCTTATAAACGTTTTGAGCACAAAAAAAGCGTCTAAATTTAGACGCGATGTATAATTTTTCATCTAATTGAAGTACTTATCGAGTGATTTTGCGACATCTTTTGCGACGTGTTCTTGGTAAGTAGAACTTTGAATATATGGAAGATCGTGTGAGCTATCCATGAAGCCCATTTCACATAAGATTGCCGGACGTTTGTTTTCACGTAAAACGTAGTAGTCACCAAATGAGACCCCACGATTTGAAACGGGGAGGTTGTCTAAACCGTCTGCGACTTGGTCAGCCACCTTGACCGCATTCTTGTGGTAGTTGTAGATCCCGTAACCGTTGGCTCTACCGTATCCGTTATCGGAATTGAAATGGAAACTAACGAAGAGGTCGGCGTGGTAATCACTGGCCATATCTGTTCGTTTTTTCAATGTCACGTAAGTATCAACGGTACGAGTCATCACGACATTGACATGGCGTCTTCTTAACTCGGCGGCCACTTTTTTAGCTGTTTGTAAGGTATACGTTTTTTCCATGTATTTTTGGTTGGCTGAAAGGGTTCCTGAATCGCCACCTCCGTGACCAGGATCAATAATGATTGTTTTTTGGGCTAACTTATCGCCGGTTTTGACGTCGTAATCATCGACGCCGACTAACCATGAAGGCACCCAACCCTTTTGACCGTTATATTTGGTGTACCACCAATTATTTTTGGACTTGATGATACTCAAATGACGACCATGTGGAATTGTTTCGACAACTTTTGATTCGTCATTGGGTTGTTCGCGTAGATATAAAGTAGCGGCATCAACCTTAGGTAATGATAAAAATCTGGCTAATTCGATTATTAAAATTACTAAGAGGATAAAAGTTACGACACCGCGGTAAATCAGCTTGTTGTTTGGTGTTTCCCTGAATCTAGTTATAAAACGATTAACCAAATTATCACCCCGATTGTATTATGTATGTTAAAATCAATTATATAACAAAAATTAATATATATCAGATGTTTGATTGTTTTCATAATCAGACTACAATGATATATAAATAATTGAGACAGTGAGGATTAATGATGAATACAGAATCCAATTTAATCTTATCAGTACGCGATTTAGACGTAGCTGTTAAGAACCGTAAATTAATTAACGATTTGTCTTTTGATATCTTCGCCAAGACCTTAACCTGCGTTACCGGTGAAAATGGTGTTGGGAAGACAACATTAATAAAGACTATTTTAAAACAATTTAATAAAAATGAACACGTCCAATCCAAAATCAAACGATCAGACATGCAATACATTCCTCAATTAAGAAATATTGATGATGACTATCCATTGACCGTCTTTGATTTTATCGGATTAGGGTTACAACATTCAATATTGCCATGGTTAAGCAAAAAAGAAAAACAAAGTGTCCAAAAAGTTATCGAAATGACCAAGTTACAAGATTTGGCCAATACACCTTTGGGAAGCTGTTCCGGTGGGGAACAACAACGTGTCTATCTAGCTCAAGCATTGGTATCTCAACCTAAGTTACTAATCTTGGATGAAAGTACCGCCAGTTTGGATAAAGAAGCCAAATTCATGCTATTAGACGTGGTTAAAAGCGTCATCGCTGAAACCGGAGCTTCCGTACTATTCATCACCCACGATCCGGTTTTAGTACAACAATATGGTGACTATGATTTAAATATTGCCAATCAATCCGGCACCATTAAACCAGTGAAGGAGGCCCAATAATGTTAGAAATGTTAAGTTATCCATTTATGCAATACGCCTTCGTCGCTAGTTTCTTCATCTCCATTCTATGTGGATTGATGGGGGTGTTCGTGGTTGCTAGAAAGACTGCTTTCTTCACCCACACACTTTCCGAAATCAGTTTCTCAGGGGCATCATTTGGTGTTTTCTTGGGAACCAACCCAATTTTAGGGATGCTATTATTCACCGTTTTAAGTTCATTGATGATCGGTACCGTTGGTTCAAGGGTGAGCCGTCGTGAATCCTCAATCAGTGTCTTTTCGGTATTCTTTATTGGATTAGGAATTTTATTCCTATCATTGGCTGATACCCAATCCAGTTATGCTACCAACATCTTATTCGGTAGTATTGTCGGAATTAGCTACAGCAATGTGCAAACATTGGTGGGCCTAAGTATCGCCATCATTGTAATTACTACTTTGATTTACAGAAAACTAAAATACAACTCATTTGATAACGTTGGTGCTAGTTTTAACTCCCGTGCCAACACCTTAGTATCAGTGATTTTCTTGATTCTATTGGCATGTACTGTCAGCGTGACAGCTCAAATTGTCGGATCACTTCTAATCTTTGCTCTATTGACCATTCCAGCCTCATCAGCACGCTACTTCGTGCACAGTATCTGGTCAATGACCATTTTGACATTTGTCTTTTCTTTAATTGGGACTTGGTTTGGTCTATACTTAAGCTTTGTAACGAACCTACCAGTGAGTTTCTTTATCGCAACAATCGAAACAATCATTTATATTATTGCGGTAATCTATGATAAAGTAACAAGAATTTAATACAAACTTTATTAACGTAACACTGATGTTTTGTTATACTGTTCTCAAATAGTTTTTTAAGGAGATGTCCTACATTATGAAAGCATGGAAGAAAATTTTACCTGCAGTTGCAGTTTTAGGATTAGTTTTAACTGCTTGTGGACAAAAGAAAAGCGACAATAGTGATGCATCAAGTTCAACTTCAACTACTCAAACTAGCAAGATGAGCTCATCATCATCATCAAGCAATGACAAAATTGCAAACAAATTAGGGAATGAAAAGCTACCACAAAGCAATGGTTTGGATTCAAACCAAAGCGTAAATGCTAAGTTGGACGGTAACAAGACCAACTTTACAATTAGCTACTTAAACAATGGTTCAACATACGCTACCTACACTAAGCACACTTATGAAAGTGATTCAGCTGCAATGCAACAAGTTGGCTACCAAGCTGCTGCAAACGTTGCTGGTCTACCATCAGTTAACTTAGGTTACAACGTTGTTGGTCACTCAGATAAGGGTGCCGGACAAGAATACATCCAAGCAAACTTTGGTAACTGGTCACTACTAACACACGGTAGTAACTTCGGTAAGTACAAGGGTGCCGCAACTACTAAGGGTAAGACCGTAGTAAGTTACATCCAAAACCACAACCTACCAGTTCCAGAAAGCAAGGGTAGCATTACCGCTGAAATTGATGGTTCAGCAACTATTACTTGGCAAATGGGTAATGACGTTTACTCAATTAAAGCTAACTCTCTAAACACAGCATTAGAAATGGTAACTTCACTTAAGTAAATGCATTAAAAAAACCAGGTTATTTTGACCTGGTTTTATTGTGACAAAAAATATTCGAAATGAAGGTATTGGAAAATGTATGATTCTAAAAAAATAAAACATTTATTATTTTCCGCGGCGTTAGGATCAACAATGGCCTTATCTTTGAATGGTATCAAGTCTCACGCTGATACAACTCAATCATTTAAACCATACACACCAGTGGCCTATGATATTTCTGAATTTCAGGGGCAATTAAATGATCAACAAGTAATGAATTTAAAGAATGAAGTTAAATTCGTTGTTTTAAGAATTCAAGATGGTCAATATCATGATCAACAGGTAAATAATAATATCAGCTTGATGGACAAGTATGGGATTCCATACGGTGTATACAGCTATAGTAGATACACCAACTCTGCTCAAGCTCAAGAAGAAGCACAACGTCTACATTCACTAGCACCGAATGCTAGATTCTATGTAAACGACTTTGAAACTGGTTTTACCAACACGTCCGATCAAAATGCGGTCAGTTGGGCAAACGAGATGAAACAACTAACCAATCAACCGGTTATCTTGTACAGTTCACAATCAATCTTGGATCAATTCCAACAAAGTACTTTGAATGCTTACAGTGCGGTATGGTTGGCTAATTACACCAACTACACCCCAAATCCAAAGTACAACTATGATTTGTGGCAATACACTGACAAGTACCAAAGTAAGGCACTAGGTGAAGCACTTGATGCCGACACTATTCCGGTTGGTGGTCGTAAGTTAGCATTCTGGACCACCGAAAAGACTGCTAATGGTCACAAGCGAACTGTTGCTAAGACAGGAACCGCTAGACACATCAAAAAACATGCTACAGCCAATGTTTTACATAAGGCCGCTAAGACACAAGTGATTACTAATACTACCTCTGCAAAGGCTAAAAAGGTACAATACACACCACTTGTTAATAAAGTAAGTCATCACACCAAGAAGCATGTAAAACGTGCATATCACGTTAAAAAACAAGCTACAAATAAGATTGTAACTGCTAACAATACTTACCAATATGCTCGTGTTACTACTAAAAAGGTGAGCCACAAGAAGGCTTACAAGAAGCACGCTAAAAAGCATAGTAAGTACACCTACAAGCTAAACCATGCTACAAAGAAACGTATTGCAAAAAAACATGCTAAGAAGTACAAGAAGCATACTAAGAAGAAATATACTTACAAGTTAGCTAAGAAGAAGACTCGTAAGCATGCTAAGTACAAATATGCAAAGAAGCTTACTTACAAGGTTAAGAAGAACCTAAAGCACAAGAAGCTACATCATTCTTATAAAACTAAGAAGCATAACAAGGCTAAGAGACACTACAAATACAGTGTGAAGAAGATTCATCATAAGCACGCCAAGAAAATGATTTACCGTGCAGCCTAAAATAAAAACGTCTGATTATTTCGATCAGGCGTTTTTTTGTTGTATTAATTTTCTTCTTCGTATACAATAATGACCAACGGTCAATTTAGAAGAGGAGCCAATCATGAATATTAAAACTGCTGATGAAAAGCAACAAAAACAAGCATTGATTGCAGAAACTGCACTCAAGATGTTTGAAGAAAATGACTTTTATGATATCTCCATCAACGCGATTGCGCAAAGAAGCCACGTCGCAAAGGGAACGGTCTTTAACTACTTCAAGACCAAGGAAAATATATTCATGCACCTACTTTTGGTGGGATATCAGGAATTCTTTTTACAAACACTAAACCAATTACAACAAGCCAAGTTAACAACCACAGATGAACTAAAATCGTTTTTACTAACTAACACCAAGGACTTAATTGAAAACCACCTAACATTAATTAAGTTAAACGCATTGCGTGGACCCGTTTTAGAGGGGAAAGCATCTAGAGAAGAGACGATTGAAGGTCGCAAGAAGTTATATGAAGTCCATGAACAACTAGCGCAATTCATTCATGATTCATTTCCATCAATCGACGTCAAAACTGCCAATAAAATCTTCATTATCCAAAGCAGCATTGCCAGTGGATTGATTAATTTATCGAATTTGGATTCGTTCAATCAAGAACCGATTCCGGGAAATATGGATGACTTCAAGGTTAGTATCCTAAACGACTCAATGGAAACTTTCGACTTTTATCTAACAGGGTTACTTGGCAAATAAAGGAGTAACTATGATGAAACAAGCAAATATTCGCAACTTCTCGATTGTTGCCCACATCGACCATGGAAAATCGACGTTGTCAGATCAAATCATGAAGATGACTGACACCTTTAGTTTCCGTGGCAATGAAGAACAGGTCTTAGACGACATGAAGGTCGAACAAGACCACGGGGTAACCGTTCGATCAAGAACCGTCCGTAATATTTATCGTGCCAATGACGGTCAAGAATACGAATTAAACTTAATTGATACACCGGGTCACGTCGACTTTAACTACGAGGTCGAAAAGAGTGTGTCAGCCAGTGACGGGGTCATCTTGTTGGTGGATGCAACCAAAGGAGTCCAAGCCCAAACGGTTGCCAACTACCGGATTGCTAAAAACAACAACTTAGTGATTATTCCGGTCATCAATAAGGTCGACAACCAAAGCGCCCAAGTCGATATGTGTGAACAACAACTTTACGAATTAGACGAATCGTTTTTAGAACACGACATTATCCATATCTCAGCCAAAACTGGTTTTAATGTCGATCAAGTCCTAGAGGCAATCGTCAACCGCATTCCAAGTCCCAAGGGTGACGAAACCAAACCATTAAAGGCGATGATATTTGATTCTCACTACGATTCATATCAAGGAGTTGTCGCTTACGTGAAGGTCATTGATGGGGTAATCAAGGCCAACGATAAACTAATGTCAATGAACCAAAAGGTGAAGTTTGAAACCCCAGAGGTGGGAATCTTTAGTCCGCAATTACTACCATTAAAGGAATTAAAGTCGGGTGACATCGGTTATGTCATCACAGGAATCAAGGATCCAGCCGACGTGCGTGTCGGGGACACCATCACCGGTCAAGCTCGTCAAACCAAGCAAGCGGTGGCTGGATATCAACCCGCTCACAGTGTTGTCTTTGCGGGAATTTATCCCAAGGATGCCGACTTTGATGATTTAAAAGTAGCGATGGAAAAGTTGAAACTAAACGATTCTTCGATTGAATTCGTTGAACACGTCTCAAATTCACTGGGCCCGGGTTATCGATGTGGCTTTTTGGGGATGTTTCATCTCCAAATCGTCCGTGAGCGCCTAATTAATGAGTTTGGGATGTCCGTGATTATCACTTCACCTAACGTTAACTATCGCTATACCACTAAGAATGATGCGACAGTAAAGACGATTAATAATCCGTCTGATTTACCTGATTTTTCGGTCTTAAAGACAATTGAAGAACCCTTCAATAAGGTTGTCATTGAAACACCGAGCGAGACGGTTAACGACGTGATGACACTACTAACTAAGAGTCGCGGAGTCCTATTGGACATGGATAACACGGATCAATTGGTGAAGATGACTTATAGCGTTCCGTTAGCCGAAATCGCGTTTAACTTCTTCAATCAATTGAAGTCAATTACCCATGGTTTCGCGACCTACGATAGTCAATTCATGGAATATGTCGAATCTGATATCGTCAAAATTACGATTGATGTGAACTATGCGCCGGTGGATGAACTAACCTTTATCGTTCACCGCTTGAGTGCCGAAAAATTGGCTCAAGAAATCGTTCATAAACTAAAATATGTAATTCCCCGCAAACTATATCCGATGCCTGTACAGGGATATATTGAGGGAAGAGTGGTGGCCAGAGTGGATGTTCCACCATTGAGAAAGAATGCGGCGGTTAGTGGCGACAAGAAGAGCGTTTCAAAGAAACAAGCACTATTGCGTCGTCAAAGTTTGAATAAACGAAAGAGTGCTAGTGAAGCCATTCAACTACCACAATCGGTATTCGATGCCATCTTAAATATAGAATAAAAAAAACACCCAAGCATAAGCTTGGGTGCTTTTTATGATCGAAAGATATTATTTTACAATTTGGCAAAATTCGATCTTTTCGTGATTAGGACCTTGAATGTTGAAGAAACGGATTCCGTTGTCCCAGAAAGTTGGGATTGATTGGATTTCGTCGTCTAAAACATCGAAGCCTTGTTCTTTAGCGGCTGCGAATGCTTTATCAACATCAGTACAGTTCATTGAAATATGGTTAATAGCACCATTTTCCATTGCAACTGGATCGCCTTCCCATGTTTCAACGGTTAGGTTACCGTATCTCATGAAGGCACAACGGTTTTCACCATTGTGGAATAAACCAGCTTGGTCAAAACCAAGTGATTTGTAGAATTCGATTGTTTTATCTAAGTCTTTTGATGGGATACCTACGTGTTGTAGACCATCAAAGTAATCGTTTAAAGCCATAATTTAAGCCTCCAAAAATTAGTCAGAAACTTTAACAACACATTTACCAGTTAGGTTTGAAGTACCGTTTAGGACACTTTCAACGTCTTCTAGTGAGATGATGTTGTCAATAATCTTTTCAACATTAACTTTACCACTTTGTAGTAGGGCAATAGCATCTTCGAATGAGTTAGGGTTGATGAATGCACCTTGGATAGTTAATTGTTTCTTGAATACTTCGTAAGTGTTCATGCTGAATTTTTGATCTGGAGCACCAACACCGAACATCAATACTTGAGCACCCTTAACAGTTGCTTCGATTGCTTGTTCTTGAGTAGCTGGTTGACCAACGGCTTCAATAACAACGTCGTATTCGGCTGGAATTTCTTCCTTAGTAGTGTTGATAACACGGTCGATGTTTAGCTTTTCTTTTTCAGCAGCTAATTTGTCATCATGACGACCAGTTAAGTCAACTTCTTTAACACCGTATGAACGTAGTAATTGTGCAAAGATTAGACCCATGTAACCATCACCAATAACTAGAGCTTTTTGGTAAGGTTTGATGTTTAATAAGTCCATACCGTGAACGGCACATGAGATTGGTTCACAAGTAGCAGCTGACTTCAAGTCAACGTTGTCTGGTAACTTGTAAACAACTTGAGTTGGGGCAGTGAAGTATTCTTCTAGACCACCATTTCTAGTAACACCAACGGCTGATAGGTTGTCACATAGTTCTGGACGAGCTGTACGACAGTAGTCACACTTACCACAGTAGATGTTAGGGTCAACAGTTACACGGTCACCAACTTTAAGATCAGTAACGTCTGAACCTACAGCTGAGATAACACCTGAGTTTTCGTGACCTAATACGATTGGAGGAACAGCGTCAGCTGAACCTGGTAGACCATTGTATAGTGCGTAGTCAGTACCACAGATACCAGCGTATTTTGCGTTGATAACAACTTCGTTTGCCTTTGGTTCTGGCATTTCAGTGTTTTGGATTTCTAATTGTTTCTTGCCTGTTAAAACTAATGCTTTCATAATTCAAGATCCTTTCCAAATTGAATTTTAAGTATTATTTTTTACGCAGTTGTGAATTAATTAAGACTTTCACAAACTTACAAGTATTATAATAACTCATTTTTTTAAAAATGAAAGTGTTTTGGTTAAATTTAATTCTTAAGTTTATATAAAAGTCACGAAAAAACGGCATATAACGTTGATATAATAACGTTTTATGCCGTGTAACTTTTTTTATAAAAAAATTCGATCAATTCAATTTTAGATTGTGTAAAACTGAACTTATTTAACTTGATGCTTAATCAAGGCATCTGCTAAAGCAAAGTTTCCGTAAGTTGCAGAGCCGTTTCCATCAAGGGTTGGAGTTGAAATGTATTCTTCTAGGTTCTTAATGTCAATATAGCCATTTAATAGCTTAGAAAATTCAAATCTAACCTTTTTGAGAAATTTTTCACTAACTACGCCACCACCAAAAATAATTTTGGCTGGTCTGAAGGTTAGAGTAGTTTGCAATGCAGCTTGTGCTACGTAGTAGGCCATGATGTCCCAAACGTGGTTAGTTTGCGCAACTTCTTGTCCCTTCATACCTAGACGGGCTTCAAATGTAGGTCCACAGACTAGTCCTTCAAGACAATCCTTGTGGTATGGACAGATTCCATCGAAATCTAGATCGTCTTCGTGACGTTTTAACTTCACGTGACCCATTTCAGGATGGCCCATGTCTCCTACAAATTGTCCGTTAATGATGATTCCAGCACCGACACCGGTACCGATAGTGTAATAAACCAAAGAATCTAATCTTTGGCCGCTATTTTTTAGATTAACGTATTCTCCGAACACTGATCCATTAACGTCAGTTGTCCAATACATTGGAATATCGAATTCCTCTTTAAATACTCCCAAAAAGTTTTCATTTGACCAACCAGGCTTGGGAGTTTCGGTAATGTAACCGTACTTGGTGGAATCTTTTCTAATTTCAATTGGGCCGAATGATGAAATACTTAGTGCGGCTAAATCTTCAAATTGTTTGAAGAAGTCGATAGCCTTACTAAAAGTTTCAGCAGGGGTAGTGGTAGGAATTACCAAACTATCTAACACTTGGTAGTCAGTGTTACCCACAGCACAAACGAACTTTGTGCCTCCAGCCTCTATGCTTCCCAGTAACATAAAGTTATTGCTCCTTATTTATATCTTCTTATTCTTATCTATAAATCGGTTTTAAAATACTTTTAAAAAATTTTTCTCTAAGATTTTAAGCTTTGTTTTTAATGTTTTTTAATTTTAGTTATCACTCTCTAATTATGATAAGTTTTCACAGACTAAATGTCAAAGTAAAAATGCTAATTGGTATAGTAAATATCTGACGTATGATAAGATTTATTATTATGAATGTTTATAAATAGAAAGGGTAATTTTAGATGAGAAGAGTAATATACATATTCATTCTAGCCTTTATTGGCGGTCTTTTGCGCGGTTACTTTACGCTTTTAGCTGGTGATGATCACTTTATCGCAACCATCATAATTAACTTAATTGGTGCGTTTGTCTTAGCGTTTATTACTGGTGCACTTCCTTATTTAATTGAGATATCTAATGATTTGATGACTGGACTAAGCATTGGCTTAGTTGGTGGGTTTACGACTTTTTCAACATTTTCATTCGACAGTATCAATTTATTTTTAAACCACAAAATTGGTATAGGTCTTTTATACGTATTAGTGAGTCTAATCGGAGGTTTAATATTAGCTCAGATTGGAACTAAATTAGGTCAAAACTTTGAAAATAAGGAGGATCAACTATGATTGAGAGTGTTTTAATCGTTGGTTTGGGCGCCGCAGTTGGTTCTCTAATCCGTTATGGTGTCACCAATGGACTAAAGAAGATGTTCTCGAAAAACGCCTTTCCGGTAGCGACTTTCTTCATAAATATCACTGGATCATTTCTGTTAGGATTGGTAAATGGACAACTACCTAAGAATACTTTTATTCTTTCTTTCTCAATTGCAGTTCTTGGTGGATACACCACCTTTTCTACCTATATGAATGAAACGGTACAATTAGGTACCAAGAAAAAGGTCATGGCATATGCATACTACCTATTAAGTGCATTACTAGGGATTCTAGCAGCATTACTTGGATATTTAATATAATATTTTATTAAATTTCCGCATTATGTATTAATAAATTCATAAATAGTATAATTATGACATTTAAAATTAATAGAAATTTAATTTGAAAGATTATACAGACTACAATAAAATTAATGATGGTATAAGATCAGATTTTGTGCTCGTGTTTCGCGAGCTTTGACTAAATTGTTAGGGGTGGACCTCCTAATCTTCGCTCAAAAGTATCATTACAATACTAAGAGACGCTATCGAAATGAGTGATCTTATACTTTTTTTGTACTCTGGAGGTAATGTTTTGCTTAAAGATTTAAAAACTGTAGAAGATTTGTCAATATATCTAGGTGTTAGTGTTGGACTAATAAATTTTGTGGTTTACGTTGAGGGAGTAGATTCTTTTTATGAGGAATTCTCTTTACCTAAGAAAAGTGGAGGGGACAGAGTTATATCATGTCCTAAGGGTCCTTTGAAGAAATTACAAAAGAGATTACAAGAAAAGCTTTCTCATGAATATAATGATAGATATGGTTCTTTTAATGTATCTCAAGCATTTATTAAGAAAAGAAATATAATGTCTAACGCTAAAGTACATAGAAATAAGAAATTTATCCTCAATTTAGATATAGAAGATTTTTTCGATGAATTTAATTTTGGTAGAGTTTATGGATATCTTCAAAAAAGTAATGATTTTAAAATGAATAAACAGCTTTCGGTAATATTGAGCAAAATATTTACATATAAGAATAAATTGCCCCAGGGATCACCATCTTCTCCGGTATTGACTAATTTTATTTTTAGAATAGTGGATTTTAAGATTTTGAAACTTTCAAAAAAATATAAGCTAGATTATACGAGATATGCTGATGATATGACATTCTCTACTAACGATTCCAACTTCGAAAGTATTTATATTAACTTTGTCGATGAATTAAGAGATTTACTTCATCGACAAGGATTTAAAATTAATGAAAAGAAGACAAGACTACAGTTTTCTTCTTCTAAACAAGAAGTTACTGGATTGATAGTTAACAAAAAAATTAATGTTTCTAGAAAGTATTACAGGGATACCAGAGCTCAAGCATATAATATGTATAAAGATGGATATTATTTTATAGATGGAGAGGGATATAGTAAATTAAATAAACTTGAGGGCAGGTTTTCTTTTATCAATCAAGTGAAACGTTATAATTACTTGATTGATTTAAGAAAATACGCAAAAATGAGTGATGATTATAGTGATTTTATAGAATCTATGACTAAATATAGACATTATCCTTATATAGGTGGATTTGATGAGCAATATCGTAAATTTTTGTTTTTCAAGTATTTTATTCATGGACCTAGACCAATAATCTTAGTTGAAGGAAAAACAGACATCAGATATATAAAAGCTGCTATGATGAAGTATTATTATAAGTATCCAGAACTTATTAAAAAAAATAATAAAGGGAAATTTGAATTTAATGTTGACTTTTTTAAAAGAGGAAACGAAGGATACTTAAAAGAAGGTTATAAGCGTAATGAGATAGACTATAACATTAAGGATTATTACCTGGGTCTATCAGGTGAAGGCGCAGGAGAACTTAATAAGATAGTTAAATATTGGGGAATTAATAAAGTCAATAATAAAAAAATAATAAAAAAATAATGATGAAAAAGATGAGAAAGATAGAATTAACTTAGATTATTATGACTACTTTGTAAGGAAGCTAGGTAACAAAAGTAAAAAAGTGATTTTATTGTTAGATAATGAATTTTATCACAAAGATAAAAAACCATTACGGAATTTTTTGGAAATTATTTATAAAACAAAGGAATTAACATGTCAATATCAAAAACTTATCTCTGAAGGAAAATTAGAGATAGCTAATAATCTTTATTTAATAACCTTAATTAAAAATAAAAGGTACAAAAATAAATTACAAAAATATATTGAAGACAATATTGGAAAATTTAAATATAATAACGATTTATCAATAGATATTGAGGATCTTATAGATTATTCAAAAATAACAATTAATAATAAAACTTTTAGTCGAAAAGTAAAAAACGATGATAAAGAATTTGGAAAGCAAACATTGTCTAAATATGTATATAAAAATTACGAAACGCTTGATTTAAGTAAATTTATTCCTTTATTAGACCAATTAAAGGAATTTTGTAAATAACAAAAAAAGAGACCTCCTACGGGAACTGCAACTATTATTTTGAACAAATAAATAAAAGCAGCTTTCTAACTCTTTAATTGGGCAACTGATTTTCTGTATTCTACAGGGGATTGGTTGCCTAATTTTGTTAATATTCGTGTATTATTCC
>NZ_JBMHFD010000007.1:0-68071 GCF_049166695.1 Apilactobacillus intestinapis
CTGAATAAATTGTTATTTTATAAGCGAATTGACTTCGCAATGTTTAATTCTTACAACCAAGTTGTAAGTTCCTTACACATCATCGATTATCAATCTTGTTCAGTTTTCAAAGATCTACCTTTTATTAACTTGCTGTCTTAATTGACAACTCATTAATCATAGCAAATTATCAACACAGTGTCAATAACTTTTTTTATTTGCCAACGCTTGAAATCAACTGATTTAACGCGACTTGATTATGATATCAAAATCATCAATCACTGTCAACATCAATTTTTCAAGGTTATTTGAGAAGACTAAGTAATCTCTCTCAACAGCAATATTTATACTACCAGGAAGTCTTTTTACGGTCAAGTACTTATTTGAAAATTTCTACTTTGTTTACTAGAACATCTTCAACGGGTTTGTCACTTGCATCTACTTTAGCATCTGCAATCTTATCAACGATATCCATACCCTTAACTACTTGTCCGAATACAGTATGTCTGAAATCTAGCCATGGTGTTCCACCATTCTTAACGTAATAGTCAATGATTTCTTCAGGAAATCCTGCTTCATTCATTTGATCCATTAGTGTTTCAGGAAGTGTCTTATTTTGTACAATAAAGAACTGACTACCATTGGTGTTTGGACCAGAATTAGCCATAGACACAGCTCCACGTACGTTGTATAAGTCTTTAGAAAATTCATCATCAAATGGACGGTTCCAAATACTTTCCCCTCCTGCACCGGTTGCTGTTGGATCACCACCTTGAATCATAAAGTCTTTGATAACTCTATGGAAAGTTGTTCCATCATAGTAACCAACTTCTGCTAATTTCATGAAGTTTTCTACTGCTTGAGGTGCTTGTTTTTCAAACAAAGCTATTTGAATGTCACCATAATTTGTCTTTAGAATAGCCATCGGCTTATATTTATCATCTATACTTAATTGTGGATATTGAGTCATTTTGTCCTCCAAATATTTAATTGCTATATCTATTATAGCTAACGAAGTAAAAATGATTAAGTGTTTTTACTAAATTATTTTAAAAAAACTTTAATGTAAATCATGTAAATTTGTTAAAATATAGTTAAACAACAAAAGGAGAGAGAAATGCAACTTTTAATAGATTTTATATTACACATTGACCAACACATCATTAACTTGGTTAATTATTTTGGTGATTGGACCTACCTACTACTATTTCTAGTAATCTTCATTGAAACTGGAATCGTAATTATGCCCTTCCTACCTGGGGATTCATTACTATTTGCAGCAGCAGCTATCTCTGCAAATCCAAAATATCACCTAAGTATATTCATATTTATCATCCTATTCCTAATTGCTTCAATCGTCGGTGACTCATTAAACTTCTTCCTTGGTGAAAAAGTTGGTAATAAACTTACTAAACAAAAACATATTGGTAAGTTCATTAAACAAGAACAACTAGACAAAGCAAAAACTTTCTTTGATAAATACGGTATCTTAGCTATATTTATTGCTAGATTCATGCCAATCATTAGAACATTCGCACCATTCATTGCCGCCTCAAGTGGTTACAAGTACAGCAAGTTCGTTAAATATAACGTTGCTGCTTGTATCGTCTGGGTACTACTATGTTGTGGTGGAGGATACTTCTTCGGAAACATCCCATTTGTACAAGAACACTTCTCAGTGGTTGTACTTGGTATCATTCTGGTAACTTGTATCCCTGCTTTAGTAGCATTGTTCAAAAAAGAAAAGAAAGCATAATAAAAAGGACTCCTATGTTGGGGTCCTTTTTTATTGTGTTGATCTATTAATACATCGTAATAGGATCAAATAAAATACTGTTACAAATATAAATATAAAAGCAAATCCAATCATAAAGTACTGATCTGGAAACAGTATGATGATTGGTTCTTTTTTTGCATTAAAAATCCAATCATTGTTTCTAAATAGGATTTTATGGAAGAAGATAAACGCATCATTGAAATCAATTAAAGCAAACACAAAAAGAAATACAAAACATCCGTATATTTGCCTAAAAGCTGATTTTAAAAGCCATAAAAGGCGATTTTTCCTTAATCTAATCAATATTTTTATGACTATTGGCGTCATAACTACCATAAAGAGATTATTTAAAAGAATTAACCTTCTCACATCACCAAAGTGTACCTTTACCACGTTATTAATTGGCAACGTTGTTTGCATATCACTAATAAAGAATGACTGTAAATATCTAATAATCAATAAGTAATTATCACTGATTTGTCCTGAACTCATTTTAATGTCATGTTGTACGTTTAATACGTGGGCAACTGACGTATATATAAATGGCATGTTCATAAATAAAAATATCGAGCAAGTTATAAACCACAAGATGATTACTAACGACAATGCTCGATACTTCATAAATTCAATATTCAAATTAAACTTCCCAGTCATCCAATGAATCAATTTGATGAGTTGGTTGAACTTCTTTTTGTGCCACTTGTTCCTTGGTAGATAAACCAGTGTAGACAATTAAGGTATCCATGCCAAAGTTAATACCCGCTGAAATATCAGTCATGTAGTTATCTCCCACCATGACTACGTCAGACTTGCTCAAACCAATCTTATCCAATGCGTTTTGCATGATAATTGATTCTGGTTTACCAATTAAAACAGGTTTTTGTTGGGTTGCGTATTCAACAAGTTTTACTAATGAACCTGCTCCTGGTTGCATCCCTTTTTCAGTTGGAATATTACTATCTGGATTAGTACCAATAAACTTAGCACCATCCCTTACTAATAGAACTGCCTTACTTAATTGATTGTAAGTAACTGAACTATCTAATCCAACAATTACATAGCTAGGCTTATTATCAGTAATTTCAAAACCGTTATTTTGAAGAGCAGTGATTAATCCTTTTTCTCCAACTACATAAGCTGTCTTGTCTAATTGGTTGCTTTCAGCATCTTTTTTTACATAATCAGCAGTAGCTAATCCGGCAGTGTAAACGTTATCGACACTCACATGGATGTCGTGGTTATCACCTAGGTTTTTAACTACATCCTCAGGCATCTTAGTTGTGTTATTGGTTACGAAAAGAAAATCAATCCTGTTTGATTGTAGTCTTTCGATAAATCTTTTGGCAGCTGGAATTCTCTTACTTCCGGCATAAATTGTGCCATCAAGGTCAATGAAATAACCCTTATACTTTGTCATTAATATTCTCTCCTAGTCCGTTCTCTGTTTGATTGTAAAGTGTCTCTTGCCATGTCCCTTGGATTGGGTCACTGTCACGTGTTCTCTTTTATCTACACGAGGCTTTTCGTTAGTAACCTTTTCTTTGATAAAGGCATGACGGTTATTCTTATTGGAAGAACGACGGCCTCTTCTCTTATTGAAAGAACCGTTTGGTTTAGTCTTCACTTCTAGGTTATGCAAAACAAAATAGTCCGCACCCATGTTGGCATACTCATATAAATAATCTTGAATTGCCATGAATTGGTTTTGTAATGGTGTGTTACTACCATCGTCAGAAAATCCCTTTAGTCTTAATACGCCGTATCCGTAATCACCAACGATAAAGCTGTATCTGCTAAAAATGGGATTGTAACTAGCAGTGAAGTCATCAATATTAAAACAGTTATTACGATTACTGATGATTTCATATTTATGGCCATTAATTAAAATGGTCTTTTCGTCTTCAAGTTTTATGTTAGCTAGTGGTTTATAGTTACTGTTCTTTTCTTCGACTAGCTCTTCAATACTCTTACGATCCAAAATTATCCTCTCCTATTCTAGCGGATATTTCTTTGATAAGTATGATGCGAACACTTCTCTAAGTGTTTGATCATACAAGATATTATTATCACCCTTAATTGCAACCGTTGGGAAGAACGGAATGAAGATGTAATGATCTAGTAATGCAATTTCGTAGTTTTGATCAAAGTCAATCAATTTACCATCGAAGTAAACATTGTTTTGATCATCTACATCGATTCCATCATAGTTCAATTGGCCAAAGTACTTTCCTCTAAAGCCCATTCCCTTTTGTTCATATGCAATTAGGAATTTCCAATTCTTTTGCATTTCCATTACCATGCGCCATAAGTCGCTACCTGATAATGTTGTCTTAATTACATGCATAGAATGTGGCAAGATTTGGTGTAATTGGTTCTTATCTACAATGCCTTTTGGAAGAGCATGTAAGAACAATCCGTTATTAACGATTGCTGCTTTAGTTCCAGCTTTTTCTTTCATCGCAGATAGAAATTCGCTAACCATTCTTGGTTTACCACGAAGACCATTATCCATTTTTTCATCTAACTTAGCAACTTTAGATTGAGCTAAAATGTCTTGACCTCGTTTTTCTAAAGCATCAAGCCACTTACTGTCTTCTGGTTCAACTGGTAAGTCACTAGTTTTAACAACACTAGCTTCACTATTGATAACGTGATCATCTTCAACTTCTAGTGTTACCTTTCCAACATAGTATCCATACTTGCCGGCAGCAGCCAATAATGATTGATTATCTTTTTCACCATGTTCAAACAAATGGTGAGTATGACTTCCAATGATAACGTCAAAACGTGGAAATTTCTTAGCAATTAATCTGTCTTGAGTAACCCCTAAGTGGGATAACAATACTAATACTTCATCATCCTTATCATTATCCAACAATTCCGGAATCTTTTCTTGGTCGTCAATTGGGGTCCATCCCTCAAGGGTATATGTTGATTGATATGGAGCTGTTAAACCATAAATCTTAATATGATTACCAGCTGGGGTATCAATCATCTTAGTTTCATGAGCCCAATCCGGTCTCTTCTTAGTATCAGAATCAACAATATTAGCTAAAACGACGTCAAAGTTGGCGTCATCATACAAATGATTTAACTGTTCTTTACTATTGGTTAGACCTTCATTATTACCGATTGTGGCAGCATCATAGCCGATTTCATTTAATAATTCAACATTGGCTTTACCGTTGGTAGCATCGGTCAATGGATCAGCTCTATCTAAGGCATCTCCTAAATCAACTGTAATGACGAAATAACCTTGTTTTTCCAGTTTTTGTTTTTCGCTAATTAAATATCTTTTTATTCTTGGCCAATTTTCAAAGTGTGAATGTAAATCATTGGTATGTAAAATAGCAATTTTTTCCAAACTTACTTCCTCCTTATCGTCTTTTGGCAAAATCAATTTTCTTTTGTTCCACCATCTTAAAAATATCCTGTTCACTAAACGGAGCACCGAATGGCTTCTCATAGCCTAAATAGTCCTTTTCTGGACTATCTACCCCAACATTGATATTTTCCTTTACCGGCACTGAATAGTGATGAATATGCCCGTGGAGATCAATAATCGGTCCAACCTGGCCCATCATCAAAGGATAATGGGTCATATAGTATTGGGCATGATTCAGCTTAATCAATGCTCCAACATCGTGGAAAGAAAACTTTGGTTTCCCATTCAATTCATAGTTATTTTTCTCAATGAACTTAAACAAAGCTCTACTATCATGATTTCCTTTAATAAAGACAATTTGTCCATTCAATTGTTTTAAAATATCATAAATTTTTTCATGTGCTTTTCTTTGGGGCTTTTCATGACAGACTGCGATATCACCTAAATGATAAACAATATCACTGTCAGAAACTTCTTCATTCCAATTTTTAATGATATCGTTATCCATCTCATCCACAAAGAAATATGGTCGTGGCGCGAAATTCTTATTTCCTATCATGTGTTTATCAAGAAAATGCGTATCCGCTATAAAGTATTTCATTCTTGCCACCTACTTCCTTACTAATAGAATAAACTATTATTGAGCAAATGAAAAATAAAAAAACAGCTTCAAGCAAACTAACCACTTAATTAAGTAATTAGTTGTTGAAACTGTTTTATTTTTTATACGCGGTCTTTAACAACCTTAAAGATGTATAGGAATACAATCCATACGATTGATCCAATTAATGGAATCATTGTGTCTACTCTAAATAGCAATACAACTGCTACGAATAGTAGGAATGCTAATACGAAGTAGCTTGAAAGTGGGAATAAAGGCATCTTAAATGTTAATTTGTCTTCTTCCTTGTTCTTCTTAACAGTCTTTCTGTACTTGATGTGAGCAATTACGATTAATCCCCAAATGAATAGGAAGCATGTGGTAGCCACACTTGAAATTAATTGGAAAACACCGTTTGGCATAAATGCGTTTAAGATTAGTGAAATTGCGATAACAGCAATTGAGAATACAATTCCTGATGCTGGTAAACCGTTCTTAGTTAATGAACCAATCTTCTTACCAACCTTATTATCAGTACCGTAGCATAGTGAGTATGCCATTCTACCAGTTGTGAAGATTGATGAGTTACATGCAGAAACAGCTGCTGTCAAAACAACAAAGTTGATGATTGACGCAGCTCCGGCAATTCCAATGTTTTGAAATACTTGTACGAATGGACTTGATGAAGCATTGATGTAGTTCCATGGGTAGATGCACATTAATGCTACTAATGAACCAATGTAGAAAATTAAAATTCTTGAAGGAACTTCGTTAATAGCCTTTGGAATAACCTTTTCAGGATCGTGTGTTTCTGACGCAGTCATACCGATCATTTCAATTCCGGCAAAACTAAAAATTACCATTTGGAAACTCATTAAGAATCCTGAGATACCGTGTGCAAACATCTTGTGACCAAATAGGTTTGAAAGACTAGCGTGACCCACTGGAGTCTTGTAATTCATAATTACCAATATAATTCCTGTTGCGATTAAGGCTAAAATAGCAACAACTTTGATTAATGCAAACCAGAATTCAGTTTCACCAAATGCTGATACATTAATCGTGTTCAATAGGAACAAAATTATAATAAGAATTAATCCAGTTATCCATTGTGGCACACTTGGGAACCAATACTTTATGTACAAGCTGGCAGCTGTAATTTCAGCCATGGCAATTGTTATCCAGCAGGCCCAATAAGTCCAACCAGCAACAAATCCCATCTTTTCGCCTAAGTACTTTTCAATAAATTCGATAAATGAATGACAATCAACGTTTGATAATAATAATTCGCCAAGTGATCTCATGATAAAGAATCCTGCAATCCCAGCAATTAAGTAAGCTAAAATAATTGATGGTCCCGCAAATTGAATAGATTCCCCAGCTCCTAAGAACAAACCAGTTCCGATTGTTCCACCCAAAGCGATTAATTGAACATGACGATTTTTTAAACCTCTAGAAAGCTGTTGGCCTTCTTGTTTCGGTGATTCTTGCATTTCATCACCCTCCTCTAAATATTCTATGATTTTAATTATACATATTTTATTCGAACTGCAATACGTCCGAACCTTTATACAATAGTACTTAGCGACGTTTAATCCCCGACGTTTCAACGTTTGTTCATGTTATTTATATTTAATTGAATTATTTTCATCAATCCATGAAAATAAAAAAGAGACCTTATTCGGTCTCTTTTTCTTTATTTTTTAAGACGTTCGATATCTCTAACAATCATTAATTCTTCGTTTGTAGGAATTAATAATGTCTTAATCTTAGCATCGTCAGCACTGATATCTCTTTCAACGGCACGAATGTGGTTCTTTTCAGGATCGACCTTAACACCGAAGTAACTTAACTTATCAGCAACTTCTTGTCTGATACCAATATCATTTTCACCAACACCGGCTGTAAATACGATACCATCAACACCGTTCATTTCAGCAACGTATTGACCAACGTATCTAACGATTCTGTTCATGTACATGTTACGAGCTAGTTCAGCTTGGTGGTTTTCATCCTTAACTGCTTCTAGATCTCTCATATCAGCAGAAACTTCTGATACACCAGCTAAACCTGACTTCTTGTTTAGGATGCTAATCATTTCGTTAATATCTGAAATGCCTTCTTTTTCCATAATGTAAGCAAGTAGTGAAGGGTCAACATCACCAGATCTAGTAGCCATCATGATACCAGTTAATGGAGTGAAGCCCATTGAAGTATCTAATGACTTACCATGGTCAACGGCACAGATTGAAGCACCGGCACCTAAGTGCATAATAACTAGTTTTAAGTCTTCTAGTTTTTTGCCCATCATAGCAGCAGCACGGCCTGATACGTAACGGTAACTAGTACCATGTGCACCATATTTTCTAGCTTTGTGATCACGGTAGTACTTGTATGGTAAAGCATACATATAGTTTTCTTCTGGCATTGAAGTATGGAATGAAGTATCGAATACAGCAACACTAATTACATCTGGCAAAATCTTCTTAAATGCTTTGATTCCTAGAATGTTTGCTGGTTCATGAAGTGGAGCTAATTCTGATAGTTCTTCTAACTTACTTAAAACATCATCATCAATAACAACTGAGTCAGTGAAGTATTCACCACCGGCAACAACACGGTGACCAACACCTGTGATTTCGTTGTAATCAGCAATAATGTTTAGGCTTAGTAGTTTGTCTAATACAAGTTTGATGGCTTCTTCATGGTTTTGGATATCCATTGTCTTTTGGAATTTTTCGCCATCACCATATTTAATTTCAACATCTGATTTAGTTAAACCAATTCTATCGATTGCCCCGCTTGAAATTAATTTTTCTGAAGGCATTTCGAATAATTTAAATTTTAATGTGGAACTTCCTGCGTTAATTGCAATTGACTTTCCCATAATAGTTCTCCTAACTTTTTTTAGATAATAAATCCTTTTCTTCCCACTCAACTAGTTCTGCTAAGAATTTTTGGAAAGCAGATACTTCGTTAAATGATGGGAACTCACCAATCATAATTTTTTCAACTTGGTGGGCATCTTCACCATGCTTTTGTAGAATCAAAATTGCTTTTTGAGCATTTGCATTGTTAAAGATTTCTTTTGGTAGATTCAATAATGCTTGAAGATAAGCATTATCTTGAATCCATTTTAACAATGATTTTGATTCCGGCGTGTTAAAGATATTACTTGGTACTAAGAAAACCCCATAACCACCTGGTTTGATATGGTTCATCCCTTGTTCGATTAACAAGTGGTGAGCATATGAATGACCATCTGTTGATCTTGTCTTATAGTTAGTGGTATTTTCATCAATCGGATAATACCCAATTGGTAAATCAGAAATTACTAAATCTGCATCATCTACCAAAATATTGGCAACTGAATCTTGGTAAATAAGTTCAGTATTTTTATCGTTTCTTTGCATTTGTGTACTTATGCTTGAAACGGCTAACATGGAATCATCATTATCGATTCCAATAGCATGCAAATCAATATCCTTAACTGCATCCTTCAATTGATTCATAACCGTAGTTAATAGGTTACCCATTCCAACGGATAAATCCAGAATCTGTAGATGCTTGGCATTCTTAACTAATCTAATAACCAAATAACCCATGATAGAAGCTATTGTATCAGGTGTTATTTGGTGATTTGCTTGAATTGCATCCTCTTTGGTTGCTTTAATCATGCAAATTTGAATTGCCTTTCTTACAGTTTCTGCATCCATAGATTGATAATCTACGTCTCGGTATAATCCTTCTAACTTAGAAACTGTGTCACTATCTGGTATATCATCTTCAACATGAACTTGTCCGTCATTGATAAGGTTATCTCCAGTCTCGATAAATGCATCAAGATATGATACCCCTAGCTTGTCTTTCAAGATTTCAGCTGAAGAATTGAAAACTTTAAACAGAGTTTCTGTATCTTTCTCAGTCAGCACACTCAACTCCCTTAAAAGTATTATCACTTAATAACAACTTTCATATTACCAGATTTTTACAAGAAAATTCAAGATAAACCATTAATAACTTGCATATAAATTATCGTTATTCATAACTTTTTATCAATTTATCTATCGTCTGCATTTCAGCATTATATTTTTCATATTTTATCAATAAGAAAATTGATAAAACCGATAGAACGACAATTGCAATCAATGTCGCTGATCCACATTTTTTACTCATAAGATATTGAACTCACATCCTCATAACTTTCACCATTTGTAAATAACACATTTATTGCTAAATGCTTCTTTACTTCTTTAAAACTAACACTTTCAACATCATCTAAAAGCGGATAAAAGCCTCCATTGATTCCGGTTAAGATTATCATTTCGCCATTTTTATACATTTGATATTCTTTGGAGGACCTTTTACTCCCCATAGATAATAATTTCCCACCCACAATTTTATATAAAAAGTAGTGTTTTTTAGTTGATTCGATATTATTTAGGAATAGCTGAAAGTCCACCGCATGCATATTTTTTTGATTATATGATTTTTTCAATGGATTAATCATTGTAATCGTAAATGCAATCAAACCAAGTATCGTTAGTGCGATAATTGTTTCAATAATCGTAAAACCCTTTTCTCTTTTCATAGTCTAATCTCTTTTGTATCAAAGTTCTTCTAGCTTTATCGAGATTGTCATACATGTGTTGATTTGATTCACAGAAGAAAATCATCCCTACAGAAATTAAAGTCAATGCCGTAATCGAATCAATCATAATAAAGCCTTTATTCATAATACTTTTCATATATTTTATAAGTACCTCCACCAAGTTGTACTTTTAAATAGTAACGGGTATGTGTTTTATTGGAATACCACTCATAGGTTTGTGGTGGAACATATCCATCATTGTTAATAATTATTAATAAATTATCTTGCGAACGCATACCGTTGGGCATTCGGAGTTTATTATAATTGCCATCGTTCAAAAAGATAATGTCATTATTTTTCTCGTAAATATATGTCCTTAATCCGCTATATTCACTACTCTCAATTCCATGTTTCCAATACACATTAAAGTTTTCCCAAAAATCTTTTTCTAACTCTTTATCATTAATGTGAACACCTTGATATAAAAATATACATAACGACATAAAAATCGAGCTAATGATTAATACAATCAGCATCTCAATTGTAGTAAACGCCCCCTTATTCTTTTGCCACTGCTTTATTGTCCACAATTTGAATGCCTTCTTCTTGAGCTTGATCAGCTTGTTTTTGGGTTAGGTAACCATTTTTAACAAGAGCATCCATACTTACGTCTCCTTTATTTTCATCCGATGCAAATGAATCAATTTGACCTTGGACTAATGTTTGCATTGCATGGACGTGTACGTCTGTTGCATGTTTTCTTTGCCCTGAAACATTTGGTACAACAATTAAAATTAGTAGTGAAATAATAAATAATACAATTGTCATTTCAATTAATGTGAAGCCTGATTTTTTCTTGTTCATTTTTTAAATTCCTTTCAATGATGAATAAATTGGCATAAGAACAACTAAATATGCCAAAACAATACAAATTCCAATAAATAAAAATAATAGCGGTTGAATTAGATTAATTAGTTGATTTGAACGACGATTCATTTCCTCAAATTTAATCTGTGAAAAAGCCTCTAATTTGATTAATATTTCAGACACCTTTGACCCATGATGAAAAAATCCGTTAAATTCTGCTGGAATAAACGAATACATTCTAGTTAATTTACCAACGTCTTCACCATGATCAGCCAGTCGACGTGCCTTTTCTCCTAACATATACATAATCGTATTAGGTTTGAAGTCTTTTAAAATGCTTAGGATATTCTTTAAATCAATTCCGTTTTGAATCAACATTTTTAATTCAAGCGACAATATATATCCCATATAAGCTTTGTAAATTTTTCCGATAAACGGAATCCTCGATATAACGTCTCTTTTTCTGAGTAATGGTAATCGTTTGTACATTAGAGTTACGATTAAAATCCCTATAAATAGGCAGAATAAAATTATATATAGCCAACCTAAATCATAATGTTGCATAGAATTAATCGAACTTAATTGTGGTAGCACAAAGGCATTGATTGCATAAACAATCCCTATCAAAATAATCACTAATACAATTGGGTAAAATAATAAATCCTTTATTTTGGACTTGTTTTTTAACTTAATTTCAATAAAGTGACTTAACTCGGCTAAACAAGATGAAAGATCACCATATTTCTCACTAATCATGATCTGATTATAAAAATCGTTATGAACCAAACCAACAATGCTGTCACTGAAGCTATTACCTTCACTCAACTTATTAGCAATTTTTTTAATCGTTGACTGCCTACCACCTACTTCAGATAGAAATTGAAGAGATTCCTTAATCGTGAACCCCGCACTAAACAAATCACTCAAATTCTTAAATAGATAGTACTGTTTATTCAGCGATAGTTTTTCCATTGCCAACTATCCTTTCTTTTAAACCTGCAAAATCATTTCTAATATCCATATTCACTGAAATATCTCTTTGATTTCTTACGGACAACTTTTGAAATACAACTGAATTTAAACAGTTAAATAGATCACCATAATCACAACCCAATTGACCTAGTCTATTAATGACCCCGTCAATATCCCTGGCATGGATGGTAGTTAGCACCAAATGTCCTGATAGTGCGGCACGAACTGCGGATTTTGCGGTACTAGCATCCCTAATTTCACCAATAATAAAAATATCCGGACGGCTTCTTAGTCCGACCTTAATCAACTCGTCGTAACCCATATCAGCTGACTCATTAACCTGTAGCTGAAGAAAATTGGGATTAATAATTTCTACTGGGTCTTCAATGCTCATGATCAACTTATTGGCACTCATCGAATTAGCTAGATGATAAATTGACGTTGTCTTTCCTGAGCCAGTTTTACCAGCGAAAATAATCATCCCATTTTGTTTTGATAATTCCTTCAACCGATAAAATTGATTTTCATTGTCATAATTAATTGTCTCGTCATCCAATGAATAAATAATCCTAATCACCATGGATTCGTGATTTTTATAGTTTCCAACTGAGGAAAACCGTAAGAAGAATTTCTTTTGGTTATTGATAAACTCAAATGAACCAATCTGTGGTCTTCTACGCTCACTGATTGACATCCCACCAATATATTTACAGTAATTAATTAATTTGTTTGCTTTTTCATAATTAATACAATCATGATTCTCAATATTTAAGCCTGTGTGTTCCCTAACAATATAATTTTCGTTAATCGGCAGAAGATAAATGTCTTTAATTTTGTCTTCAATTGCTTGATTAATTAGATTATCGAAATAATTTGAAATATTCATAAAAAAACCTCCACTTTTTATATTCGCAAAAAGTGGAGGTTTCATTTATTTTTATACAAAAAAAGATGCACATATGTGCATCTCCTTTAATTATTCAGCTGCTTCAGGTAATTCAGCTGCTTCATAAACGTCTTGAACGTCATCGTTTTCGTCAAGTTCGTCAATTAGACCAGTGTATTGTGAAACTTTGTCACTTGGTACAGCAGTCTTGTTTTGAGGGAACATTGTAACTTCAGCAGTATCTAAATCATATTTTTCTTGTAAAACATCTCTAACAGCAGTTAGATCTGAAGGTGCAGTGAAGATTTCAAATTGGTCGTCATCTGACTTCATGTCTTCTCCACCAGCATCTAAAACATCCATTAACATACTGTCTTCATCAACGTCTAAACCGTCACGTAGGATAACGATGTATCCTTTACGGTCAAACATGTATGAAACAGAACCATTTGATCCTAGTGAACCACCATGGTGACTGAATGCTGAACGTACGGCAGCAGCAGTACGGTTCTTGTTATCAGTTAAGCAAGAAACCATGATAGCTGTACCAGCAGGTCCATATCCTTCGTAAGTAATTTCTTCGTAGTTTGCTCCACCTTGACCAGAAGCCTTATCGATAGCACGTTGAATGTTATCCTTAGGCATGTTGGCAGCATGAGCTTTATCAATCACAAGACGTAATTGTGGGTTACCATCTGGTTCTGGACCACCAGCTTTAGCAGCTTGGTATAAATCACGAGACAATTTTTGGAAAATCTTACCACGTTTTTTATCTTGGGCACCTTTACGTCCTTGAATGTTATGCCATTTTGAATGTCCTGACATAATCACAGCACTCCTCTCGAATTCTATTGTTTCATTAGTTTACAAACATATCAATTATATCAATCAGTATATAATTAATCAAGTTACTATATCAGCTATTTAGTTGAGTCGCGTTCAACTATTTCATAGCCTAAAACCACATAACGGTTATCAATCTCTTCTTTGTTCATAATCTTAGTCAATAATCTCATCGCTACCGCACCAATATCATACAAAGGTTGAGTGATTGAAGACAATTGTGGTCTCATCATTTTCGCTAATTTTGTATTATTACTTGTGAATAATTCAAAATCTTGTGGCACTGAAACTCCTCTATCGGTCATTCCATTTAAGATTCCGGCAGCCAATTCATCATTAGTGGCTACAGCTGCAGTAATCTTATCATTGATGATTCGTTCAGCCAAATCATAACCGTCTTCATATGTTCCTTTTGTTTCGAAAACTAACTTTTCATCAAACTTGATTCCGTTGTTTTCTAATGCTGAAACATATCCTTTTAGTCGGTATTCTTTATTAACATCTTGTTTCATTGAACCAGATGCAAAGGCAATTCTAGAATTACCATTTTTGATTAAACGTTCTGTTTCATTCTTTACAGCATCTGTATAATCGATGTTTACGCTAGGTACAGAGTTGTTAATATCAACTGAACCCGCAAGCACGATTGGACAGTCAGAACGCTTAAAATCAGCTCTTAAATCGTCATTAATTTCATTACCCATGAAGATAATTCCATCAACTTGTTTACTTAACAATGTATTTAATACTGATGCTTCCTTATCGGGATTATCATCCGAATTGGCTAGGATAATATTGTACTTGTACATAGTAGCAATATCATCAATTCCACGAGCTAGTGAAGAAAAGTATCCATCGGTTACATCGGGAATGATTACCCCAACCGTTGTTGTCTTCTTACTTGCTAGTCCCCTTGCCACAGCGTTAGGGCGATAGTCCAGATCATCTATGACCTTCAACACTTTTTCTTTGGTTGCTTGTCGTACGTTACTGTTACCATTTAAAACTCTGGAAACAGTAGCCATGGAAACACCAGATTCTCTAGCAACATCGTAAATAGTTACATTTTGCTTTTCCATTCTCTCAAACTCCTCTTTAAGTCCGCCTGGTTTGTTTTCATAGCGCTTTCAATATGTTTACAAATATATCAGATAAACGATGATTTAACAAGACTACCACCTCTTGAAAACACAAAAGAGGCCTAACAAAGTCAGGCCTCTTTTACAATTTAAAAATTATTTACTTAAATTGTCTTCTTGTTTTAAAGCATCTGGATCGATGACGATATCTTGGCTATCATCAGCGTTTTTTCTAACTTGGTTTCTCAAGTTGTCAGCTGCTTTGTGGAATTGGGTACTACCTTCATCGTAGTAGTATTGTGCTTTGTTAACTACATTGTCGTTAACCTTACCAGCAGCGTCTTTAATCTTTGACTTTGCATCTGAGGTCTTGTATTGTAGTTGTTCTTTTACGTCATCAACAGAATCTAAAGCGTAAAAAGCATAGTCTAATGCACGATCCTTTAAGTCGTTAGCAGTCTTTACAGTACTGTTAACAAATTCCTTTGTCTTTTCATCATCCATCTTACGGTATGCTAAATATGCAGCAGCGGCTGCACCGGTAGTTAATCCTAATAAAAATAGTCCTGTCTTTTTCATAAAAAACACTCCCTTTTATTTTTTAAACATTCTAAAGCCAGCACCTGCGGCTTTTTCCATAAATGATTTCTTGTTTCTGTTTTGGAACTTTTTGGCTAAGTTTTGAGTTGCGTTATTTAAATCGCTAACGCTTTGTCCAACATCTGCAGCAGCTTGATAAACTGGATCCAAGGTGTTGATTTTTTCATTAACATCCTTAACTAATGAATTTGAGCTAGCTAAAATATCTTCGGCCTGTTTTGATATTACATTAATATCTTGAGAAATAGAATTAATATTCTTATTTACCTCGTCAACAGTCTTAGATAACTTGATTAGTAGAACCGCAACACAAATTGCAATAATGAAAAATGCAACTGCAGCAATCAAACCAGCTAATCCTCCAATTGTCATGCAACCCCTCCTCATACGTTTATATGATTATAATAGCATTTACTATTTAATCTTACAATTAGTTTAATCTTAAGCCTTCCACCATTCATCAAACTTACTATATAGTTGTTTAATCGCATTTCCACGATGGCTTATCTCATTTTTTTCATGATCAGACATTTCTGCCATGGTCTTCTTCTTACTTGGTACATAAAATAATGGGTCGTATCCAAAACCATTATCACCTCTTGGGGCTTTTAAAATGGTTCCCTCTACAGTTCCATAAACAACGAATTTTTCACCATGTTGATTCAATAATACTAAGCAAGTTACAAATTTAGCGTCACGTTTGTCACTATTACCTAATTTTGCCAATAGCTTCTTATTATTTGCTTCGTCATCATGATCTCCAGCATATCTAGCTGAATGAATTCCGGGTTCATTATTTAATGCAGGCACTTCCAAACCAGAATCATCAGCTAAAACGGCTAAGTTAGTTCGCTCGAAAATGGCTTGTGCTTTAATGGTGGCATTTTCTTCAAATGACTCACCATTTTCAATAATTTTACCTAATTCTGGAAAATCTGCAAGTGTTTTAAAGTCGATATTTTTATCGCCAAACATTTCGCGAAATTCGCGGGCTTTATTTTGATTGTTAGTCGCAATTACAATTGTTTCCATAATCATAGCTCCTCTAGTTTTTTAATTGGTAGGTGTTTTGCGTGAACTTCGTAGTTAAGCCACTCGTTTGCAACCTGATTGAAATTGTCCGCATCCCCAGTAGTATAGAAGGAATACGTAGTATCACCCTTTTCATCATTTTCAAGATGATGTTGTTGTAAAATCGTCTTAATTTGTTTTACTGTTTCATATCCAGGATCAATTAGTGTAACGGAATCACCAACAGATTTTTGAATCATTTCGCGCATTATTGGGAAATGAGTACATCCAAGAATTAAAGTATCAACGTTATCTGTCTTGATAGTTGATAGATCATAATCGACCACTTTTTGTTTTTTTGCGTCTTTGTATTCTTGGTTTTCAACCATTGGGACAAATCTAGGACATCCCTGACTAAATACTTCGATATTATTATTAATCTTATTAATTGCTTTTTCGTAAGCACCACTCTTAACAGTTCCATTAGTGGCAATTAATCCAACACGATTGGTCTTTGTATTATTGACCGCTGCAATGCTTCCTGGGTTAACAACACCAATTACGGGGATAAGAAGATGCCCTCTCAAATAATCTAATGCGTATGAAGTTGCTGTATTACATGCAATCACCAGCATTTTAATATCTTCTTTTTCAATTAAGAAGTTTGCTATTTGTAATGAATATTGTTGAATTTCTTCTTTAGATTTTTCACCGTATGGTAAACGGGCTTCATCGCCCAAATATGCAATGTTTTCGTTTTGCAATTCTTTCATCGCCAGCTTAGCAACAGTTAAGCCACCAACTCCAGAATCCATAAAACCAATCGCTTTTTTGCTCAAAATAGTAACCCTCTTTTCAGTTCCACTACTTTTATATTACCATTTTTAGACCTTCCTGACATTTATTAAGGATAAACATTTTCTTTAATTTTACTTGGGATATATAAATTATGATAAATTTATAATATAATGTATTTGTATATAAGGAATTGAGGTTAACAAGTATGGATAATAATAATCTTTACAATAAAATAATTGATAATGATTCTACTCGTCCTCTATGGGGTCAAGAATTATTAAGAGACGTATTATTAAACGATTTATTGGGAAGTGATACCCACAGCATCATGTACTGGGCTGGTAAAAAAATTGCCAGAAAGTTCCCGTTAAAAGACGCTTTGGATACTGTCCTATTTTTCAAACAATCAGGTTTAGGCGACTTATCTGTTTCTTCTGAAAACAAGCACGAAATCAAATGGACATTGAGCGGAGATATCGTTGCTAAACGAATCGAAGCAGATCCAGATGCCGACTTCATGTTTGAATCTGGTTTCTTAGCTCAAATTGCTCAACAACAATTCGGAGTAATTTCTGAAGCTGAAATGAATCCTAAAGAAGAAAAAAATGGAACCGTCCTTATTAGAGTACATATGGATCCAAAGCATCCTGCTCCAGTAATTGAAGATTCCGTTAAAGAATTTGATTTAAAACAATAATAAAAAAGAACGCTTAGCGATATGCTAAACGTTCTTTTTTATTGTCTTATAGGTATTGGTTTAAGATCTTAGCAAGTTGTTCTTTGCTGTGGTAACCCACGATGCTATCTACAACTTCGCCATCCTTCTTTACTAATAAAGTAGGAATACTCATAATACCAAATTTTTGTGGTGTTTCTGGGTTTTGGTCAACATCCATCTTGTTGAATGTTACCTTGTCACCCATTTCTTCAGATAATTGGTCTACAACTGGTGATTGCATACGGCAAGGACCGCACCAAGTTGCCCAAAAATCAGTTAAAGTAACACCTTCGGCAGTATCTTTTTCAAATGTCTTATCTGTTGTTTCTGAAACCATATTAATAGCCTCCTTATTTTTCTTACTGAAAGTAAGTTTAGACTGTTTAGTAATTAAATGCAAAGAATAAGTCTTATACGATTTAATTTTCTACCTCAATTTTACCACTGTGGAACCGTCTCCTCCAGCATTTGCTGGTGAATAATTAAAGGAGTCAACTCGTCTATCACTGGAAAGCATATCTGTAACACCTTGTCTAAGTGCTCCGGTCCCCTTTCCGTGAATAATTGTGACGGAAGGATATCCCGCAAGCACGGCAGAATCCAAGTATTGATCAACTTCATGCATTGCTTCTTCATAGCGGTGACCACGTAAATCTAGTTTAGCAGACACACGTTTGGAAGAAGTTCTCTTAACCTTGGTATTAAATCTTTGTTCATCATTATCAACTTTGATTTTTTCAAGGTCACCTTCGGCAATTCTCATCTTAAGAATTCCTAATTGAACTTCCCATTCATTATCATCTAACTTCTTAACCAACACACCACGTTGTCCATATGACTTAACCATAACGTCGTCACCCTTATGGAAATCGTGTTTAGCTTTCGCCTTCTTTAATACACGATTATTAACCAGGTTAACGTCATGACGTAGTGAGTTCAATTGACCTTGAGCATCAATTAATTCATTTTCCTTGATGGTAACTTGGCCAACTTTACGTTGCTTTTCATGAAGATCCTTGATAATTGCGTCCGCCTTCTTCTTAGCAGCTTCAGCAATTTCATTTGCTTGTTGCTTAGCAGCAGTCACCAATCGATCCTTTTGGTTCTTGTACTTAGCGTATTCTTCACTTAAATCTTCATGTAACTTTGTAGCATCATCCAATTGAACCTTTAGTTCATCGGCTTCAACTCGAGCACGTTTAGTTTGTTCAGTTAATTCAACAATCATTGTGTTTAAATCTTGGCTGTCTTGGTCAACCAATGATCTAGCTTCTGTAATGATTGATTCATCCAAACCAAGTCTAGATGCAATATTCAAACCATTACTTTGACCAGGAACACCCATCATTAAATGATAAGTTGGTTGAAGGGTTTCACTATCGAATTCCATAGATGCGTTAATCGTTTGTGGACGGTTGTAAGCATATACCTTTAATTCGGGATAGTGGGTTGTAGCAACAACATCACAATCCTTTTCGGCAATCTTGTCGAGAATGGCGATGGCTAAAGCAGAACCTTCCTTAGGATCGGTTCCGGCACCCAATTCATCAAGGATTACCAAACTCTTCTTAGTAATTCCATTTAAAATATCAACGATATTATCCATATGTGATGAGAATGTACTTAAGTTTTGTTCGATTGATTGTTCGTCACCAATATCAGCGAAGACATTATCAAATACAGCAACGGATGAACCTTCGTTGGCTGTCACGAATAAGCCAGATTGAGCCATCAATTGAAGTAGTCCTAATGTCTTGATAGTGATGGTCTTACCACCGGTATTAGGACCGGTAATAATGATTGCCTTGTTATCTTTACCAATGTATAAATCATTAGCAACAACCTTATTCATATCAATTAAAGGATGTCTAGCTTGCTTTAAGTTAACATGATTTTCGTTTGATACAACTGGTCTGGTTGCTTTTAAATCTCTCGCGTATTTGGCCTTGGCATTAATCAAATCCAAGTGTCCTAATATCTTAGAGTTATTGATAATTTCACTTTGGTAAGGACGAATCAAATCAGATAATTCGATTAAGATACGTCTTTCTTCATGACGTTCTTCAATTTGTTTTTGACGAAGTTCTGTATTCAAACCAACTGTTGACGCTGGTTCAATATACAATGTTTGGCCAGAGGAACTGCGATCGTGCACAATTCCACCAAACTTATTTTTGTTTTCAGCTTTAACTGGTAACACCATTCTGTCTTCTCTAATTGTGACGATTGGTTCAGTTAAATCTTTACTGTGTTTTTGAGTGAATTGATTCATAATTGAACGCACTTCACCCTTAATAACATCCATTCGACGTCTGATTGCATTCAATTCCTTTGAGGCAGTATTCAATAATCTTCCATCGTCGTCAATTGAATCAGATAGTCGTTGTGAAATGTTTGGGACTGCCTGGATTTCATTGATTAGTTTATACAAACGATTCAATGATACTTCATCGTCTCTTAGGTTATTAAAAAATCTAACTAGATAGTTAGATGTCTTTAAAATCTTATTTATCTTTGATAATTCACTACCATTTAATGAGGCGTCGATCTTTAAACGCTTCATGTATGGAGTGACATCATCAAGCTTGGGAATAGAAATTTCTTTATCTAAACGTAAAATATGCGCCCCATCATCAGTTTCATCAAGCCACATATTAATAGTGTTAGGATTATCTACCGGTGATAGTGCAGCTAGTTCCTTTTTCCCGTTTCGAGTCGTTAAGTATTGCTCGATTGAGCTCTTAACTTTTTCATATTCTAATGTTGATAGAACTTTTTCATTCATTTATTTAATCACCTTATCTTAGCCATTTTTCATATAAATCGTGTGAAATAATTGGTGTTTTATGAACAATAAACTCAGCAACTGATGACTGATGATATTGTTTAGTTATTTGATTACTTGGTAGAACAGAAATCACATTTAAAATAAATAGAATTGATACGTAAGCAATTATCAATCCAATAACAGTTCCACCCAATGCATTAAGTTGGTGAATGACTGGGATATGTGTAATCTTATCTACGATTGAGATAATAATACGCACAAAAATCCCAGAAATTAAGAAAATAATGAAGAAGCTGATACTGTTACATAGGATTTGATCATTAATCAAACTACTGTTTGCAAAGATAGCTTGGCTCAAATCTCTAGCAAAGTATAGCGAAACAAATAGGCTAAACAAAAAACCAACAACACGTAATATTTCTTGTGCTAATCCACGGTGATATCCATCATATGCGCCATAGATAAGTAGTAGAAAGATAATAATATTAAAAAGCATTAGTTCATGTTTCCTTCTTCTTCGTTATTTTCGGTTAATTCATTTAATTTTTCTTGTAACTTAATTTGTTCTGAAAATGCGTTGAACGCCAATAAAATAGCAGCATCTTCGTCATTAATATCTGGTGACATTTCTTTTAATTGAACCAATTGACGATTCATTAATTCAGTCACTGTCTTCATGTGGTCTGCGGAACTCTTTCCTACAAATGTGTAGTTCTTTTTTCCAATACTAGCTTTAAAGCGTTGATTCGTGTCGTTCATTTTCGATAAACCTCCATTAACTTCATCACTATTTTAGCATGAAAAGGCAGACTATAACCAGTAAAGAACACAAAAAAAGACGCCGTTGCGGCATCTTTTTAGTTATTGTTTATTCTTCTTCATCGTCACCGTCATCGGTATCTAATAAAGTGTTTAGCACTGATTCAACCATTTCCCATTCTTCATCAGTTTCGATTAATTGTAAATCTCCACCTTGTGGGTCCATTGGATCATCGCCTTCTGGTAAGGCATATGCTTCAATGTTAACTTCTTCATCATCTGCTTTACCGGCTGGGTAAAGTAAGATGTATGATTTACCAAAATCATCAGATTCGAAAGTGAATAAAACATCGTATAGTTCTTCGTTTCCCTTTTCGTCAACTAATGAAATTTGTTGTTGTTCTTCTTCGTTGTTGTTGTCCATTGCTAACCCCTCTTTTCTTTATCTTGTTAGTTTACCTTTACCATCTAAATAGGTCTGTAAAATCAATTCAGAGGCAATTTTATCGATAACTTTTTTTCGTTTTTCTCTAGAAGTGTCCGCTTTTTCAATAAGCATTCTTTCGGCTTCAACCGTTGTTAATCGTTCATCAACAAAGTCTACTGGTAGGTTAAACTTTTCCTTTAACATTTCACCATATCGTTTTGAAGCTTCAACCCTAGGTCCTGAGGTATTATTCATGTTCTTAGGTAATCCTAGAACAAACCCCGTAATTTCATATTTTTCGACTAATTCGGCTACCCGATCTAATCCAAATTGTTCTTCGTCTTCATTAATTGGAATGATTTCAACACCTTGTGCTGTCCATCCCAATAAATCACTAACAGAAATCCCAACTGTCTTAGATCCGACATCCATCCCCATTAATCTCATATATTAATTTTCCTCACGATCATTATTCTTGTCCAAGTAAAAACGAACCAACTCTTCAATAATCTCGTCTCTTTCGTATCGACGAATTAAATTACGAGCATCATTAAATCGAGGAATATATGCAGGATCTCCTGAAATTAAATATCCGACAATTTGATTGTATGGATCGTATCCTTTTTCCTCCAATGCCTTAAACACGATTAATAGTGTATCATGAACATTCTTTGGAGTATTATTACTTAAATCAAAATACATTGTCTTATCTGAAGCACTCATTTATAACACCTCTAAATCTATGATGTAGGTTTATTATAATTCTACTTGGAACAAAATAAAACTTAAATATTAATTAATTTTAAAAGTTTTCTAACCAAGCCACTGCTGCTTCCATTGCCTTAGGTAATCCCTCAGGCTTTGAACCACCCGCTTGAGCCATGTTTGGACGGCCACCACCGCCACCATTAATTTCCTTAGAAATTGACTTAATGATGTCTCCGGCCTTCATGCCATCCTTAACCTTTTCATCACTAACAGCAACAATTAGGTTAGCCTTTTCACCACTTTGAGTTCCAAGAACTAATACGTCTGATAGGTTCTTGCTTCTCCAAGTATCAGCTAGTTGTCTTAATTGATCCATTCCTGAAACATTTAAGACACCAGTGATAATCTTGTTTCCGTTAACTTCTTTAACGTCATCGAAAACTGAGTTAGCTTGTTGGCTAGCAATCTTTGATTCTAACTTATCTTGTTTTTGTTGTAAGTCCTTGATTTGTTCTTGTAATTGAGCAACCTTGTTAGGAACTTCCTTAACTTGGATAGTCTTAACTTGATCAGCAACTTGTTTTAGAAGTGCTTCTTCATTGTTAAGGTAATCAAAAGCAGCCTTTGAAGTTACGGCTTCAATTCTTCTAACACCGGCACCAACACCTGATTCAGAAACAATCTTGAACAATCCAATTTGGCTAGTATTGCTTACGTGGTTACCACCACAGAATTCAACTGAGTAGTCACCGGCACTAACAACTCGAACCTTATCACCGTACTTACTATCGAATAAGGCGATGGCACCCATCTTCTTACCAGTTTCTTGGTCCGTTTCAACAGTTGTAACTGGTTCTGCTTTGAAGATTTCTTCGTTAACTAGGTCTTCAACCTTTTTTAGGTCTTCCTTAGTAACTGAACCGAAGTGAGTGAAGTCAAATCTTAAGTAGTTTGGTTCAACTAATGAACCAGCTTGTTGAGTATGGTCACCTAAAACGTTTCTCAATGATTGGTCCAATAAGTGGGTTGCAGTATGGTTGTGTTCAACCAATGCGTGGAACTTACGATCAACACTTAGTTTGTATTGATGGTCTTTTGAAAGACTAGTAATTACTTCAACAGTGTGTAGGTTTTGACCATTTGGTGCGTGTTGGACGTCAGTAACCTTTGCACATAAGTTACCATCTTCATCAACAATGGTACCTTGGTCAGCTACTTGCCCACCCATTTCAGCGTAGAAAGGAGTCTTATCAAAGATAACTTCAGCTTCACCGGCACCTACTTGATCAACTAGTTTTTCATCAACAATAATATCTAGTAATTTGGCGTCATCAACTTCTAGTTGTGAGTAACCAACGTATTCGCTTGGTGTCTTGATGTCGATTAACAGATCACGTTGAACACCCATTGACTTATCGTTTCCACGAGCATTTCTAGCACGTTCTTTTTGTTTTTGCATTTCTGCCTTAAATCCAGTTTCATCAACTGAGAATCCTGCATCTTCTAGGTATTCCTTAGTCATTTCTAATGGGAAACCGTAAGTATCGTATAGCTTAAATGCATCTTTTCCTTCGACAGTCTTTTGGTTAGTCTTCTTCAAGTTGTCCATTAATTCACCAAGAAGTTGCAAACCATCAGATAATGTTTCGTTAAAACGTTTTTCTTCAGAATGAATAACCTTTTCTAGGTAATCCTTTTGTTCCAATACTTCTGGGTAATATGACTTCATTATTTCACCAACAACTGGAACTAATTGGTATAAGAAGTCGTCCTTGATGCCTAAACGGTGACCTGACACAATCGCACGTCTGATTAAACGTCTGATAACGTATCCTCTACCAACGTTTGATGGAAGAGCACCGTCACCAATAGCGAAAGTAATTGCACGAGCGTGGTCAGCAATAATCTTAAAGTCGATATCGTCTTGAGCATTTTCACCATACTTCTTACCATCACTTAGTGATTGAGTCTTTTCAATGATTGGCATGAACAAGTCTGTTTCAAAGTTAGTTGGTGCGTCTTCGAAAATTGAAACAACACGTTCTAATCCCATCCCCGTATCAATGTTCTTTCTTGGAAGTGGTTCGTAAGTATCATCTGGTTTGTGGTTAAATTGTGAGAACACAATGTTCCAAACTTCAAGATATCTTTCGTTTTCCCCACCAGGGTAGTTTTCTGGATCATCCGGAGCTAAATTATCGTATTTTTCTCCACGGTCGTAGAAGATTTCAGTATCTGGACCTGAAGGACCCTGACCAATATCCCAGAAGTTGTCATCCATGTCGATTAAGTGGTCAGGTGCAACCCCTGCTTCTTGCCAGAATTTCTTAGCATCAGTATCTTCAGGATATACAGTCATGTATAGCTTTTCTTTGTCCCAACCAAACCATTCTGGTGAAGTTAGTAATTCAAAAGCCCATGTAATTGCTTCTTTCTTGAAGTAATCTCCAACTGAGAAGTTACCTAACATTTCGAATAATGTGTGGTGACGAGCTGTCTTACCAACATTTTCGATATCGTTAGTTCTAATACTCTTTTGTGAACTAGTTAAACGGTGGTTCTTTGGAACAACACTACCGTCAAAGTATTTCTTCATTGTGGCAACACCAGAGTTAATCCATAGAAGTGATGGATCATCCTTAGGTACTAATGAAGCACTTGGTTCAATTGTGTGACCATGTTGTTTGAAAAATTCCAAATACATAGCACGAATTTGACTACTATCTAATTTTTTCATAGAAATTCCCTCCAATAAGCACAAAAACACCGTTGCTAGTAAAGACGCTATATGCGCGGTACCACTTTACTTGCAACGATGTTTTTCGTATACCTCTTTAAGTCTCAATAACGCTGAGAAAGCGATTTAATTATTACTCGAGATAGCACTTGATAAACCCAATCATCTTTTTCACCAACCAAGATGTCTCTTAAAATGAAATTATACAAGCATGTTCTCTAATTTATATCTAAATTATATGGTTTATTAAAACCGGTGTCAAACGTTATCTATAACGTTGTGAACTGTTCTTCTTGGACTTTCTCTTACGACGTCCTTCTTCTCTTTGTTGGATACGACGATTCATTTCATCGTTTCGCTTAAGCTCTTGTTTAATCTTGTTCTTGTAACCAGGCTTAACGTTTCTCTTCTTCTTTTTAATCATACCAATCATGGTTGGTTCTAGCTTGTCATGACCACGACGGTGTGACTTTCTACGGTTACGATCATAAGTGTCTTCAACACGGCCACCACGAATAACCTTTGGCTTAAATGAAATGCCCATCTTTTCTAATGCATCAATTTCATCTTCTTCATCAGGTGCATAAAGTGTAACCGCAGTTCCAGGCATGTTATTTCTACCTGTTCTTCCAACACGGTGAATGAAGTATTCCAAGTCTTCTGGAATATCATCGTTAATAACATCAGAAACACCTTCAATATCAATTCCACGAGCAGCTAAATCAGTAGCTACAACGTATTGGAATTCAAGATTTTGAATTTGTTTCATAGTTCTCTTACGTTCACGTGGTGTTAAATCACCAGAAACAATTCCCACCTTTAATCCTTGGTTACGTAAGAATTCGTAAATTTCTTCGACACGTTTTCTAGTGTTAGCAAAGATTAATACAAGGTAAGGTTCACCCATGGTGATTAACTTGTAGATTAAGTCGTTCTTGTTTTGACCCTTAGTTGAAATTAACCAGTTATCAATTGTTGGACTGATAACAGTTCTGTTTGGAATGTTTTCAACGTATGGATTTTCTAGATACTTCTTCAAGAATGGTTTTAATTTTTGTGGAATGGTTGCTGAGAACACCATCATTTGAACATCCTTACCAAAGCTAGCAGCGATGTTGTCGATATCGTTTAAGAAACCAAGGTCTAGTGTCATATCGGCTTCATCAATTACTAGTTGAGTAGCTGTATGAACTTGTAGATGTTGACCCTTGATCAAATCAGAAATACGGCCTGGAGTTCCAATAACGATTTGTGGTTGTTCATTCTTTAGCTTTTCAATTTGTCTAACCTTATCAGTACCACCAACGTAGTTAGCGATATGAATGGTCTTGTCTGAATGCTTAGCTAGTTGCTTAGCATTGTTGTAAATTTGGTAAGCTAATTCACGACTTGGTGTGGTGATAACAGCTTGGACTTCCAAAGTGTCAACGTCTAAGTTATCAAAAATTGGTAACAAGAACGCATGAGTCTTACCACTACCAGTGGCTGATTGACCAACAACACTTCTACCCTTACGGATTTCAGGAATAATCTTTTCCTGAATAGCAGTTGGTTCTCTAAAGTTTAATTCATCTAAAGCATCCATGATGAATGGCTTTAAATTGTATTGCTTAAATGTACTTGGCATTTATTATTCTCCTTTGTAACTAGCGACTAATTCGTCTAATTTACTAATTACCGACTTGATTTCATCTTCGTCTTTAGCAGCGGCACCACTTGCCAAATCATGACCGCCACCGCCAAATTCTTTGGCTAATTCATTAATAGCTGGTCCTTTGGATCTCAAGCTAATCTTGTATGTGCCATCTTCTTTTTGAATAAAGATAGCCCAAGCGGTTACTTGATTGATATTGCCAGGAAGTGGCACAACGGCTGAAGTTCTTTCATTGCCTAAATTGAATGGTTCCAAAACTTCATCGCTTAATACGATATAAGCGGCTCCACTATCGGTAATGCTTAGATTTTCATATACATATGCGGATAGTCTAGCCATTGGTAAGTCAATTGATGATTCAATTGTGTTAACTTCACTAATTGAGAAGTCTAACTTAGCCAATTCTGATGCTACCCTAAATGTGTTTGATGAAGTAGATGGATATTTGAAACGACCAGTGTCACCAATAATACCAGCGTATAATAAGCGACCAGCATTTGCGTTAATCTTTAACTTCTTTGAGGATTCAAACAAATCATAGATTAATTCAGATGTACTTGATGCTTCTGGTTCTACCCACATAATGTCCCCAAATTTGTCATCATTTGGATGATGGTCAATCTTAATCATCATCTTTCCATGGGTATATCTATCATCATCAACTCGAGGTTGGTTAGCGGTATCAACAACAATAACCAATGCATTCTTGTATACATCGTCATCAATTTCGTCGGTTGTTCCTAACCAATCAAAACTTTGATATTGCTTTCCAACACAATAAACCTTCTTTTTTGGAAAAGATGCCTTGATGATGTTTGCTAAACCCATTTGAGAACCATATGCATCTGGATCTGGTCGTTGGTGTCTATGGATAATAATTGTATCAAAATCGCAAATGGCTTTGATAATCTTACTTTGCGTTGATAATTTGAAAAAATTAAACATTTTACTCATAATCGCTCCTAATATCCTTCTATAAATTCATAACATAATTATATCATATGGTCATTTATGTTGTTTAGGCCTTAACAGACAAAAGAGACAACCTTCAGCACTGCTGAAAACTGTCTCTTTCAACTTATTATTTTTCTTCTTTAGCTTCTTTGGCTGAGTCATCTGACTTAGCGTCAGCAACACGATCAGTTACCTTTGCGATTGCGTTTAGGTCAAATACTAAGTAAATGCCGTCACAGTCTAAAGTAACAGTCTTTTCTTCTTCGTTGATATCGTCAACGATACCGTGTAAGCGACCGATAGTTGTTACGTGGTCACCCTTTTGAAGTTGTTTTAATGTTTCTGCGTGTTTTTGTTGTTGTTTCTTTTGTGGTCTAATAACCAAGAAATACATAATCGCAAATAATACGATTAAAATAATAAATCCACTGTAGTTACCCATTATAGTTCACCGTACCTCTCATAATTTAATATATATCTTATCAAAATTATCATTAATAGTCCAGTCCCTAATTATCTCTATTAATTGGATAATTAAGGTGATGATAACCATTATCGGTTACCACTCTACCCCTGGCAGTTCTTTTAATGTAACCAATTTGAAGAAGATATGGTTCATACATTTCTTCAATTGTATTCACTTCTTCTCCAATATTAGCAGCAAGTGTCGATACACCAACCGGTCCACCATTGTAAAACTCAATCATGGTCTTTAACAACTTAATATCAGTTGCATCCAATCCTTCGTTATCAACACCCAACATTTTAAGTGAAGTATCAACGATATCGACATCAACGTTTCCATCGTTAGATACTTGAGCAAAGTCACGAACTCGTTTTAATAAACGGTTCGCAATTCTAGGTGTTCCTCTTGAACGTCTAGCAATTTCATGTGCACCTTGATCGTAAATCTTAGTATGGAAAATGTCAGCTGAACGTAAAACTATATCTTGTAAATCTTCGGTATTGTAGTACTTCATGTGTTCAACGATTCCGAAACGATCTCTAAATGGTGCTGATAGCAATCCGGCTCTGGTAGTTGCACCAATCAAAGTAAATGGTGGCAATGGTAAATGAACAGGATGCGCTGTTGGACCTTGACCCACAACGATATCAACACTGAAGTCTTCCATTGCTGAATAAAGCATTTCTTCGACTGTCTTTGGAAGACGATGAATTTCATCGATAAATAAAATATCACCAGGTTGTAATTCGTTTAGCAGTGCTGCTAAATCACCAGTCTTTTCAATTGCTGGACCACTGGTTGTTTTGATGTTTGCTTCCATTTCGTTTGCAATCACCATCGCTAAGGTAGTCTTACCTAACCCTGGAGGTCCGTACAACAGAACGTGGTCTAAAGTTTCTTCACGTTGTTTGGCAGCCTTAATGTACACTGACAACTCTTTCTTTAAGTCGTCTTGACCAATGTACTCTGATAAGTATTGTGGACGGAGTGATTTTTCAAATGTTTCTTCAGTTCTACCTTCACTATCGCCTGAGATAATGCGGTTGTCATCCATTTAATACTCCTCCTTAAAATTTAGTTACAGCACTTAATCCTTGTCTTAAGTAATCTTCAGTAGTTGTAACTTCAATATCTTCTAAGGCCTTTCTAGCCTTCTTAATGTCACGTGCTGAATATCCCAATTCACTTAGTGCTTCTAATGCATCTTCAAGTGCTTGGTTGTCTGATTTATCATCTGATACAGGTTGATTTTCAGCAGTAAAGTCATCGAATAATGATGGTGCAATGTCATCTAGCTTGCCCTTCAAATCAAGAATGATTTGCTTAGCAGTCTTTTGACCCACACCTGGGAACTTAGTTAAGTAATTAACGTTTTCTGTATTAATTGCGCTTAGTAATGATTGTGGATCGTTTCCAGCAATAATTGCTAATGCACTCTTAGGACCAATTCCTGAAACGTTTAGCAATTTTTCAAAAATTGATTTTAATTCTCGGCTGGAGAATCCATAGAGTAGTTGTGATGAATCAGTCACGGCTTGGTGAATGAATACCTTCACTTCTTCATTACTATCTACTTGGTATACATATGGATTAGATGTGTATACCAAGTATCCAACTCCGTTTACATCAACTACGATATATCCGGGTTGGACATCTTCGATGGTTCCTTTTAAATATTCAAACATAGTCTATCCTCGATTACATAAAATTGTCGTTAGTATGTGGGTCTTGAATTCGTTTGAACATCTTTTCCATATCTGTATTAGAAAAAGATACTAAAACGGGTCTGCCATGAGGGCAATTAAACGGATTGTTAACAGTCGCTAATTCATCAAGTAAATGAACCGCCTGTTTTCTATCCAAGTGATGGTTAGCCTTAATTGCTTGCTTACAACTCATCATAATCGCTGTCTGTGCTCTAAATGAAGCTACCGAGATATTCTTATGATTAATGACCCAATCAATCATTTCTCGAATGGTTTCTTCCTCGTTACCTTCTTCAATCCATGTTGGATGTTGCTTTACTACGAAGCTGTTCTTCCCAAATGGTTCAACATTTAGGCCAACTTCTTGTAACATCCCCAACTTTTCTTGAATGATTAACGCATCACGATTAGGATAATCCAAGACTAGTGGCACTAACAAACTTTGTTGGTCGTTAGATACCTCTCCAATCTCAGTTCTCAATCGTTCATAGTTAATTCTTTCTTGAGCAGCATGTTGGTCGACAATGTACATACCATCGTCTGATTCAGCAATTAGATAAGTTCCGTGAAGTTGACCAATATACAAAAGTTTAGGAAAACGTGGTTGATTATCGTTGTTTGATACCTCATCATCAGTCACTTCATCTTCCCCAAATGGAGTTACGGGGTGTTCGTAGCGATGAGCAAAACTTTTTACATCTTCATCATTTAATTGTGCCTTATTACTGATGTAAATAGCATCAATATCAGAAGTCTTGATGTCTTCCTTAGGTGTTGCTTCTTTTTCTTCTGCTTGAGGTTGTAAAACGGGCTCAACATAATCGTTAACTAAAGGTTCACTCTTTGGTTCTTCCCTTGTCTGAGAATATTGATTGATTTGCATTTGCAACTGTTCATTAGTGTATCTTGGTTGAACAGCACGGTCTCTAGTCATCACTTCTGGAATTAGATTTTCTTGATAAATCGTATCATAGATTGTTTTTGCGACCAAATTACATAACTGATCTTCCTTGCTAATTCTAACGGTTTGTTTGGTTGGATGAACATTGACATCCGTTAAAACCGGATCCAATTCGATATTTAATACAGCAATTGGATAACGACCAACCATTAGCTTAGAACCATAACCATCGGTGATTGCTTTGAATAAAGCATAGTTTTTAACGTATCGACCATTCAAAGTGATGGTGACATAGTTTCTAGAAGCTCTTGTTAATTCAGGCAAACTTACAAAACCACTAATCTTAAAGTCATTATCAGCATTTTTAATCTTAATAATATGCTTTAAGTTCTTGGCACCATAAATATCACCAATCACCTGTTGCAGTTGGCCTCTACCTGATGTTCTTAAGATTTCTCTTTGGTTATGAACCAAAGAAAATGCGATATTAGGATGGCCAATTGCTAAACGATCAACAATATCAGAAATCTTGGCTAATTCAGTCTTGATGGTCTTCATGTATTTCAATCTAGCAGGTGTATTAAAGAATAAGTCCTCAACGCAGATGCTTGTTCCTCTTCTAGCTTCTGCTGGTTTGATTTCTTTAATTTCGCCACCCTTGATATGAATCTGAGTTCCTTCATCCCCAGTCGATGTTTTCAAATGAACATCTGACACTGAAGCGATTGAAGGCAAGGCTTCACCACGGAAACCTAAGGATTGCACCTTGAATAGATCTCTTTGGTTAGTAATCTTACTTGTTGCATGACGTTTAAAGGCGATTTCGACATCATCGTGATTAATCCCAATTCCATCATCGATAATTTTGACTTTCTTTAATCCTGCATCTTCAATATTGATATCAATTTGCGTACTTTGCGCATCAATTGAATTTTCAACTAATTCTTTTACAACCGAAGCAGGTCGTTCAACAACTTCACCGGCTGCAATTTGATCAGCAAGAATTGTTGATAACTCATGTATTTTATGCAAGATTAATCACCTCATTTATTTATCAATTTCGCGTTTCCATTTATATACTTCATTCATAATATCCATTGGTGTCTTAGACATCAAGTCTAAGTCCTTAAGAGCTTTTAGAATCTTATCTTCGCCACTCTTACGTTTTTTCTTTTGGGGTTCTTTGACATCCCTAAACAATGAAAGTTGTTGTTCTGGTTCATCAATTTCATCTTCAACGACTGGACTTGATTTTTCTGCCATGACAACATTGTCGGTATTAGTCTTTTCATTGTTGTTTTCCAAGTCACTTAAGATGACGTCTGCTCTGGATAATAATTCATTTGGTAAACCAGCTAATTTTGCAACGTGAATACCATATGACTTATCGGCAGCACCCTTCTTCACCTTGTGTAGAAAGACTAGTTCACCGTTTTTTTCAACCGCACCAACATGAACGTTTTGTAGTTCATCCAATGAGTCGGCTAGTTCAGTCAATTCATGGTAGTGAGTAGAAAATAGTGTCTTAGCATGGATGTGATTGTGAACATATTCAATGATTGATTGAGCTAACGCCATTCCATCGTATGTGGCTGTCCCTCTACCAATTTCATCGAATAAGATCAAACTGTTATCGGTAGCATTTTGAATCGCTTCGTTTGATTCCTTCATTTCCACCATGAAAGTACTTTGTCCAGAAATCAAATCATCAGCAGCACCAATTCTGGTAAATATTTGGTCAAAAATTGGCATTTCGGCAGACTTAGCAGGAACAAAACAACCAATTTGTGCCATGATGACTGTTAATGCCAATTGACGCATGTAGGTACTCTTACCAGACATATTAGGACCTGTAATTAACAAGACGTTTGTTCCTGGATCCATAATCACATCGTTTGGTACGTATGATTGATGACCCATAACCTTTTCAACCACCGGATGTCTACCATCAATGATTTCTAGCTTGTGTTCTTCATTTAAAGTTGGACGAACCAATCTGTATTCATCTGAAATAGATGCAAAGCTTTGCATTACATCCAAACTGGATACCGCATTGGCTAGTTTTTGTAGTCTTTGAATTGCACTCTTAACAACATCGCGGACTTCACTGAATAATTCATATTCTAAGGTCTTGGATTTTTCTTGTGCTTCAATGATTAACTTTTCTTTTTCCTTTAATTCAGGAGTAGAAAATCTTTCAGCATTGGTAAGAGTTTGCTTTCTTTCATATCTATCTTCTGGCAACTTGCTTAGGTTGGCCTTTGATACTTCGATGTAGTAACCGAAAACGTGATTGTAACCAATCTTTAGGTTATTGATACCGGTAAGCTCACGTTCTTTGCTTTCTAGTTCAGCAATCCATTGTTTTCCGTTGTTCATTGCATCCCTGTATTGATCCAACATTTCGTTGTAGCCATCTTTAATAACTCCACCATCAGTGACTGAGATTGGTGGTTCTTCAGTAATTGCCTTTTCAATCAGTTCTGACACTTCATCAACTGGGTCTAAATCATTGTTAATTTCATCAAATGATTTTGTATCCATTTCATCCAAGATATATTTAATCTTTGGAATTTGTTGTAATGATGTCTTTAATTGAACTAAGTCACGACCGTTAACTGAACCAAAGGAAACCTTACCGGCAAGTCTTTCCAAATCGTAGACCTTCACTAACATGTCAGTGATTTCACTACGTTCATAGTAATGGTTTAATAAATCATCGACTTGGTTTTGACGATTTTCGATGGATGATTTATCAATTAGTGGATGGTCAATCCATTCACGTAATTTTCTACCACCCATCGCTGTCTTGGTTTCATCCAATAACCATAGTAAACTACCTGACTTCTTGTTGGTTCTAAGGTTCTTGGTTAATTCAAGGTTGTATTGTGAATTATGATCCATCTTCAAAAATTCAGCTGGCTTGTATGCAACGGCTGCCTTCATGTGAGAAAGGCTACGTTTTTGAGTGTCCACAATGTAAGTAGTTAGACGATTTACGACCTTCTTTTCTAGGTCTTGTCTTAAGCCTTCTGAAAGATATCTCATATCATCTAATTCTTTAATGTCATCTTGATATGAAACTAAGATTCCAACTTTATTAATTAGTGCGACATCTTTTTCAGGAATTTCACGGTTAACGATTACTTCCTTAGTTTGTAGAGTCATCAACTCGTTTAAAACACTGTTCATATTACTTAAAACAGTGGTCTTTAATTCACCGGTAGATAGTTCAGCGTATGCAAAACCATAACCAGCATCTGAATATTCAATTGCTGTTAAGTAGTTATTATCCTTAGCATTTTCGGCACCCATTGTAGTTCTGGTACCTGGAGTAACTAATTGGGTAACGGCTCTTTTAACCATTCCCTTTGCCAATTTAGGGTCTTCCATTTGTTCTACAATTGCGACTTTGTACCCCTTATCGATTAAGGTATCGATGTATGATTCAACCGCTTTGTGTGGCACTCCACACATTGGAATTGGATTGTCGGCATTCTTACTTCTAGAAGTTAATGTTAGTTCAAGAATTTGGGCACCCTTTACCGCGTCTTCATTGAACATTTCATAAAAGTCACCAAGACGATAAAAAACAAAAGCATCTGGGTATTGATCTTTTACTTTCTGATATTGTTCCATCATTGGTGTTTGTTTAGTTTTACTAGCCATTAAAACAATATCCTCCTTTGCTACTAACCCTTATATGGGTGATTTGGATCAATTAATATTTTTTCAATAGATCTGGCAGTGCCATCATCTCTTAAATCGATAACACATCCGGAGACGATTCCACGTCCCTTTTCTTCAACTTCAAATCTAGTTGGACGTTGGGTAATGAAACGATGAATGATATTTTCATACTTCATTCCTAAGACACTATCAAATGGTCCACACATTCCAACGTCAGAAATGAACGCTGTGCCGTTTTTTAGAATTTGGTCATCATTGGTCTGCACATGTGTATGAGTTCCCACAATCGCAGAAATTTGACCATCTAGATACATCCCCATTGCTTTCTTCTCACTGGTTGTTTCAGCGTGAAAATCAACAAAAATTGCATCCGCTTCTTTTTTAATTTCACTGATAAGTTCGTCAATCTTTTGGAAAGGATCATCGATTGGATCAATAAAGATTCTTCCTTGTAAATTAACAACCGCTAATTTCTTATTATTAACGTTAATAATTGTATATCCACTACCCGGTACATCCTTACCAGGATAATTAAGAGGACGTACTAATTTTTTGGTATCATCGATAAAATCGAAGATTTCTTCGTTATTCCATGCATGGTTTCCTAATGTAATTACGTCAGTCCCTGCACTCATAATTTGTTTATATACTTTTTTATTAATTCCGCGACCAAATGATGTTGAATTTTCACCATTTACAATCGTTACCTGTGGCTTGTAGTCTCTTTTTAGAATTGGTAGATACTTGCTTACCATCTCTACCCCCAAGTTACCTACTACGTCACCTAAAAATAGTATTCTCATTTTCGTCCTCAATTCATTATTATATATATACTATTTTACATCGTTTTACATAAAATAAAAAAGGGCAAAAGCCCTTTTTTTATTTTGCATATTCGATTGATCTTACTTCTCTAATAATTGTAACCTTGATATGACCAGGATATTCCATATCCTCTTCAATCTTATTTTTAATATCTCTAGCTAAAACAACTGCTTGAGTATCAGAAACTTTTTCTGGTTTTACAATCACTCTAATTTCACGTCCGGCTTGAATTGCGTAGCTCTTGTTTACTTCTTCGAAGCTATCACTAATTGTTTCCAAACTTTCTAGACGATGAACAAAGCTTTCAAGAGATTTACTCTTTGCACCTGGTCTAGCAATCGCAATCTTGTTTGCGATATTAACTAATTCAGAAATGATGTACTTAGGTTCACTGTCTTCATTATCGGCTGCAATTGAGTCAATAACAACTGGACTTTCTTTGAACTTCTTGGCTAAGTCAACACCAAGGTCAATGTGAGAACCTTCTGTTTCATTATCTGCAGAGCGACCAATTTCGTGCAACAATCCTGCGCGTTTTGCTAATACGACGTCTTCGCCTAATTCTGCGGCTAAGACACCTGACAACTTCGCAACTTCAATAGAATGGCTCAAAACATTACGACCATGGTAAATCTTGAACTTCAATTTACCAATCATCATAATCATTTCAGGACTCAATGAATGAATTCCTAAATCAAATACTGTTTCTTCACCAATTTCTTGAATCTTTTCATCAAGTTCTCGACGACTCTTATCTACCATTTCTTCGATTCGAGCTGGGTGGATACGACCATCCTTAATTAGGCTTTCAAGTGCCATCTTGGCAACTTCTCTTCTAATTGGATCAAATCCACTTAGCACAACTGCTTCTGGAGTATCATCAATAACCAAATCAATTCCTGTTAGGGTTTCAAAGGTTCTGATGTTTCTACCTTCGCGTCCGATGATACGACCTTTCATATCATCGTTAGGTAGGTTAACAACTGAAACTGTGGTTTCAGATACGATATCAGCAGCACTTTGTTGAATCGCTTCAATAACTAGATTCTTGGCATTCTCAGAAGATTCCTTACGAGCTAAGTTATAACTATCTTTAACCATTTTGGCACGTTCGTCAGCTAATTCTTTCTTTGTTTCGTTAATAATTAGCTCTTGTGCTTCTTCTTGAGAAAGTGAAGAGATACGTTCTAACTCATCTTGACGTTGTTTAACTAGCATATCAGCTTGCTGTTGCTTTTGTTCAAGTTTCTTTTGGTTTGAATTAAGCTTTTCTTCACGCTTATTCAATGAATCTTCACGCTTATCAAAAGCGTCATCTTTACGATCTAAAGAATCTTCACGTTGAATTAGACGATTTTCTTGTCGTTGAACTTCAATTCGTCTTTGCTTAATTTCTTTTTCGATGTTTGAACGATAATGGTTACTCTTTTCTCTAGCTTCAAGAATTGCTTCCTTAGCTGAGGTTTGAGCTTGTCGTTTAGCATCTTCCAAAATATCTTGTGCACTCATGTGGGCCTTTGTTAATTTCTTATCAACAATTTTCTTGTTAGAAAACATTCCCACAGAGATACCAACTACAAAAGCAGCGATGATTGCGAGGATCATAGGTAAAAAATAAGTCATAGGCTTATTGCACCTCCACATCATCTAATTTAATTAAGTTTTTGATAATTGCGCATTGAATGATTTATTAGTCATTTTGCGAACTAAATAAATAGTTCAATGTACATTACTATATTTTAAATTTTAGTTGTGAAAGTGTCAACACATGTTATTTTCTTTTGCAAAATAAAAAAGCCTTTCGGCTTCTTTATCGTTATTCTTCACCAGTGTCCAAACTTGTTTGTTCGGCTTCACCTGATTCAGAATCATCTTCGCCCATGCCATATGCAGCACGAACTTTTTTGTTAATTTCTTCCATTTTGTCCGGATTATCTTGTAAGAATTGTTTTGCGTTTTCACGACCTTGACCAATTCTTTCTTCACCGTATGAGTACCATGAACCAGACTTACCAATGATATCTTGTTCAACGGCCATATCAACTAATTCACCAGTTTGTGAAATACCTTGACCGTACATGATATCAACTTCGGCACGCTTGAATGGAGGAGCTACCTTATTCTTGGCAACTTTGATCTTAGTTCTGTTACCAATAATGTCAGTACCATCTTTAATTTGTTCAGCTCTTCTGATTTCTAGTCTGATAGTTGAATAGAACTTAAGAGCACGTCCCCCAGGTGTAGTTTCTGGGTTACCAAACATAACACCAACTTTTTCTCTAATTTGGTTAATAAATAGAGCTATAGTCTTAGTCTTGTTAATTGATCCAGATAACTTACGTAGTGCTTGTGACATTAAACGAGCTTGCAAACCAACGTGAGCATCACCCATTTCACCTTCAATTTCAGCTCTAGGTACTAAAGCCGCAACTGAATCGACAACTACGATATCAATGGCACCACTTGATACAAGGGCGTCACAAATTTGTAAACCTTGTTCACCAGTATCAGGTTGTGATAGAAGTAAATCATCAATGTTTACCCCTAGGTTGGTAGCATATACTGGATCCAAAGCATTTTCAGCATCGATGTATGCCGCTGTTCCACCTTGTTTTTGTACTTCTGCGACAGCTTGTAGCGCGATGGTAGTCTTACCTGAACTTTCAGGTCCATAAATTTCAACAATTCTTCCTCGTGGGAATCCTCCAACACCTAATGCATTATCAAGTGCTAAGGAACCTGTTGGTACAGTGGAAATTCTAGTATCTCCACGGTCTCCCATTCTCATGATTGAACCCTTACCGAATTCTTTTTCAATTCGTTTTAAGGCACCATCTAGAGCCGCTTTTCGTTCATCAGCCATTAATTTGACCTCCCTTTGATAACTATTCGATATTTATACTATACTAATCTCTCATTAAAAAAGCAAGTAAAAACAGAACAAAAGTTCGCATTATTTAGAATACTCATTTTCAATCATTTTCAATGCAGCTTGTACTGACTGTTCACGCACTTCTTGACGTGATCCACTAAAATGAAATTCTTTTGCAAATTGATTTTCCTTGTAATCTAATCCGATAAATACAGTTCCCGCTGGTTGTCCTTCCAAACTATCAGGACCAGCAACACCGGTAAATGATACCCCTACGTCTACATTCATGATTTGCTTGGATTGCTTAGCCATCCAAATCGCCACTTGTCCAGAAACAACACCATATTCATCAATTACTTCCATTGGAATTGATAATAGCTTGGCCTTTGCTTCATTTGAATAAGTAACAAATCCACCATAGAAGATAGCAGAAACACCGGGGACTCCACCAATAGTGGATTGAAACATCCCTGCCGTTAAACTTTCTGCTCCGGTTATGGTGATTTTATCGTCAATAAGCTTGTTAACAATAGATGTATCAATTTGCATACATAATCCGACCTTTCTTATATATATACGATAATTAAATCGATTTACTTGAAAGAATCTGCAAAAATGAAACGACTCTTCCAGAAGTATTCAACACCTGAGTAAACAGTGAAGAATAAGCAGATGTAAAGTAATAATGTACCAAAACCAATGGTTGTAAATGGAATGAATAAGAAATCATTCAATAGTAATAAGATAATGGCAATCATTTGACTGAATGTCTTAATCTTACCAGGCCATGCAGCTGCAATTACTTGGCCATCGTTTTCAACAACGATTAATCTTAGACCAGTAACGGCTAGTTCACGACATACGATTACAGCTGCAACCCATGCTGGAACAAAGCCAAATGAAACTAGGATAATGAATGCTGACATAACAATCATTTTGTCTGCTAATGGATCAGCAAATTTACCGAAGTTAGTAACTAAATGTTGTCTTCTGGCAATTTGTCCATCTAAAAAGTCTGTAATACATGCAGCAGCAAAAACGATTGCTGCAACGATTCTGGTTACTTGGATACTTGTACCTAACCAGATAACTGTTCCCATGTTAATGTCACATGAAAGCAAAATAATGAATAATGGAATCATTATTATTCTAATTAATGTAAGTTTGTTTGGTAAATTCATAATTTCCTCCATAGAAATAAAAAAGGGCTTTAACAAAGCCCTCTTTTTTATTTACTAAATTCTAATGTAATTTGTGTAGTTAAAGGTGTGCTCTTGTCGTATTTCAATTCAGTACCATTAACCAAGATCTTAGCACCTTGGGTGTTACCTAGTGAAATGTTAACACTCTTAGTGTCAGCTGGAAGCTTAACATCCTTCTTATCACCACTGTTTTGTGAACCTTGGAATAGAGTCTTGTTATCAGCCATGATTGATGACCATGCTCTACCAGTAGCCTTTAAAGTAACAGTGTTTTCTTTTTGACCAGTTACATTATACTTAGTAGCGCTAACTTCCTTAATGGTAGTCTTAGTGTCAGTGGACTTCTTATCTTCTTTCTTCTTGTCATCAGCTTTGCTGCTTGATGAACTTGATTCTGAAGAACCAGTAACTGAAACAGAACTGCTACTAATGCTAGTTTGAGAAGAACTATTAGTATGTACAACGACTGCCCAAATACCGCAAACAACTACTAGAATTGCAACGATAATTCCGATGGTTGGAATAACCTTACGGAATGAGTCTTTTCTTTGTTCACGACTACGACTAGCTACACGGCTATTAACGTCATCCTTTGATACTTCATCAGCGTATTCTTCGCTTTGAGTATCAGGTAGACTATCGTCATGTTCATTCAATAGTTCAATACCGTTAACGCCAACAGTGTCAGCGAATTGCTTAATAAACGCGCGAACGTAAAAATCACCAGGAAGTTCAGCAAAGTTCCCCTGTTCGATTGCTTCAAGGTAATGTTTTTGGATTTTGGTAATCTTTTGAATATCGTCAATGGACATTCCCTTGGCGACACGTGCTTCGTGTAGTGATTTACCAATTTCTACTTGTTTTCCATTGTTATTTTGCATAGGTATTACTCCACTTATTTATTATTTTACATCTACAGTATATCATAATTAGCTATATTATCTAGACATCTAAACTAATTAATTTTTAGGAAAAATCTTGTTTTTCACTATCATGTCAGGTTTTAAAAATAATTTTCCATAACGAATTAAATCATCTAATTCTAATTGTTTAATCATTTCAATTTCATCATAGATATTTTCAAAATCATGATCTTCATCTGACATGTTATTTGCAATTGCTTCAATGGAATTCATCATTGAAACATGTTGACCAATTTCTTCTTTTTTAATTAATTCAAACTCATCAGATTTATCTGAAATATAGTCGGCAAAGTTAACCAATACATCTGAAATTCTATCAATGAACTCATCAATCTTTTCAGTTTCACCCGCTAATACCGCAAAGTTAAACTGATCTTCGCAATCAAAGTCAAAACCAAATGAGTCATCGATAATTCCATCGTTATACATCTTTTCATAAATCTCAGAACCTTCTGATAACAGAAGTTGTAGCAATAGTGAAATGGATAGTTCATATTTAATATCACCATTGTATTTAGAATTACCTTTAATTCCTAAAGCCACTTTAGGACGGTTTACATCCATATAATGGGTGGTTTCCCTCACAATTTCAGAAGATTGAATTGTCGTTCTTTTGACATCTTTAGGTTCGTTAAAACTCTTTTTACTTTGGTTATCGCTAACCCACTTAAAGATATCTTCAGGAACAACGTTTCCAACAACTGTAAGTTGCATGTTTTGAGGTTGATAGAAGTAATTATAAGAGTCATACAAGTCTTGCTTGGTAATCTTATAGATTGAATCCTCTGTGCCGGCAATATCAACATTCAATGGCGTATCTGGGAACATGTTTTGAACTGTCTTGAAGAATAAAACAGCTCCTGGTTCATCATCATACATACTAATTTCTTGGCCAATGATGCCCTTTTCTTTTTCTACCTTTGCGTCACTAAAGTATGGTTCTTGCACGAAATCCAATAACTCAGTTAGGTTTTCATGAACATTATCAGTGGTTGAAAATAGGTAACTTGTTTTATTAAAACTAGTAAATGCATTAGAGCCTGCACCATATTTAGAGAAAACATCCATAGCATCATAATCTTTTTTATCGAACATCTTATGTTCTAGAAAATGGGCAATTCCTGCTGGATAAGTCTTTCCATTAATGTTGGTATCGATAGATCCATATCGTACGGAAAGCGTAGCATAAGTCTTTTGGTAGCCCTTCTTGGGAACAACTACCACAGACAACCCATTATCCATCTTTTCAATATATACTTTTTCATTAAACTTACGATACTCTTTAATTTGCATCATCAATCCTCCCATCTAAGAAGAAAATTGAATTCAATTCGACCTTTTTAGCAACCTCAGCAATTTGGTCGATTGTCACATCATTAACCCGTTGTTTCCATTCATCAAATGATAGAGCTCGGTTCAACAATCCATTAACGAATTGTTGTTCCATGTTTTGACGAGGACTGTCCAAAACAGCTTTTTTGGCGTTAATCATTTCAGCCTTAATACTGTTTAAAACATCGATGTCGACATTTCCATTAGCGATATCGTTTAATTGTTCCCTAACAATTGCTAAGACCTTATCCTTATTGCTGTAATTGATACCAGTGCTTACCATTACAAACCCATTGATAGAATTGTATGAACTACTTGCACTGTATGCCAAACTGTTCTTTTCTCTCACATTTTTGAATAGTTTAGATTGTGGTGTCCCACCAAAAATAGCATTGAACAATACCGCTGCCATCGCTTCTTTATTATTGTAGAAAATCGGCAAACGGTAACCTAAATTCAAACAACTTTGTGATGATTGAATCTTCTTATCGACCATTTCAACATCATCATTCATCTTAAATGAAGTTAGTGGTGCTAATTCATATTCTACACTTCGATTTAACAATTTAAATTGATCAAACAAGTTATAAATTCTTTCTTCCTCAACATCCCCGATAACAGAAATCTTGATATTATCGTTATTTAAAACGTTTGAATAGTATTCATATTCATTTTGACTATCTATTATGTCATAGTCATTTGGTGTTCCAAATATAAAAGAACCACGGTTTAGGTAGTCCTTGTAAAATAATTTCTTCAATTGAATTGAAGCATAGTACTGTTTGTCATCTGCCACTGATTCAACATACTTTTTCATGTTGTTTCTTTGTAAGGTAAACGTGTCTTTATCAAATTGGCCATCAGTAGCCAATGGCTTGAATACTACACTATGAATAAAACTAACAGCCTGTTGTAATAAATCATCTTTTGCATCCACAAATTTTGGATTTGGGATACTCAAGTTAATTCTTAGAACTGACAAATTACCATATCTCAAAACGTTGGTTCCAAAACTGGCTCCATACATTGATGATAAGTATCTTGCTAATTTGGATTGCGTTGGATAATCTTGATTACTAATTTCCATCAATTCTGCAAGTACTGCTCGTTTAGCAAAATTTTCTGGAATAGCCTCGCTAACTAGATCAAAAGTAAATGAAATTGTTTTGAATTTATCTTCTAAAATAACATTTAAGTCTACTCCATTGGCTAATTTCTTATGCAACAAAACCCCACCTCTAGTTCTTATTTCGTATTATTTGTTAATTTCATTAATGGTGAGTTGTAGTTCTTACCGAACCACTTCTTACAAATCTTTTCTAATTCACCATTCTTTGCTAGCTTCTTGAATGCAGCATTAATCTTAGCTTGCATTGTCTTATCACCTTTGCGGATTCCGACACCAAATTCTTCTGGTGGGAATTTACCTCTAACGACCTTGTACATGTCAGGGTTAGGTTGGTGTGCAATGTAATAGTTTGCATATGTGCTATCAATTAACAATCCACTAATTCTACCATGATTCAAGTCAATAAATGCATTAGTAAATGAATTGTATAGAATTGGTGATTGTTTTTTAATATATTGTTTCAATAATTTTGGTTGATCGTCAATATCATTTAGACCAGCTGAACCATTTTGGGCACCTAAATACTTGCCCTTCATATCACTAAATTTATTAATGTGAGATGATTTCAAAGTAACTAGTTCTTGGTCATTTGCCAAGTAAGGCTTACTGAAGTTAACAACAGCTTGTCGTTCGGGAGTAATTGTGAAACCATTCCAAATTAAATCGATGGTGGTATTTCTCAACTCGGTTACGTTCATTGACCAATCGATAGGTTGAAAGACTGGCTTAATACCATATTGTTTAAACACAGCCTTGGCTAAGTCGACATCAAAGCCGACGATTTTACCGCTTTGGTTTTCAAACCCCATCGGAACGAAGGTAACATCTAGACCAATGGTAACTTGCTTGTTCTTTTCAATGCGGCTCCATGTATCTTGATGATCTGCTTTTTGTGTAACAGATTCACAACCAGATAGCATGATAACGGCCATCAAACAAACACTAATAATTCCAACCATTTTTAAAACTTTGGTCTTCATAGACTACCCCTCCTCTTTAAATGGTCTAACTTCCTTTACCTTGTCAGCAACTTGTTTTGCAAATGCCACATCGTGGGTAACCACAAGTTGTGTGATATTTTGTTTCTTTAAATCTAAAATAATCTTTCCGACTTCTTCACTTAACTTAGGATCCAATGCAGATGTTGGTTCATCGTAGCAAATAATCTTTGGGTGCATTGCCAAAGTTCTAACAATTGCCACACGTTGTTTTTGTCCACCAGATAATTGGTATGGGTAAAGTGATTCCTTACCAGTTAAATCTAGCTTGTCGATTAATTCTTGTGCTTCTTTTAATGCTTCTTCTTTTGACTTTTTTAACACTAATTGTGGTGCCAAGATGATGTTTTCAATGACAGTCAAGTTTGGGAATAACCCAAAGTCTTGGAATACTACCCCAATAACTGATTTTGAATCATCAGTTGGATCAATTTCTTCGCCATCCAAGAAGAACTTACCTGAATCGGCTTTTTCCAAACCAGTGATACATCTTAATAGTGTTGTCTTACCAGCACCGGAAGGACCAACAATACTTAGGATTTCGTTATCAGCAACATCTAGGTTCATGTCCTTGATGATGGTTTTACCTTGAAAACTCTTATTTAAACTTTTTACTTGAAACATGTTAATCCCTCCTATCTCCAGTAATCAAAACGTTGTTCGATTTTTCTTAGTACCAATGTTAATACCGCTGTTAGTACTAAGTAGAATACAGCAACTAAAATTAATGGAACTAATGTAACGTCACGTGCTGTTGCAATATTTCCAGCTTGTAATAAGTCACCAATACCAATTACGTATACTAATGATGAATCCTTAACTAGGTTAATTACTTCGTTTCCGATTGAAGGTAACACAATTTTGAAAACTTGCGGAATGACAATCTTACGAAGAGTTTGCCAACGAGTTAAGCGTAGCATCTTAGCACTTTCGAATTGGTTCTTTGGAATGGATTGAAAACCACCTCTAAAGATTTCAGCAAAGTAAGCTGCATAATTTAAAACAAAGGCGATAACAGCTGCTTCAAATCTTGGGAATACAATTCCGATAATTGGTAAACCATAAAAGATAAAAATCAATTGTAATAATAGCGGAGTTCCACGCATGATCCAGACATAAAATTCAAAGATTGCTTTGATAATATTTTTTCCGGTTAATGCTAGGGAAACTAAAATTCCTAATGGGATTGATAAAACGATTGTTAATGCGAAAATCTCTAATGTGGTTACTACCCCAGAAAATAGTGAAGGTAATATTTCTAAAATATATTGCATTAATTATTCCTCCTTTGATAAAAAAAACGCCCTTTTAGCAATATGCTAAAAGGACGTTGAAAACGTGGTGCCACCTAATTTCCTATTCTGCTCGCGCAAAATAGCTCAGTGAGTCTATTGACTCGCAGATAACGGCTGCACCGGTTTATTCCTAATTACGTTCAGAATAACAACTCACAGATGTGAACACCTGCTGTAATTACCTAGCTTTCACCTGTTACTAGGATCTCTGTGAATTACATACAAATGCATTTCTGCTCAAAGTCTTTTAATAATTAATAAAATAACTTAATTTCAATCGTAAGTCAATAATAAAGTTTAGTTACGTTTAAATAAATGCTTAAACTTATCCCATGCACTTTCCTTTTTGACATCAATCTTCATCAATGGAACTGTTTCACCTTCAAGTCTTCTAGCTACGTTTCTGTAACCTTGGGCTGTTGGGTTGTCTGGGTTCATAACAATTGATTCACCGTTATTTGAGGTACTAATAACCTTGTCATCATCTAAGATGATACCTAATAAATCAATTCCTAAATGGGTAGTGATTTCATCAACATCCATATAGTTGTCATCTTGCATCAATGATTTTCTGATACGATTAATGATTAATTTTGGTGTTTCTTGAAGTGGATGTTGTTCTAATAAACCAATTACTCGATCGGCATCACGAACGGCTGAAATTTCTGGAGTGGTAACAACGATTGCACCATCAGCACCAGAAACGGCGTTAATGAAACCTTGTTCGATTCCGGCTGGACAGTCAATAAAGACATAGTCAAAATCTGGTTTTAATTCATCAACAATGCTCTTTACTTGTTCTTCGTTTAGAGCTGTCTTATCAGTATTTTGGGCTGCAGGTAATAGATATAATAAGTCATCAAAACGCTTATCTTTCACCATTGCTTGAACTAGCTTTACTCTACCAGTTGCAACATCTACGATATCGTACATAACACGATTATCTAGACCCATAACAACATCTAGGTTTCTTAGACCAATATCTAAGTCAATCAAACACACTCTTTTTCCCATCATTGCTAACGCAATTCCAATATTAGCACTTGAAGTTGTCTTTCCAACTCCACCTTTACCTGATGTAATTACAATGGCTTTTCCCATTATTCAATACCTCCAATTCGATTAAAGAACTTCGGATTAATCTCTTTTAGATTCTTTATTTTACCATAACTTAGCACGTGTAGGTCGTTTACATATACTACTGTCTTTTCAGAATCCTCAATTGGACGATCCGCTACAATATCGTATTGTTCTCCTACACGAACTTGTTGTGCTGTATGTAAATTACCGATGATTAACTTACTTTCGTCATCAGGAAAACCTGCTTGAACAATTCCTTCGATAACTCCCATATTAAACACATTACCAGTGGCAATTAACTTTCCACCTTCATGAATCTTACCAAAGAATAAAACATCACCATCGACGTTTACTTCCTGACCATTTCTAATCACTCTGCTCATCACTTCAACATTGTTTTGTGCCATGATTTTAGCAGATTCTTCCTTGGTAATAACGTTGGATAAAAAGTTATCGATAACTAGATTTTCGTAGTCATCAACTAACTTAATGATATCATTTTTATCTTCTTCTGACATCAATCTGTTACCCATCTGAACATTCAAATGTAATTGGTCTTTGCCTTTTTCACTTTCTTCGCCAAGGCCTTCTAGTAGTTGTTTCAAATCAACTAGAATTTCTCTCACACTAGCTGTTTCTTTTAGGATTAACTCATATCCGTCTTTGGTTCCTTTAAGTACTACAGATTGCATTTATAGATACTCCCTCTTATCTCTTTTATTACTCTACTCAATTCGATCAAATAATACCCCGATTGGCACGTACAAAATTAAGAATAACACTGAGTTAAACAATACAGTTGGAATCACTGCATGAATTAAAAAGTACCCAGCTGCCATGTTAGTAGCATTCATTAAACGATTTAATCCATAAGCCAAAACATTTATTAGTGCAATGTTAAACGCAAATGAAAATAACCCGGTCACAATGTTCATTGGTAAGAAACGATATAGCTTTCTACCGATGATGATTGCTAGTGGAAAGACAATTACGTACACCCCTAATATACCGGTATAGAACAAATCAAACAATAATCCGGCAATTGCTGCCCATATTTCAACGTGTTCGTTTGTTCGATTAATGAAGTACATACCAAAGAATAACCATGCAAATGTAATGCTTGGGACTAGCATATATTTTCCATATAGAAGGTGACTAAAAATTAATGAAATTGATCCATCCAAGAACAAAGAAATGAACAATCCAATTATGAAAACATATCTAATTGGTTGGTGTTCTCTCATCCTAATCACCCCTATGATGTTTTATCTACAACTGTAACAACCTCTAGATCATTCATGTTTGCTGGAGTTTGAATGTACAACTTAGTAGCAGTTCCATAATCATCAGTTGTTACCTTTGCAACTTTACCTACGTAAATACCCTTTGGTGTAATTCCACCAAGACCATTTGTAGATACTTTGTCATTTACCTTAATCTTTACCTTGGTATTTAAATGACCAACGATTAATTGACCAGTCTTTCTGTCATAACCGTTAATAATTCCGTTAACAGTTTCACCATTTGAATTGGTAGCTTCAACCGGGAACTTATTGTCAGAATCAACAGTGTTAGAAATTAATTCTACTTTACTGTTACTGTTATTAACTTCGATGACACGTCCGATTAATCCTTTAGCGCCAAGAACGGACATATTCTTCTTAACCCCAGCAGATGAACCCTTGTTAATAACAAATTGGTCGTTCCATGCTGATGGAGTTCTAACTAAAGCTTCAGCAACAATTGGATTGTAATCAGCTAAACCACTTTTAATTTTAAGTTCACGTTTTAGTTGATCATTTTCGCTTTGAATAGCTTGGTCTCTAACCTTGGTTGCTGTAATTGTTTCTACTTGTGCTTTTAGCTTTTGATTTTCTTTGTATGTGTTAATTAGATTGTTTACAGTTTCTCCAGCATGTCTAACTGAGTTTGCAGGAACAGCAACAGTCCAACTAGCAATTCCAACCACGTCATTTCCAAAACGTTGGATAAACGGTGGCATTGATTTGTTATTTCTGGTTGAAACAGAAACGGAAATGAAACCTAAACAAATAATAAAAATCAAAATGGCAGTTAACCACTTTCGATTGGAGAAAAACTTACGCATTTTTCAATCCTCCGAACTAGTAAATAAGCGGGAAGATAACCTCCCCGCTTATTTAATCTATTTTCTCTTCATAATATCAATGCTCTTTAATGATTCACCAGTTCCGATTGCAACACAATCTAGCGGGTTCTTAGCGATTGAAACTGGAACCTTAGTAGCTTCTGAAATAACTTGTGGCAAGTTCTTCAATAAAGCACCACCACCAGTTAAGACAATACCATGATCGATAACATCGGCAGAGATTTCTGGAGATGTTTCTTCAAGGGTTTCCTTAACAGTTCCAATGATTTCTTGAATTGGTTCTGAAATAGCGTTTGCTACGTCTTCAGCAGTAATTTCCACACTCTTTGGTAAACCAGTTAGTAGGTATCTACCACGAATAGTAACGTTTTCGATATCTTTAGCACCTTCAATTGAAGCTGAACCGATATCCCATTTTAGCTTTTCAGCAGTTCTTTCACCGATTAGTAGGTTGTACTTCTTTCTGATGTAAGCGGCAATTGCGTCGTTTAGACGGTCACCGGCTACACGAAGTGATCTACTTGATACGATACCACCTAATGAGATAGTAGCAACATCAGTAGTACCACCACCAATATCAACAACCATGCTACCAGTTGGGTCCATGATTGGTAGACCTGCACCAATGGCAGCTGCAAAAGGTTCTTCAATTACGTAAGCATCCTTTGCACCAGCAACACGAGTTGCATCGATTACGGCTCTCTTTTCAACAGCAGTAATACCACTTGGTACACAGACCATAACGTAAGGCTTACCTGAAGCATGTCCTACAGTCTTGTTAATGTAGTATTTTAGCATTGTAACAGTAGTTTCGTAGTCAGCAATTACCCCATCTTTCATAGGTCTAATTGCAGAAATACTAGCAGGAGTACGACCAATCATATCTCTTGCTTCTTGTCCAACTGCAACGATTTCTCCAGTTTTTGTATTCTTAGCAACAACTGAAGGTTCTCTTAACACAATTTCTTTACCATCAACGTAAACAATTGTGTTGGCAGTTCCTAAATCAATTCCAATATTTTTAGTTCCAAATCCAAACACAGTTTTTCATCCCTTCATAATTACATTTGGCTGGCTATTTTTAATTTCACCTTTTTTTGCATACTTTCTTAGTATACCATAGTTATTTTTTTATTTTTAATAACACTCTCTAGTGTATACGATTTTGCAACATTTATCATTAAAGAATTTAAAATTTAACAATTTTTTATTCTAATTTGAATAATTTTCGCACATCTGAGATGAAATATAGCGATCCAGTGATTAAAATCATGTCATCTTCTGACATTTCACCAGCAGTTTGAGCAATTGCTTGCTTCCAATCATCAATAACAGACACTGGATTTTTAGCCTTAATCTGACCGCTTATCTCATCTACATCGACACTTTGTCTTGAACCGTAAGCCTCAAACTTAGTTAATACTAAATGAACATTCTTAATACTACCTAAAATATTCAACATATCCATGTAATCTTTATCGGCTAAGATACCGATAATGATGTAAATTTCGTTTAAAGCAAAGTCCTTGATTAATAATTTCTTGATTTCGTTAACGGCATCGATATTGTGGGCACCATCTAGGACGACTAGTGGTTGATCATTAACTCTTTCAAAACGACCTGGCCAGGTTGTCTTAGCAATTCCACTAATAATTGCTGAACTATTTACTTCTTTACCTTTATCTTGTTGATGTAAAACATATGCCTTAATCGCACATGCCGCGTTGTGTGGTTGGTAAAAGCCTAACAAGCTGGTCTTGATGTTTCGGACCAAGTTATCATCATCTTCATAATCAAATGATTGTTGCCATTTGTTGCTCATGACTGGTTTAGAAGTATTAAATTCACTGCCGTAAGCATATAATGGTGCATCAAGTTCTGAAGCCTTATTTTTGAACACTTCCATCGCGTCGTCATCGACCTTACCAATTACAACCGGACGGTTTTCTTTAATAATTCCCGCTTTTTGACTGGCAATCTTTGGAATCGTATCACCTAACAACTTCATGTGATCCATCCCAATTGTTGTAATCACTGAGACAGTTGGTTCAAACACGTTGGTAGAGTCCAAAATACCGCCAATTCCGACTTCCACAATCACAACATCAACTGGATGCTTGGCAAAGTATAAAAACATCATAGCGGTGATGATTTCAAACTCAGTTGGACCACCGCCTTCAATAGTCTCATCCATTTCTTCAGCAATTGGTTTAATCTTTTCCACTAATTCAACCAACTCAGCATCTGAAATTGGATTGCCATCCACACTAATGCGTTCGTTGAACTTAATTAAAAATGGTGATGTAAACGTTCCAACAGTTTTATGGTCTGCTTGGAAGATATTTCTAAGGTAGGCTACCGTAGACCCCTTCCCGTTGGTTCCAGCGACATGAATAGCATTAATGTCTTTTTGTGGGTTACCTAAACGGTTCAAAAGGTCCTTGATAATGTCTAAGCTTGGATGCTTTTTAAATTTATATCTACCATGGATAAAGCTAAGCGCTGTTTCATAATCCATCTTTGTCATCCCTTCAAAAAAGAGCCGGGACAATATCGCCCGACTCTTTAATTAATCTAAATTACTTTTGACTCTTAATTTCTTCTAGTCGTTGCTTTGCAGCATCTAACTTAGATTGGTTATCAGCTTGCTTTTCTTTTTCAGCGTTAACAACTTGTTCTGGAGCATTGTCAACGAACTTCTTGTTAGCAAGTTTCTTTTCGGCACGTTGTACCTCAAATGTGTAGTTTTCAATTTCTTTTTCGATTCTAGCGATTTCTTCGTCTAAATCAACTAGTTCGGCTAAAGGAATACTAATTTCTGCATCAGTCATGATTCCAGTCATAGCTAACTTAGGAGCTACAACATCTGAACCAATTGATAATTCCTTTGGATGACAGAAACGATCGATGTAATGCTTGTTTTCTTCGAAGATGTTCTTCAAGTCATCATTATCAGTCTTAATCAATAGGTCGATTGATGATGACATTGGAGCATTAGCTTGTGATCTGATATTTCTAACTACCTTAATCAATTCGATTAATGCAGCCATGTCTTTTTCTGCCTTAGCATCCTTGAATTCGTCATGGTTAACTGGGTATGGAGCAACCACGATTGATTCACCTTCATGAGGCATTGTTAACCAAATCTTTTCAGTAACAAATGGCATCATTGGGTGCATTAGTTTCAAAATCTTGTCTAATGTGTAAGCTAGGATGTTTCTAGTGTTATTCTTAGCCTTTTCATCGTCACCAGTTAGAGTTTCTTTACTCATTTCGATGTACCAGTCACAGAAGTCATTCCAAATGAAGTCGTATAATGCACGGCCAGCTTCACCAAAGTTGTACTTTTCAAAGTGATCAGTAACTTGGTTTACCACGCTGTTTAACTTACTTAGAATCCACTTGTCTGCTAAGTTCCATTCAGATGAATCAGGTAATTCTGGTTTTTCCATGTCGCCTAGGTTCATGATTACGTAACGACTAGCGTTCCATAACTTGTTAATGAAGTTCCATGCAGCTTCAATCTTTTCGTAACTGAAACGAACGTCTTGTCCAGCTGTATTACCAGTAGCTAAGAACCAACGCAATGCGTCAACCCCGTACTTATCGATAACATCCATTGGATCAATACCATTACCAAGTGATTTACTCATCTTACGGCCTTGTGCATCACGCATTAGTCCGTGAAGTAAAACATCCTTGAATGGACGACGGTCTGTAAATGTTAGACTTTGGAAAATCATTCTTGATACCCAGAAGAAGATAATGTCGTAACCAGTAACTAAAGTATTAGTTGGGAAGTAACGTTTGAAGTCTTCTGAGTTTTCATCAGGCCAACCTAGAGTTGAGAATGGCCATAATGCAGATGAGAACCAAGTATCTAGAACGTCAGGATCTTGTTCCCAGTTTTCAGCATCCTTAGGAGCTTCCATTCCAACGTACATTTCGCCTGTTTGCTTGTTGTACCATGCTGGAATTCTGTGACCCCACCATAATTGTCTTGAAATAACCCAGTCATGAATGTTATCCATCCATTGAGTAAATGTGTTTTCAAAACGTTCTGGCACGAAGTTAACCTTATCATCAGTTGATTGGTTCTTAACTGCGCGGTCAGCTAGTGGTTGCATCTTAACGAACCATTGAGTTGAAAGTCTTGATTCAACTTGAACACCGGTTCTTTCTGAGTGACCAACTGAGTGAACAATTGGGTCAATCTTTAGCATGTAACCTTGGTCTTCTAAATCAGCAACCATTGCTTTTCTAGCATCAAAACGATCCATACCAACGTACTTACCGGCATTTTCGTTCATAGTTGCGTCACCATTCATAGTGTTAATACGTTTTAAGTCATGTCTGTTACCAACCTTGAAGTCATTAGGGTCATGGGCTGGAGTAATCTTAACCATACCAGTACCGAATTCAGGGTCTACATATTGGTCAGCAATGATTGGGATTTCTCTTTGTACTAGAGGAACCATAATCTTCTTACCAACGATGTCTTTGTATCTTTCATCACTTGGGTTAACAGCTACGGCAACATCCCCAAACATAGTTTCAGGACGTGTAGTGGCAATTTCAATGTAATCTTTACCATCAAAAGTAGTCCCGTCTACAAATGGGTACTTAACATGGTAGAAAGCACCTTTATCATCTTTATGAATAACTTCGATATCTGATAAAGCAGTTTGTGCTTGTGGATCCCAGTTGATAATGTATTCACCACGGTAAATTAAACCTTGGTTGTATAAATCAACGAAGACTTTACGAACAGCTTCTGATAAACCATCGTCTAAAGTGAAACGTTCACGTGAGTAATCAAGTGAAAGTCCCATCTTAGCCCATTGTTTCTTGATAGTTGCTGCGTATTCATCTTTCCATTCCCAAACTTTGTCAACAAACTTTTCACGACCTAGATCGTAACGAGAAACGCCTTGGTCTCTTAACTTAGCTTCAACCTTAGCTTGAGTAGCGATACCAGCATGGTCCATACCAGGAACCCATAGGGTATCGTATCCTAACATTCTCTTTTGTCTGATTAACATGTCTTGTAAGGTTGTATCCCATGCATGTCCTAAGTGAAGCTTACCAGTAACATTTGGTGGTGGTAAAACGATTGAATAAGGTTTTGCCTTCTTGTCACCACTTGGTTTGAAAACGTCTTGTTCTATCCATTTTTCATAACGACCTGATTCAACGGCGTCATGGTCATACTTTGTAGACATTTCAGTTTCTTTTGCCATAGTCCATCCCTCCAGTAAATAAAAAGAGCACTCCATCCAATAGGACGAAGTGCTCGCGGTACCACCTAATTTAAAGCATTAAAAAAATACTTTCTCTTAATCCAATTAACGATGGCCCGTTCATATCTAAATTATCAATATCAATATGAATGCTCACAAGCTACCTTCGTTTTGATAACGGAAAGATGTCTCACCTAATCATCTTTTCTCTGATACTCATCACCAAAACTACTCTCTTGATCTTCGCATTTGTAATCTATATTGATTATATTAGACAATTTTTGGAAAATCGTCAACTCTATTTGTTTAATTTTTCAACAACTGCTAGAGCTTCTTTGAAATCTGGTTGTGAACCAATTTCTTCTACGACTTGACGGTAAACAATTTCACCATTTGCATCGATGGCAAAAACCATACGTGCTAATGCGTCAATTTCCTTAACGTAAGTACCTGATTGGTTACCAAAGTCTGTGTCAGCATCTGATAATAAATGCATGCTTTCAACACCCTTAGCTGCACACCAATCTTTTTGTTCTTCAACTGAGTTCTTTGAAATCGTGTAGAATTCAACATTTTCATACTTGTCAGCGTTTCTGTTGAACTTCTTAGCTTCTAGACTACATACTCTTGAGTTAACGTCTGGAACAGTTAAAATCAATGCTGGCTTACCAATTAATTCCTTGTTAGTGAATTCGTTGTTGTTAGCATCTAGGACTTTGAAATCTGGTAGAGCTTGTCCCTTATCCATTGGTTCTTTAATTGTTTCTACTGGTTTGTCTAAAAATTTTAATTGCATGTTATAAATCTCCTTAATTGGTAGTTGCTAGTTATTTAAAATACAACTTACACGATTGATTTGCAAGCAAAAAGAAAAGAGACCATCAATAAAGATGATCTCTTTTTTATAGATTATAGTAATTCAGCGAAAACATCTTCTTGAGCATTCAAGAATTCTTCCCCTGGTTTAATGTCGATAATCTTAACTTTGTCTAATGAACGTTGCATTAATCCTTCAACATCAATTAACTTTTCACATGCTCTAGTCTTTTCTAGATCAGGCTTAGTCTTTGGTGCAGGAGGAGTAAAGACTGTACAACAGTCTTCAAATGGCATAATTGATAGATCGTAAGTATCAATTCTTTCAGCAACCTTAATGATTTCTGTCTTATCCATTGAAAGTAATGGTTTCAATACCGGAACAGTAGTTACGTCATTGATTGCCATCATACTTTCAAGAGTTTGTGATGCAACTTGACCTAGTGATTCACCAGTGAAGACACCCTTACAGTGTCTGTCTAATGTCAACTTAGCGGCCAATCTTAACATCATACGACGTTGAATAGTCATTAAGTATCCTTCAGGAACCTTTTCCTTAATTTCTTCTTGAATTTCGGTAAATGGAACTTGAATGAATTGAATGTTACCACCAAAACGAGTTAACTTAGCAGCTAATTCTTTTGCCTTAGCTAATGCTTGTTCACTTGTGTATGGAGGACTGTAGAAGTGAACCATATCTAACTTCACTCCACGTTTCATTCCCATGTATGCTGCAACCGGTGAATCAATTCCACCAGAAAGCATCATAGTAGCACGTCCACCAGTACCAACAGGTAATCCACCGGCACCGTCAATGGTTTCACTCGATAAGAAGATACCGTTCATACGAACTTCAACTCTTAACTTGATGTCAGGGTTCTTCATTTGAACCTTGATGCCATCAACGTTGCTCAAGATGTATCCACCTAGAGCATCGTTAATGTCGTGAGTGTCCATTGGGAAATGCTTGTCTTGTCGACGAGTGTCAATCTTAAAGGTCATACCGTCTTTGAATTGGGATTTAACCATTTCAACGGCGGTTTCTTTAACCTTATCGATGTCCTTTTCTACCTTGATTGAAGGAGAAAAGTTTTCAATTCCAAAAACATCCTTTAAACGTTCGATAACTTTATCTGAGTCATCACCGTTCAAAGTAACGTGCAAACGATCTCGCTTAGCACTTACCTTTAGGTTTTCGAAATCATGCAACACTCTGTCAACGTTCTTGCCTAGTTGCTTAATGAAGTCTTTACGGTTCTTACCCTTTGTGGATAATTCACCGTATCTGACCATTATTTCAGTATATTGCATTCACGAATTTCCTTTCTATGAGTTAATCTTTTTAAATCTTTCATAAAGTTCGTCAAAGACTTCGTTAAAACGATCTGCTTCTTCCATTGTGTTATGTTCATCTAATGAAACACGCACAGCACTAGTTGCTTCGTCTTCATCAACCTTCATGGCAGATAAAGTACCTGAGGCAACGTGACGTTTAGAAGAACATGCACTTGTAGTTGAAATAAAGATTCCATGACTTTCAAAAGCATGGACGATTGTTTCACCACGAACACCTAGAATTGCAAAACATAAAATATGTGGTGCAAAGTGTTCGTTATCCTTTGAGAAGACCTTTACTTTATCAAATTTAGAAATATGTCCTAAAATATTTTGCTTGATTTTACGTTGTTTTGCAACCTTTTTATCTTCATCATCTAATAATAGACGTAAAGCGCGTGCCATTGCGGTAATGGCAGGTAGGTTTTCTGTACTACTTCTTAGGTTACGTTCTTGGCCCCCACCAGTAATTAATGGAGCAATCTTCTTACCACTTCGTTTGTACATAAAACCGACACCTCTTGGTGCGTGGAATTTATGACCTGAGAAAGTGGCAAAGTCAACACGATCATTGAAAATCAAATCTTGGATACCCTTACCAATTCCTTGAACGGAATCAATGTGGTAACTGATGTTAGGATAATCCTTTAAAAGGTCCCCGACTTCTTTAATTGGTTGAACTGCACCGATTTCATTATTTACAGCCATGATTGAAACCAAAATTGTACTTGGTCTAATTGCCTTCTTTAAATCATCGACAGAGATACGTCCTTCATCATTTACTGGTAAGTAAGTAACTTCGAAGCCCAATTGTGTTAATTGTTCAACGGAGTTCTTTACTGCAGGATGTTCAACAGAACTTACGATAATGTGATTTCCGTAGGCACGCTTTTCAAAGGCAGTTCCCTTGATTGCCCAGTTGTCACCTTCTGTTCCACCACTGGTAAATAATATTTCACTTGGTAAAACACCTAGTAATTTAGCAATTTGTGCTCTAGATTGTTCCAACAAATTGAATGATTGTTCACCAAATTGATGTAAACTAGATGGGTTTCCCCAAAATTCTTTGCTTACTTTATCGTAAGTTGCTACAACAGAATCGTCAGGTTTTGTTGTGGCACTATTGTCAAAGTATATCATTATTACCCTTCTTCATTTTTGGATTTGTCCGACTCAACTATATTTGACATTATAACAGAAAAAAAGAAGTAACGTTTGAATGACATCAAAGTTACTTCTTTATTTTATTTAGTTGTTTTCTTTTCGTTATAGTATTCAGTTTCCATTTGCTTGTATGCACCTGGATTAACCTTTTCGATTGCAGCAGCCATAGTAGCTAGACTCTTTTCGTATTGGTAACGATTATCAAAGTAGTCCTTTGCTTGTGCACAGGCAGCGTTTAAATCTTCATTGGCATTCTTATAACGGTTGGCGAATTGCATCAAACGTTCTGATAGCATTGCACTATCAACAATGTTTTCTGTATCGGATAGCAAGTGATCCATTGTGTCTGAAATGTTAGCCAATTTTTGGTTAATTTCATCCATACTAATCTTCACTTGGTTGATTGATGCTGATAGATTTGAAACTTCGTTGTATACGTAATCATAACGTTCTAAGAAGTCTTCGGTTAATCCAGGAAGGTTTAGGTTGTCAATTCGTCTTCTGATGTTTAATAGTTGTAAATCAAACTTTTGAAGGCTGTCTCTGGCAACTCTTTCTTCCTTGCTTAGTTCAGCAACAGAATCATTGATGTCTTTTTGTTGTTTTTCAATTGAGCTTAGTTCTTGTTTTGCATCTTGTTGATGTTTTTGAATGACAGAATATACTGCCTTATTACCGTTGATTGCATCGTAATCATTATTGTAAATTGTTTCAATCTTACTGATTTTATCAGCTAATTCAGCAGTGGTTTCAATTTCATCGTGTTCTAAGTTGTAGTTCTTGCTTAAACCTTCAAGTTCATCACTTAGAATGCGGTTTTGGTTCTTAGCATGGAAGATGAAGTCATATACCAAGCTGATGTTTTTCTTAACCTTACGCTTAGCAACGATTTCTTTTTCCATGATGGCATACATTGAATCAATTGTTTCTTCAATATATGTGCATGTCTTCTTGGTTTCAGGGATATCTAGTTCAGCTAGTGACTTCAATCCTTCTTGGCATGATTCCTTTAGAGCGTTGATAGTGTCATCAATATCATCTTCAACAAAGTTGTAATCAGTTTGAATCATAGTACGATGACCACGTTCAATTTCATCTAATTGTCTTGGGAATTCCTTTGATAATGAAACATATGTATCAGGAATAATCTTCATTAATTCATTCATTTCATTGATCAAGTTGTTAATCTTGCCAAGTAATTCTTCGGCTTTGTTTTGATCACCATTTTCAGTTTCAGCAACGAATTCTTCGTAAACACCCTTAATAGTGCTTAGCTTATCTTCAAGCTTATCGCTGCTTGGACCAAATGAGTAGTTTTGTGATAGCAGTTGTTGGTTAATTTCTCTGATGGTATTATCAACATCTTCGATTGCCTTGCGGTGTAAACTGTCAACTTCTTGAAGTTCACTTAGACCATCATGAATGTCATTTAACTTGCCATCAACAACTTCAATTGCATCCCCCAGGTCACCAATAGTAACGCTGGCTGATAATAGCTTGTAACTATTAAGGAAATCTTCTGCATCACTCATATCACTTCTGATACTTGTTAAGTCTGAATTGGTAATTTTTTCATATTGTTCTTTGTATTCATTAAATTTGTCGAAAGATTCACCATTTAATTTAATTTTACCAGTTGCTTCCAACTCGTCGCCGACCATTACGTCCTTTAGATTAGCCTTTTGCTTTTCCAGACCGTCAAGTCGTTTAAATAGATTCTTTCGATAAAAGAATGTCGCTAATAGTAGTATTACAAGCACTACTATTATGAAAATAACCAAATCAATCATTTTGACATCTGTCCCCTTACAACTTTTTATTTTAATCTAATCTTTTTTAGCATTAAACATTTGTATTTTTAATATTTTAATAATAAACTAATTAACTATATTCAATTATATCATACGAGATAATTATTAAAATACCTAATTATCAATATATACAAGGGAGTTTTCAATTATGAAAATCAATTCAATGTTAGCACAACAGTTAGACGCGTTGTTAACCGATGAACACAACAACGTTGCCAACATGGCAAATGCCTCTGCACTACTAATGCAAGAACTTCCAGATGTTAGCTGGACCGGTTTTTACACCTATGTAGATGATAAAAACGAATTAATCTTAGGTCCCTTCCAAGGTAAAGTGGCTTGTGTCCACATTAAAAATGGTAGTGGTGTTTGTGGTACTGCATTTGATAAGAACGAAACTATCCGCGTAGAAAACGTAAATGATTTTCCTGGTCACATTGCCTGTGATTCAAACAGTAAATCAGAAATTGTCATCCCTATCGAAAAGGATGGAATCAGATTTGGTGTCTTAGATATTGACGCCCCTATCTTCGATCGTTTCTCAAAAGAAGATCAAGAAATGCTAGAAGAATTTGTAAAAGTCTTTGAAAGCCACATAATCATTGACAATTAGTGTTAATAATCATACAATAACTTTTGTGTAAAATAATGCAGCAGTACACGGTAAGCTCGTCAACATATTGATGCCTTAATGGTTCAATTAGTACCCCCACGGCTGCTGGGGTGAACATTGCAGAGCAATATGCACGAATACTAAGTGTACAGTGATTATTTTACTCCAAATAATAATTTTTATTGGAGGATATTTTTATGTCTAGATATACAGGTCCAAGTTGGAGAATTTCTCGTCGTCTTGGTATTTCACTTTCAGGTACTGGTAAAGAATTAGCTCGTCGCCCATACGCACCAGGTGACCACGGTCAAGGTCGTCGCGGTAAGCTATCAGAATACGGTACTCAATTGAAGGAAAAGCAAAAGCTACGTTTCATGTACGGTTTAACTGAACGTCAATTCTCAAAACTATTCGTTCGTGCGGGTAAGATTAGAGAAGGTCGTCACGGTGATAACTTCATGGTATTACTAGAACGTAGACTAGACAACGTTGTTTACCGTTTAGGTTTAGCAACTACTCGTCGTCAAGCTCGTCAATTAGTTAACCACGGTCACATCACTGTTGATGGCAAACGTGTTGACATTCCTTCATACGAAGTAAAAGTTGGTCAAGTTATTTCAGTTCGTGAAAAATCAAAAGACCTACAAATCATCAAGGAAGCCGTTGAAGCTGTTGTTGGTCGTCCACAATACGTTTCATTCGATGCTGACAAACTAGAAGGTTCTCTAACTAGATTACCTCAACGTGACGAAATGAATGCTGATATTGATGCATCACTAATCGTTGAATACTACAACAAGCTATAATTTCTGGTTATACTTGTTGCTCCAAAAAAGCGCTTTGCATTTGCAAAACGCTTTTTTTCTACCCTCTTTTAATTAATGATAAAATAGTACTAAGACATAAATGAAAAGGAGCAATTAATATGAGTGAAGATGATGTAAGCAGTCGTTTAGAACAATCATCCATGGGTGGAACTCCAAAGGTTAACCCGGATGAACAACGTAGATACCTAGGTACTTTTAGAGAACGTGTTTCTTTAGCAATCCAAATCAAGGATCTATCAAATCCAAACGCTGTCAATGCCCTTCAAAAGGAATTTGATAATAATAACAGCTACCAACTAATCATTAATGGTAACTTGGATCATGATGTTGTCTCCCCTTTTATCAGACTAGCATCACAAAATAACATCAAGTTCGTTATTAAGACTGACTCATTCTACCGTACCGCACCCGATAATTACGGTGTAGTCTACGCTAACAGTCAATCAATTAACGTTAACCCTGTTGATTTCGAAGAAAAGTACAATCAACAAGATACAACCACAGATTCATCAAATAATTCTGATGACAATCAAACCAATCAATCATTTTTTGGTAAGTTAAAAAATATATTCAAATAAAGGTGATGATAAATTGCATCCATTAGCATACCGTATGCGTCCAAAGAAAATCGAGGACGTTGTCGGCCAACAAGACTTAGTCGGTCCTGGTAAAATCATCGATCGAATGGTAAAAGCAAAAATTTTATCATCAATGATTCTATATGGACCTCCTGGAACAGGAAAAACCAGTATCGCCAGTGCGATTGCTGGTTCAACTAAGTATGCATTTCGTCAATTAAATGCAGCAACCGATACGAAGAAAGACCTACAGATTGTCGCTGAAGAAGCCAAGATGTCTGGAACGGTAGTCTTATTACTAGATGAAATTCACCGTTTAGATAAGACCAAACAAGACTTCTTATTACCACTACTTGAAAGCGGTAATATTATCCTAATCGGTGCTACTACCGAAAACCCATATATTAATATCAATCCCGCCATTAGAAGTAGAACCCAAATCTTTGAGGTGCACCCTCTTAATGAAGATGATATTAAATCAGCCGTCAAACGTGCTTTAACCGATAAAGACAACGGATTGGGTAATATGAACATCGATTTAGCCGAAAATGCATTACACTTCCTATCAACCAGCACCAATGGTGACCTAAGAAGTGCATTAAATGCACTAGAACTTGCAGCTAAATCCACTTCCCCTGATGACGACAGTATCATTCATATCTCGTTAGAAGACGTGGAATCATGTCTACAAAGAAAAGCTTTAACACAGGATAAAAATGGTGATGCTCACTATGACGTTGTTTCCGCTTTTCAAAAATCAATTCGTGGATCAGATGTTAATGCCGCCCTTCACTATGCTGGTCGTTTGATTGAATCCGGTGACTTAAATTCAATTAGTCGTCGTTTGATGGTTATCGCGTATGAAGATGTGGGATTAGCTAATCCAGCCGCTTGTGCTAGAACGGTTTCTGCCATCGAAGCTGCTAACAAGGTTGGTTTCCCCGAAGCAAGAATTCCCCTAGCCAACGCCATCATCGAATTATGCCTATCACCAAAATCAAACACCGCAATGCGTGCGATTGATGCAGCGATTGCTAAGATCCGCACTGGTAACTACGGTGACATCCCTGATCACCTAAAGGATAGTCACTACTCAGGTGCTAAGAAATTAGGCCATGGTGTTAATTACAAATATGCCCATGACTATCCAAATGATTGGGTTAAACAACAGTACTTACCTACTAAGATTAAAAACGATACTTACTATGAACCAAAAACAAATGGTAAGATTGAAAGTACGTTTAAACAACAATACGAAAAACTACTTCACTCACAACGTGATAAATAGGAGTCTGCAATGTTAATTAGAATTCTAGTATTATTAGCGACAGTTGTATTATTCACAATTGGTCGTTTCCTTTTAACCCATACAGATAAGCCCTTCATGATGCTACATCCTGAAAACAATCAAGCATTGGGTAAAATCGTTAAGTTCTTTGGGATTGTCTTTTGCGTTTTAGCTGTCTTTTCAGCAATCGCAATTTTTATTCCAAATATCTTTTTCGTTACAACTATCATGGTAATAAGTTGTATAATGTTATTGGTGATGGAGTTAATGTTACTTACCTTCCTTACCAAGTAAATAGTTTGAGGTGAAAGAATATGTTACAAGATTACAGTCAAATTATGATTCCAATCGATGGTTCAAAAAACTCAAAGTTAGCATTCAACAAGTCAATTGAAGTTGCCAAGCACAATGATGCTGACCTACACATCGTGCACGTAATCGATACGCGATCATTCACTAACCTAGCTAATTTCGACTCATCAATGTTAGATGACGTTACTAGCCGTGTTAAAAGCTCACTAGAAAAATACTTAAAGAAAGCCCAAGATGCTGGAATTAAGAATGTTGATTACACAATTGAATATGGTGCTCCTAAGTCAATTATCTCAAGAGATTTAGTTGATCGTTTCGATACTGATTTAATCATCATCGGTGCCAACGGACAAAGTGCTGCTGAACGTTTATTAATCGGTTCAGTTGCTTCATATGTAACTCGTGTAGCAGAATGTGATGTCTTAATCGTAAAATCTGACTTAGACAATAAAGTACAAAAATAAACAAAAAAGGCCTGGATTAATATCCAGGTCTTCTTTTATTCCACCGTCCAATCGTCATTGACCGACAATGGATTATTTTCACTTAAAAACTGTTTCCAGTATTCAAAAACACCGTTGGATTGTTCTAGCTTATCAAATTTGATATCAATCCCCTTACTTTCAATACCGACAATACTTCGGTAAAAGGCACGGCATGATATCTCCTTTAAATAACTAGAATCACTCTTTAAGTCCAGTGTTGTACACATTGCATCTAGTTCACGATATAAAATCAAGAACTGCATATCCTCAATATCTAATCTACTCATTTGTTTGGTTAATTCAATTGTCTCGACCACATATTGATAAGCAATGGAGAATTTATTCATCGCAAAGTAGTCAATCGCAAGCATCCCCATAATCACCATCTTTTGCATGCTAATCTCATTTTTGTCGTAGAAGTCGTAGTTCAGCCTTTGGAGCTCATCAACCGACGCACTGTAATCTTGCTTACTAAGCTGAACTGCTGCATGTATGATTTGGAAGTACTTGATGTCTTCTTTATCTTCTAAGTCATCTTCATACTTATCTAGCTTTTCCTGTATCTCTTCTGGAATACATAGTGCTGCACAAAATGGAATGCTATTAATTTCGTAACTGGCTACTTTCTTCTCGTTTTCAATCACCTTATCGATATCTAGCAACAATATCTTACAAATGTTTTTGATTACATATAAACTAATTTGGTGATCATAGCTACCGTTTTCAATCTGACAAATCACAGGTTGCGTACAAGCAACTTGCTTCGCTAATTGACATTGAGTTATGTTTAAACTTTTACGTCGCTTCTTGATCAAAGTGCCGTTAATATTCATTCTAAAATCCTTTCTTTGAATCATTATATAAAATTATCATTTATTTCCTTATGTCTGAAACAATCTATTTCATGATCATTAATCACCCCTACTGATTGGAAATATGAATATAGTGTTGTTGGTCCGACACGTTTAAATCCGTCATCTTTAAATCGTTTAACGTATGGTTTGATGAACTCTTTAATGTCATCCTTATTGTTGTCATTTAGTCCATCCATTTGTGTAAAATCAAATGGTTTCCATGTTAATTGAACTAAATCATTATTCATACAAGCTTTGGCATTTTGAATTGTGGCAATTATCTTGGCACGATTTCGAATAATCGCCTCATCGTTCATCAATCTTTCAATGTCTTCATCTTTAAACTGGCTAATTTTTTCAACGTCAAAATCAGAGAAATCATTTCTAAACGCATCCCTCTTACGCAAGACAGTCGACCATGATAAACCAGCTTGAAAAATTTCTAGTGTTAAACATTCAAATAATTCAGATACTTTTTTCTTTGGAACTCCCCATTCCTTATCGTGATAAACTAACATTTCTGCGCTATCGCTGGCCCATACACATCTTTTCATATTTCATAATTCCTTTCGGTGATTTTTACTCTATTACATACGTATAAAAACACAAATTTTTTCGGTCAATTTAATACTTTCTTAAACAATTTTCTAACAAAAAAAGAGATAATCCAAATGATTACCTCTTTTTTTATTATTATGATAATGGTTTGAAATCGTGAATGATGTTATTTCGACGATTAAATTCTTTGTAAGCTAGGTCGATTAATCTATCGATTAGTTCAGTGTAACTGATACCTGAAGCTTCCCATAGTTGTGGGTATAGACTAATGTTTGTGAAACCAGGTAATGTGTTAACTTCTCCTAGGTAAGGAACACCTTCCTTAGATACTAAGAAGTCAATACGAGCTAGTCCCTTTAGACCTAATGCTTTGTATCCGCGTAATGCTAAGTCAGTGATTTCGTCTGATAGTGATTCTGGAATATCAACTGGAATATCAAACTTAACTTGGCTAGCATCAACGAACTTGTTGTCGTAAGTGTAGAACTTGTCTTCCTTAGGAACACGAATTGCACCAACTTGAGAAGCAATTGGTTTTTCGTTACCTAAGATTGAGATTTCTAGTTCTTCTGGACCGTTGATTGCTTGTTCAGCTAAGATCTTGTAGTCATATCTGAATGCATCCTTTAGGCCGTCTTCAAATTCTTGTTCGTTTGTTACCTTGTGAATACCAACTGATGAACCTTGGTTAGCTGGCTTCAAGAAGATTACGTCACCGAATTCAGCTTGTAGTTTAGCGTAAGTGAATTGGTCTTTGTTGTCAGGAGTAATCAAGTGGTAGTTAGTGTTTCTAACTCCTGCTAAGTTTAACATCTTCTTAGTAATGTCTTTATCAAAGCCCATTGCTGATTCCAAAATACCACTACCAACGTATGGCTTATGTAGTAATCTTAGAAGACCTTGGATAGTACCATCTTCACCCAAGTTACCGTGAACGATTGGGAAGAATACGTCAATATCCTTAGTCTTTGATAAGTTTTTAATTGTGGCCAATGGATCTGAGAAGTCTAAGTTCTTAACAGCTTCTTCAACCACAGCATCTTCAGGTTCACCATCAAACACACGGTGTGATGATTCATTATCTAAGATAATTCCTGTCTTAGTAATTAAGAATAAGCTAATATCGTACTTATCTTTATCCATCGCATCATAAATGTTATGAGCTGAACGTTTTGAAACATCATGTTCTGATGAATCTCCACCGAAAAGTAATGCTAAATGAGTCTTTTTCATCATTTTATACCGTCCTATCAATAATTCTTTGAAACTACATTATAACATGGTTTTATAGATTAAAGAATTCTTTTTTATCTTTTTACCTGTTCTAATTTGGTGAATAACAAATTAAATAATGCTGCAATAATAGCTAGAATGATCATGAATCCAATCAATGGATATGGTCTAGGAACTTTAGCATCAATAGAAAAAATAAAGTTAAAAATTGCATCCCCATTGATGTGAGCATAAAATCTGCTGATTAATCTTTGTGAGCTATATTGAGTTAATAAGTTAGTAAAGAACATGTAACAAACAACCCCAATGGAGTAGAAGATTGATTTACCAATCTTGTTCATTAAAGATGTCATCGTTCCAAAAGTGTTCATCGCAACGAATATGAATAGCAATACCACATAGTCTGTAATAAACATTGAAATTGATTGCGCAAACACATTACTAAACGCTTTTCCATATGCTTGGTAGTACAAGTATGTTTCACTAGGGCCTAGCTTCATGTTTATAAAACTGATAATCACGTTAACTACATTAACGATAAGCGTTGCTTTAGCGATAAAAAGCATCTTAGCTTTCCAAAATGTCTTACGTGAAACTCCACTTTGCATTGCCAACTTAAATCGTCTGTAGTTGAAACTAATTCCAATCATTGTAACAATCGTAATGATATAAGGCGACACGAAAAAATTTTCTTTAAATTGATATTCAATAGGTGGTTGACCATCTACTACTGATAAAAGTCCGAATAAGATATAAACAACAGAAACGATTATTCCATACCATATGTATGGAATAAAATCGTGGCAATATTGCTTTGCGAGTGCTTTTGTCTTCACTATAGTTCCCCCCTATCCATAATATATACTAGTAGTTTTTGTAGTTTCATTTTTTCAATATCAACGGATGCTGGAACTTCTCTATCAGGAAGTTGATCCATAAAGTGAACTGTCTTGTAACGACCCAGTTGTTCTTCATCCAAGACCTTAACGCCATCAATATAACTGTTAACATCTTCAGCTGGTCCAGAGACACTGTATGATCTAGATGATACTTCATCGATGCTTCCGTTCATCTTAATTACTCCGTCTTGAAGTAATAGCACTTGACTGATGATACGATCAATTTCATCGATAATGTGAGTGGAAATCACAAATGTTCTTGGATTTTCACTGTATGTTTCAATCAAGTTACTTTGGAATATTTCGCGGTTTCTGGCATCTAAACCTAGTGTGGGTTCATCCAACATAATAAACTTACAAGGCACACATAGTGAGATGATAATTTTAACGATTGATTGGTAACCGGTAGATAACTTGTTAAGCTTTTGGTTAACATCTAACTTAAATTCCTTAACTAGCTTTTCTTGTAGTTCCACGTCATAATCTTGATACATTGATTTAACAAAAGAAAAGATTTGAGCAACCTTATCCTTTCTAGTGTACATATCATCCTGGTTCATGAAGTAAATTTCACTTAGTGCTTCGTCATTTTCATGAACTTCTTGTCCATCAAAAAGGATTTGTCCTGCTGATGGACGATTGTAATCAGCAATCATACTCATTAGTGTTGATTTCCCTGCTCCGTTTTCACCGAACAATCCATAAATTTCGTTTTCTTCTAAATTGAAATTAACTTCATTTAATAGAGGTTGCTTTGCAAACTTGAAACGTTTAGCTAAATGTTTAACTTCGATCTTGCTCATTGTCGTACCCTCTCTTCACTAGTGTCAAAATATCGTCTTCAGATAGATGCAATTTCTTTGATTCATTGATTAAATTCAAAATGTAATCATTGTAGAAATGTTCCTGTCTTCGTTTAATAATTATCTCTTGAGCCCCTTGCTTCACAAAAGTACCACGGCCACGACGTTTTTCTAACAAATCATTATTAACCAACATGTTCATCCCCTTAAGAACTGTTGCTGGATTAATCTTAAATTGCTTTGAAATTTCTGTCGTAGATGGTACTTGCGCACCTTCTTGGAAAGCTCCGGTAAAGATTGCATCCTCTAATTGGGTGGCAACCTGAATAAAAATTGGCTCTGGACTATTAAAGTCAAATTGCATCTTTTTCACCGCCTATCTTTGGTTAATTACTTATGTAACTAACTATAAAGTCTAACATAAAAAAAGTCAATAAAAAAAAGCGTCTTGACCTGAACCCCTAAAATTGGAAGATGGTTATGCTATTTTCTGGGAGGAATTGATCCGGTATTCAACCGGTGACATTCCTCCCAGTTTTTGTTTTATACGATAATTGTTGTAATAAGATATATA
>NZ_JBMHFD010000008.1:0-58738 GCF_049166695.1 Apilactobacillus intestinapis
TAAAGGTTACTTGGTCATGACTCGCATCATGGACACTCTTGCCATTACCGTCCACATAATTAATAGTTTGATTTACACTCTTGCTCAAACTATCCTTATCGGTTCCGTTTGGCCACTTTGGTCCATCTGGGTTAGCTGGATTAATTGGTTGTCCGGGTTCGCCCGGTTGATCTGGTGTTACCGTATCTACTTTGTGTGAATAAGTCACTGTTATATCTTCATTATTATTATCATTGTATATTTTGGAATTTTTATAATTATTAGAATAGGAGAATCCATCTTTTCCACTATAAGAACTAGTAATATATTCAGTATCCGGATTAGAATATCCATATTTAGATAAGTCTTGAACATTATATGATTTTAAATCATTCGTTTGTTGAATCCAGCCCTGATTTGGATCACTAGTACTAATATCGGGGGTTTTTGAATTATCTAAATTTGAAGAATATCCTAATAATGTACTACCATCTGGTGAATATACTTCAGCTCTTTTATAGGTGACATTATCTATTGTTGGAGCAACAATTTCTTTTCCACTTTTATCCACATACTTAACTGTTCTTGTTAACGTTTTAGTATCTATCTTTACAACGTTGCTATCTCTACCATACACAACCTTTACATATTCATAAGTATTAGCTGGTACACCATTAATTACAACGTTTGGCTTCCCGTATTTATTATTAAACCCATCTCCAGGAGCGTATTCACTAGTAAAACTACTGTAGCTTGGATTGGTATATCCATCAACTGTTGGAGAATAAGCAGTTGGAATTTCATTTTGAGGAGAATCTTGTGCCAAATGCCATCCTTGAGATAAGTCGTCTAATGGTATATCAACATTATTACTTGAACCTGTAGATGAGTATCCAATAAGGTTTCCGTTTGTATCGTAAACTCTTGTCCTTATATATTTAACAGTATCTTTTCTAGATGGATAAATATGATATCCCGCCGGTATTGGATTCCCATCGTCAACAAAATCATTTCTGTTCACATAATCAATTTGTCTAGTCAAATTACTATAATCATTTTGACTGGTTCTCATATTCTTATACTTTACTGTAACTAATTCATAAGCATTTTTTTCAATTACATTGCCATTACTATCCTTGCCATCAAATATTGCAACATTTGACAAATTTGATGGATTAGAAAATCCTTGATCAGGACTATAAGTACTACTTACAACAGAAACATCAGGTCCAGAATATCCTTTTTCAGTTAATGTTGAATCGTTAGGGGAAGATGCGTCCGGAATAGAGCTAGGAGAATTATCTAATAGTCTCCAGCCATTATTTGAATCACTCTTAGAGATATTGATATTAGTGCTATTAGTTGTTGAATAGCCTAATACGTTGCCATCCTTATCCTGTACAATATTTCTTACCCATCCAATATGATCATAACGAGTTGGATAAATATGTGTTCCACTTGTAGCTTGATTGCTATCTTCAACATAGTCAATCTGTCTAGTGAGATTTGCATACTGTGTCTTTACACTATATTGGGATAATGGATTTGTATAAAACACTTTAACATGCTCAATCGCATTTCTTTGTCCTGTGTCGCCATCGCTAATTGTTACATCAGGATTGCCGCTATCTGTAAACCCTTGGCCGGGGATAAAAGAGCTTTTCACTTCACTAATGCTAGGATCTCCATACCCACTTATCGATGGTGAAGATATTTCAGGCAGAGTGGATGATGTATTACTCTTTGGTCTCCAACCATTTTGAGAATCATTCAAGCTTATATCAGCATTATTACTACCATCCGAAGAATATCCGATTAAATTATTAGAAGAATCAAACACTTTAGTTCTAACATAGTGTACTGAATCAATTCTTTGATCTGCAAGAGTTTTACCACTTGTACTTAGATTACTGTACGCTTCCTGATAATCTATGTATCTTGTGTAATCAGAATACTCTTGTTTAACACTAACTCCTTTTTCGTTAATCGTATTTATACTATTGCTTGGATTAGGTGATATTTTTTCATCATTTTCATTCAATTTCGCATCGCTAGTACTCTTAGATTGAACGTTCGATATTGAATCTGCACTGACTGTAGTTTGATTGTACTCAAAGTATAATCCTGTTCCTAAGAGTGTGAAAAATCCTAATGATACTACTATCCAATTCTTTTTTACTTTTTTCATTATTTTTTTATCATTAACTTTATTCAATTTTCGCTTGTTATATTTCATTAAATTCACCCCTTGAAAACTATATAGTCTAATTATCTCACCTTAAATGCTTTTTTCAATTATATGAAACTAGTATTAGTTTTTAATGATATACTTTTTGTCATCTAACTCAAAATTTGTGCAATATTTACATATTATTTTTTATCAAAGTGACGGAAAGTATAAATATTAAAAAAATATTAATTTTAAACATGTACATTATAATAGACAAAAAATACATTTCAAACAAAAAATATTGACAAAAAAAGGATGCCATTTCGGACAACCTTTTTTGTCAATATTTTATCTAAATGGATACATTTATTTGCGATGAAGTCGTTTGATATTAATCGCCATAAGTAATGGAACTAACATCAATAATGACATCAACAGTGTTTGGTAGTGATAAGCGGTAATTACATTTGCGATTCCGGCAGTTAGAGTAACTACCAGCGACAACAAAATGGAACTCCCTAATTGATGAAAAACGTTAACTGCACTGGAAGTTGCCCCGCCCAATTCCTTCGGCGTATTGGCAACACCTGATACTGTAAGTGGTCCAAAGGAAAATCCTTGACCGATTCCAATCACAATCATTGGTAGTGCTACTGAAATCGTGTAGCCGTATTTTAAATCTAGACCGAATAGCATCAATACCCCAACCAATGTCACGACAGTCCCAAGCAGCAATAAGTTTTCGTTTTTATACTTACTTGATAGCTTTGATTGAAGCATTCCAAATAAGAATTGTGGAATCGTTTCTGGCATAAAACCAAATGCGGAAAGTAGTGGCGTGAAGCCATAGTACTTTTGTAATACCTGTGGGACTAAAAAGAAGAACGAAAACATCGATCCAATGTAAAAGAATCTAGCAATATATGCGGAAACACGTTCTGGATCCTTGAAGATTGCCATCGGCATGATTGGATTATCAATCTTAACTTCGCGGAATAAGAAGATCACCAATAATACGACAAAAATGGCGATAAATAGTCCCTTGTGACCGGTACCGTTAATTGCATTAACCAGTGATAAGATGGCTAGCACGGACAAAATTGAGCCGATATAGTCCAAATGACTGTGCACTCGGGCGTTTGCATTTGGCACGAAGAAAATGGTTAATAAAATCAATAAAATGCCCAGTGGGACGTTGATTAGAAAACCTAATCGCCAGGAATAAAATGTCGTCACTAATCCCCCGATGATTAATCCGACACTGGCACCTAATCCGGCGGTCACTCCGTAAAATGAAATGGCTTTTTCTCGTTTCTTACCCTCGTAAGTATCAAGTAGTAAGGCCAATGAGGTTGGTGCTAGAATTGCGGAACCAATCCCCTGAAATGCGCGCATAATGATGATGAATAAGCCGTTTGGTGCTAATCCGACTAGTAGTGAGAATAACGTGAAGATGACCAGACCGGTTAAGAAGACTGGTTTTCTTCCATACAAATCACCTAGACGACCACCTAGTAACAACAGACTACCAAAGACCAATGCATAGATATTCGTAATCCATGCAACACTTTGACTAGTCATGTGCAAGCTGCTGGCGATTTGGACCGTACTAGTAAATACGACGGAATTATCCAATAGAATCAAAAAATAGCTAATTAAAATAATCGGCAGGATAATGCCAAATTTATACTTCATGCTTGTGTCCTCCTAAAAATATGATAAAGTAATCATATTACTTAAAGTTAACTTTAAGGCAAGACATTGAGGTGAAAAATTTTGAACATTAAAGAAGCCAGTCAAATTACTGATGTGCCAGCATCTACCATCCGTTATTACGAAAAGGAACACATCATCCCCGCCGTCGACAGAAACGAATCTGGCGTGCGTGACTTCGATGACCATGCGATTAGACGAATTAGTTTTGCGAAGAAAATGCGTGATGCCGGAATGGAAATCAGCACATTGAAACAATACATTAACCTGTTCGATAACGTTGAAGACAGTGAAGATGAACAACTAGCCCTACTAGTTGAACAAAAGCGTCTAATGGAAGAAAAACGCGACAAGATGAATGATGCCATCGACCACTTGGCTCACAAGATTGAGAACTTCGACACCCACATGTTAAGAATCGAAGACGAATTAAGAGCAATGAAGGCAAATAAAAAAGAACGACTATAACAGTCGTTCTTTTTAAACATAAGTACACTTACGCAGGGTTTTATTTACGCAATTTTAAAACATATTTATACCTTCTTTTTATATACTTAGTATAGAAAGGAGGTATAAGTATGGAACAAAAAAATAGATCAATGAGCTTATTAAAGGATTCAGTACCACCAATTATTTTAAACTTCACTGCTATTATTCTAATGTGTATTTTCAAAGCAGATGTTAAAGATATCCTACCAATATCAGCATTAATCGCCTGCTTCCTAGCCCCTGCATTAAAGGAATTTTTTTCTGATGAAAATAACATTAATTCAAAGCTATACATTGGTGGATATGTAATAGTTGGTCTTTATTTATTTATAGTTTTTACAATCAAGCCAAATGACATACTGCCACATTGTTTAGAAAAAACAACTCGAATTATACTTTCCAACATATGGTACAGCGCTTTAACTACTGGATTTTTCTATGGATTATCACTAGTAGTTTGTTCAAAACTTTATAAGAAACGAACACATAATAAAAAATAAAAAAGAGCGACTATAACAGTCGTTCTTTTTTTACGCTTGTTCTTCATTTGAAGCTACGAAATGGTAGATGATGTAGCTAACAGTCCAAACAAAGATGAACACTAGAAAGATTAGGAGTGCTTTTACATCTAATTCGATGTTGAAGTTCAAGAATCCCTTTAGCTTGATGATGTTAAAACCTAATAATGATCCCCAAGCACCTTTAGAGTGCACCAAAAGTTCTACAAAACTATCAAGTAAAATTAGAACCAGGTACAAGATGGTACCATATGAGAACCAATTAAATGTCTTTTTTAACATGGTCTTCCTCCTAAATATCGGTTACTGTTATTATACACAAAAAGCAATCCTTTGTCGGATTGCTTTTTGTTTTATCTTGGCTAATTCTATGAATGCGAGGCCTAACAGCACTGTAAGTAAAGGATGAGGTAAAGGATTAAATTCCTCATGGCGTGATGTTAATTATTAATAGTGATTACGGAAACTATAATCGATCAATTAATCTTTTCGGCTGGAGATAAACGACAATTACCTACCATAATCACCATGCATCCAGTCGACGAATTAGCCAAGTTACGGCCTTTCTTCATATTATTCGTTCAAAATACAAGTCATCTCAATTATTTTTCGTAATCAACCTTCATGCTAGCTGATTCCTTTACCTTGTGGCTTTGTAGATACTTAGCACCCTTTTGGGCGTAACTTAGATCACCAACCTTTCCAAATGTAGCCTTACCTGTCTTTACGTTGTAGTAGACTTTGGTAACACCTGAGTTAGGAATTAGTCCGTTAGTTAATAAGCTCTTGTCGGTCTTGCTTAGGTTATGGTCATATTTTGATAAATATGCCCCAATAATTTCACCTGAACTGACTACTAAAGCATTCTTACCGTGCTTTTTGTATGTTGCATCAGCAACTCGTTTGATACCCGCTGCTTCTCTAGCTAGTACCTGATTAGCACTTTCTGCACGGTCTTCAGCAGGTGTTGAGTCATTCTTTTTATCTAGTTCATAGATTGCTTGAATTCGTTTGGCAGTGGTATCTAGGCCAAACTTCTTGGACAATGCAGCATTGTCTTTTACTCCATAATAGTCATCAATTGCCTTACTGTGATCAGCTTCTTGGTATAATTCGTACTTTCCGCCACCAACTTCTCTCAACTGAGGAGTCTCTAGCACTGTTAGTTTACTATTACCTGAATAGTCCAACATGTCTTTGATTGTGTCTAAATGACGAACCAGTTTACCACACGCTGCTTCTGTGAAGTGAACTCCTCGAAGTCCTGCTCCCACCTGCTTGGCAACCAAGTCACCCTGCGGTGTCAATGGATAGTCATCCCATCCTTCCGCCAGTGTCATTACGTTCCCGGTGGTCTGCCCATGTCGAGCAAGGTAAACCGTCACAACATCATTACTCTTATTTGAACTTGGTGCTTTACTCTTGGCTGAAGCGGCCACCCCAGTACTTGAAAGTGTTAAAAATAGCAATAAGCCACTCATTAATTTGGCTTTGGAAATCATTAGCGTCATCTCCTGATGAATTATTTATGGAACATCTTTAATATATGCCTTCCATGTAAATTTGCTATAAAGATTATGTAAAAGTTATGTAAATATAAAAAAGAGAGGCGCAGGTAAAGCGCTTCTCTTTTTATTTATTAGTTTAAGTCGATATCTACGGTGTGGTTATCGAAGAAATTAGGTTGGTATTCCAACTTTAACTTAGCGTTTGGATTAGCTTGACCGATTAAGTAACCAGTAACTTTTGAACCTTCATCTAAGGTACCACTATCGATAGTATTATTATCATAAGTATCATTACCAGTAGTTTCATCTAGATCAGTACCATTACCATCAGCACTCAACTTAAAATCAAAAGGATTGTAGTCTTGCTTGTCACCAGTATCGTTTTGAATGGTAACATTAATTGCAACATACTTATTACCACTCTTAGGAGTGTCAATATCATCACCGTCATCATACTTAATATCATTTACAGTGACTTTGTATCCCTTGTAATTAATGGTTTCTCCAACCTTGTATTGTTTATTCAATACAGCTTCAGAATCTGATTTTGAAGATGAGTCTGTGTCTTGTGATGATTTTGTTTTACCTTGTGTAGTAGAAACATCACTGTCTGATGAACTTGAGCTTGAACCATGTGATGATGCAGTAGCAATAATTGCAATTGAAAGAAGTACTGAAACAGCAATAACTACCCAAATCCACCATACCTTATACCAAGGAGCAATTACATCATTTACTTGTGATGCTTTCTTGGCTGGTTTTTGTAGAAATTCAAAAACAACAGCGATTATAAGTAATACAATTGATGGGAAAGCAAAAATCATTGATAAACCAGATATCGCACTACCAATAATCCCCAATACTGGCCCTACGATTGAAATATTTAATTGCTTAGCATAATACAATGAAACAGTGTTTAAAATCACACCGATCCATGTAACTAAATAGAAAAATCCCCCGTTGGTATTTCCATTATTTGCAATTGCTTGCGCAATTACGACAAACCATGAAATAAACAACATTAAACAGTTAAAAATGTTAAACGCTGCAGTCCATATATTAATTTTAGACTTCATGTAAAAAGTTCCCCCTAAATTTTAATCCATATTTAATAATATCATAACGAAAAATCAATTCAAAGAAATCTTTTATTAAGATATTAGTGAATAATACTTCACAAAGGGTTATACTCTAATTAAAAATAGGAAGTGATAATTATGAATAATATCGCTGAATTTAAGCTGGATAGACAAAATTATGGTCTAGCGTTAGTCGAAGAATTTATGTCCACCGAAATTTACGACATCATTAACAAAGACCGCGAAGAATTAGCCAAGTGGCTACCATGGGCTAAGGACATGCAATCAATTGATGACGAAGCAAAATTTATTCGCTATGCTAAAGAACACAATATATTCGTTCTAGCAATTTTAAATGGTGCAAAACCCGTCGGTATGATTGATTTACACAATGTGGATCAAGTGAACCATACCGCTGAAATTGGCTACTGGTTATCCAGTGAATATCAAGGTAAAGGAATCATGTACAACAGTGTGCAATCACTTGTTAGTTATGCATTTAACTTCTTTGATATGGAAGAGCTAATTATTAAAGCTGAAGTTGACAATGAACCAAGCAGACGCGTTGCTGAACGCGCTGGATTCACATTCCAAAAAACAGAAGGACCATTTGCGATTTATGCAAAACAAAAGAACGGCTAGAATTAGCCGTTCTTTTTATTTTCCTTTAGCATGTAGTCCATGAATCCATATAAAGCCATCCAGATTAGCATGATGACAACGAAGTAAATCAATGTCTTCCATGTGATCAATAGACTAAAGTTGAATTCCCCGGGGTTAAAATTTTTAACGACTCTTACGCCCATTAGAGTGCGCCAAGTAGATGGTGATTGATAGTAAAAGCCTTCCAAAAATCCATCAATAATAGTTAAGATTACATATACCCCAACGCCAAGTGAAAACCATTTGCTCATCTTCATTTGCATAATGTAACCCGCCTTTATTATGTACTAACCACATAATAGCACAGCAATTCTCTTTGTTGCATCAAAAAAGGCTATAAAAAACATGTTATATCAACATTTTGACGAGTTAATACAAAATGATGACAATAGTTTGTCATTTTCATTAAGTTTATAAAGTGGTATATTCTTATTACTACAAAATTCAAAGGAGGTGCCATGATGAAGACAATCAGAAACATTATTATCCTAGTATTCCTCGCTGTGCTTATCTTCATTGCTTTGCCTGTTGGAAAAGACTTCTACATCCAAAGCTCATTAAGCAAACAAGCTACTTCAGCAATCAGCAACCAACAAGAATTAAAGAAAGTTGCTGCTAACGAATCAACATACGTGTACCTAACTCAACACAATAATGATCGTATCTACAATTCAGACTCAGATACTGGTAAAGGAGATACCTACCGTTACTCCGCCAAGTATGGTGATAAGAACATCACGCTTACTGGTACCCTATCAAATGCTGGATTTAAGGTAAAACTAGATAAAGTGGAAATCACACAATAATAAAAAGCTCTCCGGTTGGGAGAGCTTTTTTTGTTGTGCTTATCTTATATAAGTGATATCATCTCAACAAGAACATACGTTCTCATCAAAAAAAGAAGGAGATGATAGAGTAATGGAGAAAGAAGTTTTCGTAAGTCCAAAGGGAAATAACTGGCAAGTTAAAGTTGCAAAAAACTCTAGAGCATCCAGATTGTTCAAACTCAAAGCAGATGCTATGAAATTCGGGCGTAGTTTGGCAATGAAATATAAAGGAGAACTATTCGAACAAGATAAACATGGACACATCATAAATAGAAATAGTTATGGTAACGATCCAAGAAATCGAAAAGGATAGTTTTTTTAAATCTAAATACTGAACACTTCACATCTATGGTGCTACTATATAGTTGGATTCAGATATAAATTGAATTGATAGAGGCGATTAATATGACTGAATCAGAAATTATAGATGGAATTAAGCAAGTAAAGACAACACCAGGTATGATTGATTACCTAAGAACATTATTAAAGAAAGGTCGCAAGGAAGACCCTACTGATGTTCACACATTCCATGATTTTGAAAAGGCATTGTATGATTACAACAATCATCAATACCAAACTCATAACCAAGCAGATAATTCACTATAATCTTGTTAAGTCAAAGAAGGTCTTATGATGATGAAGAGATTTCGAATTCATGATTGCACTACTTTGTTACTTGATAGATTTTCAATATAATGTAGAGACATTTTAAGTAGAAAAGGCACCCATTTGTTGGGTGCCTTTTTTTACTTACTACGTTCGTATCCGTTTAACAATGTTTCCGGGAAAGCCTTATCTTCCTTTAAAGGAATCATTTCGTCACCAAATTCATCATCCCAATTAGATTGATATATTTCCACTTTATTAGGATTATATCTTTTAATATTCCTTAAATATCTAATTGTATCTTCAACCATATCAGATTTATCTTTACCAATAAGTTTGGCTTTAATTTTTCTACCATGTAGTAATTCACTATCATTCATCATTAATAGGTCAATATACATCATCAATTGGTATAAATCTTGTTCAGTTAAATCTTTTACCTTAAATTCATATATTTCAATTGAATCATCATATTCTTCATACAAATCACATAGGATTTTTGTACCTGAAGAACCTTGTAATAGATTTTTTTGAACATCATTTTCTGAAGAATAGTAATAATATTGTTCATCATTATTCTTCTTAGCTTTTTCAGCCATTTCTTGTCTATTTTCAAATAGCATTTTTACAAGTTGATTCTCTTTATATTCATTATCCATGGCTAAGGACTTATTAAATTTTCCTCTTATAAAACTTTTTAATCCTTCATACTTACTGTCACCCTCCAATATATTATTTTTATTAACTTTAGTTAAGGGTAATTTATTTATATCATCAGTAACAACATCAATTTGTATAATCATATGATTATATGAATTATGTGTTGCTACATTGAAAATAGACGTAAACAAGTTATCCACCATAAGCCTTCCATTAAATCTAATTTCCACTCCTGAAGTTTTTTCATTTCCTAGATAGTGCTTACGATAACTGTTATGGTCTCTGTCGACTTCATCAATCTTATAATAATTAAAATATATTTTAATTGTCGAATCGTCTGCGTTATCACTTAATCTAATGAAATCATTTTTATCCCACTTAGCATAAACAAATTTTCTGCCATTATAACTATGAATCTTATTTTTATCTATCTCTGATTCCAATAAGGTAGCATTAGGAACCTTTAGTGGACTATTAATTATGTTTGGCTTATTATCCCCATTATCCTTGTTTCTTTTCTTATAAAAATAAATACTTACTTTCTTTTGTTCAAGAATTGGACCATAAACATATTTAATATCTTCTATTAAATCTGAACAAACTCCATCAAAAGAATCCCCCATAGATTCATTATTGTCATTAGCTTCGCTACTATATTTATCAGCTGTATTTTTTGACATAGAAGACATTAACATTAATTTATCCACATTAACTTGTATCAAAGTGCCATGTTTAAACTCAACATCATTATCTACTATTTCTTCAGGAAGACTATTGCTTCTATAACAATTTAATTTTTCAGAATATGGATGTTTTACTATGATATATGTATCTTCTTTGCAAGCTTTAGTTATAAAAAACCAATTGTCATTTTCTTTATTCAAAGATGCTAATGCATGTTTCATTCCACATCCATGATCATTCATTGTGGTATCTTTCTTGGTTCTATCACCAACTCCATATCCGAATACATGTCCAAGATTTGAAATCTTTATACCGGTTCCACTATCCCTTATTTGAATAGTATATTTATCACCAATATCATAAATTTTTAAATCAATTCTTTTATCATCAAATTTAGAAGAAATAAGATTAGATATAGAATTATCCAAAAATTCGTTTATTGCCTCGTTAAAATTACCAACGACGTTAGCATATGCATTTTTCCATTTTTGGTCAAAGTTTTCTTCTACAACTACTGACAGATTATCTTGTAGATGTTCTTCATTTTGCAACATAATCATCCTTTTTTTAATTATTTACCTTTAATAGTAGGAAAAAGGAGTTAAAAGCTAGTGAACTTATATTAAATTTTTGGTGATTAATTAAAAAAGACCTCTAATGAGGTCTTTTTTTAATCATCATATTCATTTACGATTTCTTTAATTCCTTTACCGATACCTTCGATAATAGAAGTAACAAGTGCGTTACCCATGAAGAACATTCTCATTCTATCGCTAACTTCTTTAACTTCACCATCAACGATTTTATATTTAGTCCAATCATCTGGAAAATCTTGCATTCTCTCTGCTTCGATTGGTGTTAACACTCTATATCTATCATTAATCTTCAACCAATGAGTTGATCTGTTAACACTTCCTTCAGAGGTAAGCATGGTTCTACCTGGTAGTGATAAATCTTCATAAGGAGACATTCCACCTTCGCTGTAGGTATAAGTATGTCCATCAGCGGAAGTTCTTTCAATATGTTTTGGACCACGAAGATAAGCAAACTTATCAATTTTAGCTTGGTCATCTACATAATATTTTTCATCAATATCATCTTCTGGTTGAACAATATCTCTTAGTGGAGTTGGTTTTTTATCAGAATTTGGAACAGAGTCGATAGTAAAGTACTTGCCGTGTCTCATAATTCCAGTATTGAATACTTTGCCAGTGAAATTATCTGATGCAGCTACAATATCATCTGGTAGTTCATAATAAGCTCTTCTACCTTTATATAACTCTTCTTTAATTGGGAACTGCTTTGCAAATAGACCTTCTTTAAAGATATATTCGTCATAAGCATCATCTGGGATTAATTCTTCGTCAAAATCATATTTTTCGTCCAAATGTTTTGCATATGGTAGGTCATTACGGAATACGAAGAAATAAACACGACGACGGCGTTGAGCTCTTCCATAATCAGCCGCATTAATAACACGCCATTCTACAGAATATCCTAGGCTATTTAATGCAGTAAGCATAATTGAAAAATCTCTTCCTCTTTGCTTAGCAGGAGCTTTCAATAATCTATCAACATTTTCAAAAATCATATATTTAGGATGGATATCTTTAGCAGCTCTAATAATTTGCCAGAATAAAACACCCTTTTTACCTTGAATTCCCATTTCATTTTTCTTAGATCTCGCTACTGAGTAATCTTGGCATGGAAATCCACCAACTATCATATCTGCATCCATCGAACTGAACTTTTCATCAGAAATTTCAGCAACATCAATTCCAATATTCTCGGAATCTGGGAAGCGGTAGTTGTATACATCAAAAGCATCTTGGCTTTTTCTTGATGGTTCATATTGATTGGACCACTTTGTCTTAAACAATGATTTATCTGCATTATCTAATCCGATACGGAATCCACCGACTCCGGCAAATAATTCTAAGACTTTAAGTTCTTTTGCCATGCTAATCACTCCTTTTTTTGAATTATTAATATATATTATATAATATATGTAGAAAAGGATCAACACATATTATTCAAGAGGGGCCAAATATGGATTTTAAAACTAAGGAAGAAGTACATAATAGAGCTGTTCAGATTGAAAACATTAAACAAAAAGATCTTATAAAAATGCTTAATCTGCACATAAAAGGTAACAAAAATGCCATGGGTGACGTGTTCGAAGCTTGGTTTGGAAAGCCAAAGGACTCAGCAAGTCAACCTGATTTAGGTGTGTCCGAACTAAAAGCAACTCCTTTTAAACGTTTAAAAAATGGTGATATTAGTGCTAAGGAAAGATTAGTCCTCAACATTATTAATTACGAAGATTTAGATAAAGAAAATTTTGAAAATAGCCATCTTCTTGAAAAAAACAAAGTACTGGAACTTGGATACTATGAATACAACAAAGACATCCCCAAAGAAGATTGGTTTTTCGCAAAATGTGTTATGTACGAAATGCTCAACAATAAGAATGATTTAGAGATTATCAAAAAAGACTGGGAAATCATTCAATCATATGTAAAACAAGGTAAAGCTGAAGAAATAAATGAAGGAATCACCAACTATTTAGCCGCTTGTACAAAGGGTGTAAACAAGCATTCAATGAGAACACAACCAAATTCAAATGTTATGGCTAAGCAAAGAGCTTTTTCATTAAAAGGCAGCTTTATGACTACCCTTCTAAGAGATTATATTTTTGGCGATAAACATTCAGATGCAATTGTTAAAGATTCTACTGAACTGTCTACTCAATCTTTAGAAGATATTATCCATTCAAAATTTAAACCTTTTATCGGAAAATCAGTAAAAGAAATAGTTAACGACTTGAATATTCCGATTAAAGAGACTAAAACTATTGGTAAATACAATGTTGAAATTGTAAATAGAATTTTAGGTATTAAGAGTAGAAATGGAATTGAAGCTGATGAGTTTAAAAAAGCTTCTATTGTGCCTAAAACGGTTCAATTCAATCAAAGAAATACAAACAAAGAAAGTATGTCTTTACCACCTTTCAAATTCAAAGATTTAGTAGAAGAAAATTGGAATGACAAAGATGGTTCTCCAGAAGCATCCTTGAACGTTTATTTTTCAGAAACAAAATTCTTGTTTGTAGTTTTCAAAACAGATGATGATGGAATTAACTATCTAAAAGGAATTAAATTCTTTAGAGTTCCAGAAGACCAAAGAGAAGGTGTCATAAGGGAAGCTTGGCAACAAACTGTTGACACTATACTTTCTGGTGTAAAGCTAACTTTTGAAAACAATAGAGTCTCAAATAACCTTATCTCTTCAAAAGATAGAAAAATAATCCATGTCAGACCACATGCTGCAAGAAGTAGCTATATTGATAGTAAAGATTCTAATGAATTACCAGTCCCTGCAAATTGGACCAATAAGCCATCTGAATACTCTGATAACTTTATGACAACTCAGTCTTTCTGGCTAAATAGTAAGTATATAAAGTCAGCAGTAGAGGATTTATTATAAAAAGCAGTGAATTTTATTTCACTGCTTTTTTTATAACATAATAAATTTTGTCCTTACCCTTTATAAATCCTTTATTGCCAATGTAGTTATTATATTCGAAGCAACTTACATTGAATATTCTATATACAGATTTAAAAAATGAACATTTAAAAATTACATCTTCATTGTTATTTACATCAAACGTTTCATAATCCGTATCCGGTTGGTTCAAATTATGATAATCAGTCAATTCATTTAACATTGCATCATAAGCTACATAAGACATTTTCCAATCATAATTTGGATATGTAATAACGTAATCAGGATTATCATAACTTCTTAAATCTTCTTTGTAAGATTCGCATGCAATTTCAGTAATATCTTTCATTAAAAAACTCCTATAATTAGCATTTAACTAATTATAGATCGATTTATAAAATAAAAAAGCCTTTCTTACACGAGATGGGAAAGCTCGATAAAGAAAGACCTTATAAAAAATTAAATTGTTTTAAAGCGTTTCAAAAGGATTAATCATCCCGAACGCAACTACATAATAGTTTCAAAAAATACAATCATCAACAATTTTGTTTAGATTACCACTAATCTTCGAAAAACTATCCTTATCAATCGTATCAATTGTAGATTCGATAAATAGTAAAACTATTGAAAGCATAAAGGTAACAATTGCCGTTACTCTTCTTACTTTCGTATCTGAGCAGTTAAAAAAGCTATCCCAGATTAAGAAAGAAGAAGTCATTAAAGCCAACAGTACTGATTGCACCCTTATGAATGCACAAATCATTTGTTTATTAGATGTAGGTTCCATCTAATCTACTACGTTTCATATGTATTCCCCGCATACACGGGGTGTTGTTTACCACTTAAACAAGTTGAAAGTTGTCTTATGGTAGACCTTGTTATATAAAGCGTTATGTGGATTATTAATCCATCCCATACCCTTCTTACCGTAGTATGGGTTAATCGCACGTTTCATTGAACGTACCGCACGTCCTCTTGTTCGTGCTGATAATGACTTTTTCCAGCTTGGTTTTCTCATACCAAATTTCATGTCTATCATCTTCTTTTTTATAGGCTAATGTAATTATACAACTTATATAAGTTATTGAAAGGATATGAAAAAAGCACACATTATTGTGTGCTTTTTCTATTCAATAATTGCTTGTTTGATTTCGCTAGCATAATCCTTTAGACGCTTGGGGGCATCTTGTTGATCCTCTTCGACGATTCTGACAAACGAGCTTCCGATGATGACACCGTCGGAGATTTGATTCATTTCACTGGCTTGTTTGGCTGAATGAATTCCAAACCCAATGGCGACTGGTACATCGGTGTATTCCTTTATCTTTTGGACAATCCCAGATAGGTAATTGGAGAACTCATCCCTTTCACCCGTCACTCCCAATGATGATACTAGATAGATAAATCCTTTGGCGTGTTGCACTAATTTCTCAATTCGATCATCTGAATTCAAGGTCACTAGTGGGACTAATGCTAAATCGTACTTATCAATGAATGGTAGTAGCTCATCTTGTTCCTCGTAAGGTAGGTCTGGAATGATTAATCCGCTCACCCCATGTTTTAAACATTGATGACAAAATTCATCGTAGCCGTATTGCAAGACGACGTTTAGATAGGTCAAAAAGACAAGGGTGATATCGGTCTTTTGATGAATTTCATCGACCATCGCAAAGACCTTGTCCATTGGTAATTCACCGTCTGCCAAGGCACGTAAATCGGCACGTTGGATGACCGGTCCATCGGCGACTGGATCAGAGAATGGAATCCCAATTTCGACGACATCGGCACCACCTTCGGATAACGCCACCACGTTTTTAATCGTTGTATCAATATCAGGGTCGTTGGCAACAACGTATCCAACTAACTTATTACCACCTTGCATGGTTTCAACTAATTTATTCATTTACGTCAACTCCTCTGTATTTACCAATTGCGGCGACATCCTTATCACCACGGCCGGAAAGTGTACATATAATTGTTTGGTCCTTGCTCATTGTCGGTGCCAGCTTTCTTACATATGCGACCGCATGACAGCTTTCAATTGCGGCGACGATTCCTTCGGTTCTGGCGATGTATTCAAACGCATCGACTGCTTCATCATCGGTAATGCCGACATATTGAGCACGACCTGATTTGGCTAGTGCTGCATGTTCTGGACCTACTCCTGGATAATCTAAACCGGCTGAGATTGAGTATACCGGTTTGATTTGACCCGTTTTCGTTTGTAGGAAGATTGATTTCATCCCATGAAAGACCCCTTCACTACCACATTCAAGAGTGGCGGCGGTTAAATCGGTCTCAACACCCTTACCGGCTGCTTCGACACCAATTAGTTTTACTGATGGATCTTCGATGTAGTTGGCAAAACTACCGATGGCATTGCTTCCACCACCAACACAGGCGACAATCGCATCTGGTAGTTTATTGTTAATCTTTTTGAATTGTTCCTTGGATTCCTTACTAATGACACTTTGGAAGTCACGAACCATTAATGGATATGGATGGGGTCCGGTGGCTGAACCCATCACGTAGAATGTGTCGTCGGTACGAGCAGAGAATTCTTGTAGAGCGGCATTAATCGCATCCTTTAATACCATTGAACCAGAGGTCACTGAGTTCACCTTAGCCCCCAGTAGTTCCATTCGATAGACGTTTAACTTTTGGCGGTCGGTATCTTCTTTTCCCATGAAGATTTCACATTCCATGCCAAACAATGCCGCAATGGTGGCGGTGGCCACACCGTGTTGGCCGGCACCAGTCTCCGCAATCAATCTGGTCTTACCCATTCGTTTTGCCAATAACGCTTGGCCAATCACGTTATTAATCTTGTGGGCACCAGTGTGATTTAAGTCCTCACGTTTGAAATAGATTTGCGCGCCACCCAAGTCTTCCGTCATTCGTTTAGCGTATGACAAAAGAGATGGACGGTTAGCGTAGTTGTTCAATAGGTCCTGTAGTTCTGCTTGAAATTCTGGATCTTGTTTGGCCTTTTCGTATTCATCGGCCATTCGATTTAGTTCATTCATCAATGTTTCTGGAACGTATTGACCACCGTACTCGTCGAATCTTCCTGCTTTGTTAGTCATAATAATTCCTCCTTAATTGTTATGGGCAACTGCCACAATCGCTTTTACTGGTTCAATATTCTTCTTACCGTCGACCTCGACGCCACGACTCACGTCAATCGCAAACGGATTGGTCTCATCGATTATCTTTTGTGCGTTGTTTGGATTAATACCACCGGCAACAAACAGATTAGAATCTACGTCATTTAATTGATTTTTGGTTACCGTTGATGTTCGCGCATCGACCATCAAATAGTCTGCCTCACTATTTCTATGTAGCTTGTCTTCGTTGATTACGTCGATTACTGGAATGTTTAAATCTGTTTGAATTCGTTTGATATCTTCCGCATTCTCGCTGCCATGTAACTGGGCGACTTGAATAATTTTGGCATCAACTAGTCGTTTAATGAATGCAAACTCCGCATTCACGAATACACCAACAGATGGAATATCATCATCAACTGCTTGCCTAATTTGGCTGGCGGTATCGATATCAACTAGGTGACTACCACTGGCAAAGACTAGGCCGAAGTAGTCTGGTTTGGTCTGATTGATAATCTCAGCCTCTTTTAAATTGGTAATTCCGCAAATTTTGATTTTTACCATTATGCATCACCTTGTACTTTTTTAATGAATTCAATCGGATTAGCTGACTTCATCAATGTCTCGCCAATCAAAACGCCGTTAACGCCAATCTCCTTTAATTTTTCAGTATCTTCAATGCTTTTTACACCACTTTCGGCGATAAAAATGACATCCTCTGGCACCTTTTTACGTAGGTTAATACTGTTAGCAAACGACACCGAGAAGTCCTTTAGATTACGATTATTCACACCAATCATTTGAGCACCAATCGAAAGCGCGGTCGCTACTTCGTCTTCATCGTGGGCTTCGACTAATACAGCTAAACCTAATTTGTGAGCTAAATCGAAGTATTCTTTCAATTGGTCTTTGGATAGGATGGCCACAATCAACAAGATGATTTTGGCGCCAGCAGCTTTAGCCTGGTAGATCATGTATGGATTAATGATAAAGTCTTTGCGAAGTGTCACCGCATCGACGGTTTGATTGATTTCCTTAAGATAATAAATATGCCCCTTGAAGTATTTGGGTTCGGTTAAGACCGAAATGGCGGTAACATCTGCATCATGATATTGTTTGGCAATCCCGATGTAGTCGAGATTATCGACGATTTCTCCCTTGGATGGCGATGCCTTTTTGATTTCACCAATCACATGCATCCCCGGTCTTCTAAATTTTTCATACACGTCGTTTGGATTGGTTTGTGGTAAATCAATTACCGCGTGCTTTAGGTCGGCTAAGGAAACGATTGATTGTTCATATTCAGTTCTTTGTTGAGTCGCTGCGACTAAATCATCTAGTATCATCGGCTTACCTCCTAATACGCTAATAGTGCATCCAATAGTCTTTTGGTTTTCCCAGAATCGATGGCTTCTTGTGCCATTTGGATACCCTCTTGAATTGAAACATCTGGTTTGTAGGTGTTAATTGCCAGACCGGCGTTTAACAAAACAACATCTCGTTTGGCTCCTGGTTTACCATCAATAATTTCACGAGTGATTTCGGCATTATCTTCAGGAGTCCCTCCAACAATCTCTTCCTTGGCGTATCGTTTTAGACCAAATTGTTCTGGGGTAATCTCGTCTTCACTAATCACACCATCGATGATGTTTACAATCTTGGTTGGTGCTGAGATAGATGCTTCATCCAATCCGTCGGTGCCAAAGATTACCTTGCCGTTAGTGACACCTAATTGAATTAATGTCTTTGCCAGAGGTAATAGTAATGCTTCGTCATAGACACCTAAGACTTGTTTCTTCGCATGAGCTGGGTTAGCCAATGGTCCTAAGACATTGAAGATAGTGCGAATTCCTAGTGTCTTTCTTACCGGTGCCACGAAGCGCATTGCTTGGTGATACTTTTGAGCAAATAGGAAGCAGAAGTTTTTATCGGCTAGCATCTTTTCGCTTTCAGCTTGGGTTAGGTTGATGTTAAAACCAAGTGCTTGAAGCATGTCAGCTGCCCCACTCTTGGAAGAAGCAGCGCGGTTGCCGTGTTTTACGACTGGAATGCCCAGGCTAGCTAGGACTATCCCAGTGGTGGTTGAGATGTTAAATGAGTTGGAATGATCACCACCGGTTCCAACGATGTCGATGGCATCGATTTGGCTGTCGAATTCGGCTGCGTGGTCACGCATGGAAGCTGCTGCTCCAACAATCTCTTCGATGTTTTCACCCTTGATGCTTAGACTGGTTAGAAAGGATGAAATCTCGATGTCCCCGGTCCTACCATCCATTACTTCGTTCATCACATCGTTCATTTCGTTGTATGTTAAATCTTGTTGGTCAGTTAATTTTTTAATTGCGGTCTTAATCATGTTATCCATTCCTTTCTAGTTAGCTAATTTAAAGAAATTCAAAAATATTTGTTGTGCTGCTGATTGGTCGGTCATGATTGACTCTGGATGGAATTCGACACCGTAGACATGGTTTTGTTCGTCGGCCACGGCTTGGACGGTGCCATCACTACCTCTTCCAATCACGTTTAAATTGTCAGGAATACTTTCTTCGTCAATGACTAGTGAGTGATAGCGGCCAATTGTGAAGTGGCTCGGACAATTAGCGAAGATATCGTTGTCTGAAATTTGTTCCATCATGTCTGTCTTGCCATGCATAATTTCTGGCGCGTTGGTCACCTGAGCACCGTAGACTTCACCGATAGCTTGGTGACCTAGACAAACACCTAATACTGGGACCTTACCAACGGATTCCTTTAGGACCTCGTTCATGTTTCCGGCGTCTTCCGGACGACCCGGTCCTGGTGAAAGTACCAATGCTGTTAGGTCAGGTCGGTCTAAATCGTCGACTGTGACCTCGTCGTTTTTTAAAACTAGGATTTCTTGATCGACTAACTTGCCAATTTCTTGGACCAGGTTAAATGTAAAACTGTCGTAGTTATCAATTAATAAAATCATGTTGGGCCTCCACTTCTTTAATCGCGTCCATAATTACTCTGCTTTTATTTTCAAACTCATGAAATTCTTGGTGCGCGTCACTGCTAGTCACAATTCCGGCTCCAGCGTGAACGACTAAATTGTCATCTTGTTTGTATGCCAATCTAATGCCGATACATAAATCTAAGTCACCGGCAAAATCAATATAGCCAATCCCACCACCGTAGATTCCACGTTTGCGTTGTTCCAATTCTCGAATTATTTGCATTGCGGATAATTTCGGTGCGCCGGATAATGTTCCGGCAGGTAATGTCTTTGCGATGATATCGATTGGTGTGATGTCTTTTTTCGCAATTCCCTCTACCTTGGAGCCCAAATGCATCACGTTTGAGAACTTCAATAGCTCCATGTACTTAGTGACCTTAACCGTGCCAATCTCACTGATATTTCCAACATCGTTTCTGCCTAAATCAACTAGCATGTTGTGTTCGGATTGTTCCTTGGGACTGTGTCTAAGTTCGTCGGCGAAGAAGTCATCCTCTTCTTTGGTCTTGCCCCGTCTTCTGGTTCCAGCTAGCGGATAGCTGAATAACTTATCGTCGGTCTTTTGAATTAAAGTTTCAGGTGATGCCCCAACCGATTCGAAATGGTCATGGGCAAAATAGAAATGATACGGTGAGTAGATGTTTTCTTCTAGGTACTTTCCGACGTTGATTAATGATCCCTTCGCCTTTGTTTGATAGGGATTCGATAAAATCATTTGGAAGATGTCGCCGTCATAGATGTGTCTTTTGACTGCATCGACCTTTTCGCTGAATTCAGCTTGTTGGAATTGGTTATGAAACGATTCGGTGATGTCGACGTACTCGGTGGTTTCAACCTCTTCAGCTAAGATTTGCTTCAATCGAGTGGCGAAATGTTTTAACTCTTCTTTGGTTGTTTCAAAATTTTGATTGAAATCGTCACTTAGAATTAATTTGGTTAAAGTAACTTCATGCTTTTGATAGTTGATGGTGATATCTGGTTCGAACAATTCAACATCCTGTAATCCCAATTCATCGTGGGTCTTTGGTAAATGGTTATTGGCGTACTTAGAAAAGTCATAACCGAAATAGCCAATCAATCCTGTATGAAATCCATCCGCGGTTTTAACTGTGCGATGGTGTTGATAGTAATCGTTTAGAAAATCGATTGGATTCTGAGTAGTTTGATAAACATCATCTTTTTCCTTCACCACAATCTGATTATCCAAGACGGTAATAATCTTTTTGGGTTCCACAATCACCGTTGTGGATTTACCATCATCGTGGCTAAATACCATCGATTGTTGATGATTGGGGTCGATGCTTTCGACAATCTTGTATGGGTTAAAGCTATCGATGCTAAACTGATAGCTCACCGGTAAGTATTCATATCGACTAGTTAAATTCCGTAACTCTTCTTTGGTCAACAATGTGATCACCTCGCAAATTGATTGCATTAAAAAAATCCGCCCATAACAACGCAATTAATGCTTTGTTAAGGACGGATTTTCCCCGCGGTGCCACCTTAATTAGATTAGACTACTCCAAATAAATGTATAGATGTTTATATCAAAATAGACTAATCCCTCCTCAGCGAGGTGCGTGTTCACACCCCCGGCAACTGACGTATGCCCGACGTTTCTCCGTACTCAATTTCTTTTTCGGAAGAACCCTCCGTGGTCCATTTAACTGCCTGCGTTCGGTCGTATTCCCATCATCGACGACTCTCTGTGCGTGCACAACAATCTTGATCTCCACATCATTGGTTTTTTTATGGACGAATTATTTAATTGAGTTCAGTTTACTCCCTGAATTTTAAAAGTCAACAATAAAATTAGAAAACAATTAGATTTAACGATTGCAAATATTTGATAAACCCCTTTATATCAAGGCGTTTATATTAACGAAAAATATTTAATTAAATAAAAATTAGAGAAATGTTTGTATTTACCCAACACGTATGTTTAAATTAATACAAATAAACGGGGAGGAATCATCATGAATAAGCAAATCCAAAGTAAAAATTATTATCGCGACTATTATTACGTAGACACATCTAAGTAGTAATTGTCTTATTTGATTTTTACTGACTAGGTGTGAATTCACCTAGTCGGGGTAATTTGTTAATGATGATTTTTGACGAAATCAAAATTAAAACCAGCTAGGTGATTTGTATTCATCGAGCTGGTTTTTTATTTTGAATTTAGGAGATGGCACTATGACCACAATTTTTATTAACGGATTAGGATTAATCGGCAGCAGTATTGCGCGAATCGTCAGAAAGTCTGCCCCAGATGCACGAATTTTAGGTAACGATATCAATAAGAAAAACACCGATTTTTTGTTAGAACATAAAATTATCAACGAAGCTACTAACTTTGATGATGGCAGCAAACAAGCTGATGTCGTCATACTGGCTAGCCCCGTTAACAGCATCATCGAAGACATCAAGAAGTTGAGTGATTTACAATTAAAATCGTCGGTAATTGTCACCGATGTCGGCAGCAGCAAGGTTAATATCTTAGAAGCGGCCAACCAACTAGTCGATAATGGTATTACCTTCATTGGTGGTCATCCCATGGCTGGATCACATCTCACCGGAAGTAAAAATGGTTCGATTGAAATGCTTGCCAATCATACATACTTCTTGGTTAACCATAACGGCAACAACCAACAAGTAAATACAATTAAGGAATTGTTGAAATCTGGACACCTTCGTTTTAAAGAAGTCTCAGCTGATAAACACGATCAAATCGTTTCAACTATTAGCCACCTACCTCATTTTATTACCTATGCTTTAACTTTGACGGTCAACGACTCTCTAATAGACGTCTACGCCACCGATATCAGCATGGGAAACGGACTATTAGATTCCACTAGAATCGCCAAGAGCAATCCCGATGTCTGGGCGGATATTTTGACCAGCAATTCCGATAATCTTTTAGACCAAATCGATGCGTTTGAAAAACAATTAGCAGTATTAAAGAAAACAATTATCGACAATAAGCCAAATGAACTACGCCAATCCATCGTCGATGCCAACGATGCTAGAAATGGCTGGGAAAATAATGCCAAATAAAAAAAGCACACAGAAATGTGTGCTTTTATTTTTTCGATGGTGGATCTTGTGGGGCAAACCATGTTGGATGTTTTTTATGAATTTTTTCGGAAATAAAGCTATAGATTAGGTATAAACCGAATAATAATACCCCGCAAGTTGCTGAAATAATTGCTAATTTAAGAAAATCGTTCCAATTATTAACAATAAAAATATTGGATATTAAGTCATAAATCGTGCCTAAAACGGCGCTACCAAGTATAATAATGAAAATCAAAATTATCCATGATTTAACAGAATTATTCTTGGTTTTCTTTTGTTTCATGTTGGTGCCCCCCCTTTTTAAAATTGTCTAAAATCAGTTTTATTTTTTTAGAAAAAATTATCCAGCGCAATAAAATTATAGAATTATAATTGATTAATAACTGAACATCTATCGAATAGTAAAAAAACAGTAATCAAGGAGTGAATACGATGAAAAAAACATCATTTATATTTATCTTGATATTCCTTTCACCGTTAATGGAGCTTGTCCGATATCCAATCTTTTATTCAACAGATGAACCTTTTTTCTATGCCGTTATTGAGATATTAGTTGCATTTATTATCCTAATGGCGATTATTATTTATCTATACCATAAAATAATCATCAATAAAGTGACTGATGTTTTCCGCAATAATCATTTTAATTTCAGGTTGGTAGTAATTGGAATCGAACTACTTCTCCTAGAGGTTTCATTCGTTCTTTTGACTGCCAAACCTCACGAAAGTTTTCAGACCAATCTATCAAATTTAATTAGATATACTGATCCAAAATTACAATTACTGTGTATTATTGCTAGTCTAACACTATCACCAATCATTGTGGAACTATTTTTCAGAGGTTTAATTCAGTCGTTTTTAAAGGATAATTTTAGCGAAAAATACGCTATTCTATTTTCATCAGTTATTTATGGGATATCCCATTCTTTATTTAGTATCATTTCACTAATGTAATACATATTAGCCGGAATCTTATTAGGTAAATCCAGAGAGGAATCAAACGGAATAATAGCACCAATCATATTTCACTGTTCATGGGACATTTTAATAATGTTAATGCTATGGATATATTAAAAAGCATACGCCAAAGTATGCTTTTTTATTTGATATTGATCCAAATGATTGCGGCTAATAACAATACATCGACGATTGTCATTACCACGTTGAACCATTTAGTTCGATTATGGAAATCAACAATCAGCATGTTTCTTAATCCGACTGGGATAGAAAGCATTGCCAATCCAGCAATAAAGATTACTAAACTGTGGACGCTAAATAATAAAATTAAAACGTATAGCAAAAAAATCGTCCAAACAGTATTACTGTATTTTTTCATTATCATCACTCCGGTAAAACGTAAAACTTATGTATAGTAATTTATGATAAAAAATTAATTTTAAGTTAAAAACTACTTATTAAGTTTATATATCTATTAATGATTTAAGTCAATAAAAATAAAAAAAGAACTGCCAAAACTTGGCAGCTCTTTTTAATGATCATAATTCGAACCATTATACTTATAATTATAGTATTTTCCTTCATTTTCTTTTTGTATAAATATATCAAATCGATGTAGCTTAACAGACTCTTCATACTTAAACTGGATTGTCTTCATTTCATGAATTCCTGCAAACAATCCGAAAATAATTACTAAAAGCCATCCAATTACATGGTTAATAGCTTTTGATGGTTTCTTGTTACCATACTTTCTTTGTCCTTCTTCTTGTGATTGCTGACATAGCAACACAAAGATTACTATCCATCCAAAAATTGGAACTAGCAATAACAATAAGAACCATCCAGATATATTAGCATCGTGTAGTCTTCTGCACGTACTAAATATTAGACTAATTGAAACGAAATACTTACAGAAATAAAAAATAAACCCGAAGCATTTTAAAAGTCTTACTCCAGATGCAGAATCATGTAAAGAACCGTAACTCAATGTCCAAATCAAATTGAATACCACAACAAAAATCATCATCCATGCGAAACCCAACCAGTATTCTTTTCTAGAAGAACATCCAGCAATAGTATATAAATGTTTAAAGTAGCCTTTTAGAACATCCGTTGAACTGGTCTTATTTTTATCAATAATTATTTGATTATCACCTTGGTTAGATCCACAGAAACTGCAAAAAATATCACTATATGCCATTTGGTTTCCACAGTTTGAACAATATTTTACACTCATTTAAAATCCCTTTCCAGCTTTGTTACAAACGATAAAGCATAAAATGCATCTCGTTGATATATATTACGATGTATATCAACGCTGCTAACATTGAATAAATTACATACAGCACAATTATCCAAATCTTTTTGGACTTATCCATACTAACGTTTCTATACTTATTGCCGTTTACAACGGATTTTTGACAAAAAATGACAAGTAACGCTATTAGACCAAAAAGAGGAATGAAGCCAAGAAAAATAAAACGTCCAGATAGGTTAGTATCATGTAATCTTCTAACGGCTACAGATAAAGATGCAATCGCTATTACACTGGATACAAGTCCTAATATAACTGAAATTGAAAACAGAACAGCTGGATGAATTTCAGAAAATACAATCGCTGATCTGTAGTTAATACCAACGTATGCATTTATATAAAGGACCCCAAACAATGCTATCCGATTGAATAAGTAGAACCACCAATATTCAGCTCTGGTGGCAACACCACTTAAGTTAAATGCATTTTTCAAGCACTTGGTTACGGCATCCGTAAAGCGAATCCTTTTAGTGCTATCTTTCTCTAAATTATTTGTAGAGTTATTTTCTATGTACGATTGTCTTGTTCCACAATTTGCACAAAAAGAATCCTTTACGGATAGTTCAGCACCGCAGTTTGAACAATATTTTATTTTCATTCATTAATCAATCCTTTATATGTATTATATTTCAAAGATACTATGAGTAAGATGTCTTTTCTATAAAGGTTAAAGCATTCTTATCATGAATAAAAAATACAAATCAACATTTAACTAAACATTACTTTGCTTTTAATAAAAAAAGAACTGCCAAAACTTGGCAGCTCTTTTTGATAGATATTATAGGTCGTAACCAATCATGATATTCTTGAAGGCATTTAAGCAGCCTTTATCAATGCGTTGGTTTAAGAATCTTTCGTTAGTAATATTAGCGTTATCGAAGTATGAAGAAGACATGTTAACTTCTGGGCATAGTTCGATGAACTTCTTAATCATGTTATCGTCAAATGAATGTGGTTGAACATCAATGCTTAAACCAAATTCTTGGTGGTAGAAGCACATTACCATTTGTTTTAGTAATACCGTCATAGCACGATTTGGAACGGTTGTGATGTCAGCTTCAACCTTTAGGACATCATAGTAACGATCAAACAATTGGTATTGGGCGTTGTAACCTTGAACCACGTTGATTCTGGCAACTTTGATGTTTTCCATTGAGTAACCTGAATCTAACATGTCTTGTTCACGTTTTGATAATTCATCGCTCTTAATGTATTTGATTGGGTCAGTTCTTAGGATCATTTCCATGTTAGGAATGTCATCCTTAGAAGATGTGACTGGCTTGTAAACCATACTATTGAATTGGAATGATGTTTCTTTTGACATTGAGGCGTCAATGTTTTGAGCATTGTTATAACGCGCTTGTTCTACCTCTCCGTGGTTCTTAATTACTACGTATATAATTACCGCTAAAGCAATGATGATACCGATAGTAATCGCTAATATTGGATTAGCTACCACACATAAAAGTAAAAATATTAGAACTAACGCTCCTGAACAACCTAATCTCATCTACTAACACTCCAATCATCCTTAAAAAATCATTACAATTCCATTATAATATTTTTTCACTTTATATTACAGAAAAAAATACACAAAAAAAGAGCCATAACGGCTCTTTTTTGAATTAGTTAATAGAAATTGAGTGCTTTGATTCCTTTTCAGCTGATTTAGGTACCATGATATCCAAGATACCACCGTCATACTTAGCACCAATCTTATCAGTGTCCGCATCAGGTAAGTAGAATGAACGACTGACATCGCTAGATGTTCTTTCGCTTCTAATCAACTTACCGTCTTCATCTTTTTGTTCCTTATTCAAATCGTGAATAGCATGGATTGTTAAGGTATCGTTTTCGTAATTAATGTTGATATCTTCCTTCTTAAATCCAGGTAGTTCAGCTTTCACTTCGAATTCATCATCATTTTCGATAACATCTGTCTTCATCTTTGAAGAGTTAGCCATGTTTCTGCCTAATCCATCAAAGAAGTTGCTCATTGGATCCATAAAGTCGTTGAATACATTGTTTCTTAGTTCGTTTGCCATAAGATATCCCTCCTATTATTTGAGTTAATTAGTTAATGCTGATTTTGTGTGCTTCTTCATCCTTAACTTCTTGCTTTGGTAATGTAATCTTTAAAATACCGCCATCGTAGTCGGCAGCTACATTATCAATATCGATATCAGGTAGGTAGAATGCACGAGCGATGTTGCTTGAAGTGCGTTCCTTTCTTAATACCTTACCTTCCTTGTTGGTGTCTTCCTTGCTCAAGTCATGTGTAGCATGAATACTTAGAGTATCGTTGTTGTAATCTAGATGAATTTCATCCTTCTTGAAACCAGGTAATTCAGAGCTTACTACGTAATTATCTTCGTTTTCAATAACGTCAGTCTTCATTTGATTACCAGCAACTGAATTGAAGAAATTCTTACCAAAGTCACCGAAGAAATCGTTCATTGGATCAAATACATTGAAGTCTCTGTTTCTTAATTCGTTAGCCATAATCAAAGCCCCTTTTCATTATTTTATTTTCAATATTTAGTTGGTAGTTATTTATTTCCTATCAACAATTCTTATATTAGTCAGTATTGGTCAAATAGTCAAGAGAAAACTAGCACTTAATTGCATCGAGTGCTAAAAATACGTTATAAACGTTGATATATCAATGTTTATTTTTAATAAAAAATTTAAAAAAGATACAAAAAAAGACGATTCAATCGAAGAATCGTCTTTTTGATCAAAGTTTTTTTATTTAAACATTGCACCGTAAGCCCAACCAATAAATTTACCTTGGTAGTAAGCCTTGTAGTAGTACTTCTTCCAGCCGTCTTTCTTAGCACGTTGGGTGATTTGTACTGGGGTGTATGCGTATCCGGTACCGTAGTTAGTAACGTGAATATCAGCGAATCCACTGTTACCAACGTGATTGTAGAAGTTTACCTTTGGGTGCATTCTAACAATCTTAGTTGCGCGGTACTTAGAATAAGTAACGTTGGTTACCAAACCGTTGGTATTGATCCAACCTAATACCTTACCGTTTTGTAGAACACGGTAGTAAGTACGACCATTTGAAGTATTCTTAGCTATTGAGTTAATAGTAACTCGCTTGGTTGCGTAAGAATTACTCTTATGAACGGCCTTAGTGTTCTTCTTGTAATGGTTATCACCAGGGACGTGGTTGTAAATCTTCAAACCAGTACCACCTGCAATAGTCATTGATTTATTAACGGCAGTGTAATTAACATTCTTAACTACTGCTTTTTTCTTTGGCTTAGTAGTTGTTGTTGATGCTGAGTTATCACTATTGTTATTTGAATCATTGCTATTGTTAGTGTTGTTATCACCATTGGTGTTATTGCTGGTGTTATTGTTGCTGTTAGCATTGTTGTCGCTGTTGGCATTATTGTCACCATTGGTATTGTTTGAATCATTACTATTGTTATTTGTGTTGGCAGCTTGTTGGTTAGCTTGGCTAGCCGCATTCTGTTGCGCAGCACTTTGTTTATTGTTTACCTTATTAGAAGATTGGTCACTCTTTGGCGCTTTAATCTTTGGTATTGGAGCAGGATTATTGGCATCGGCAATATCACCAATGAACCAGTTAGCATCCTTTGAGGTAAACATACTTGCATCTAGGTTTTTACCTAATGCATTTGAATGGAATTTATCAGTAAATTGCCATAGAACATGTTCTCTTGCGGGTTCATTGTTTTGGTATGCGGCTAACCAGTAACCGTCATAGTTAGCAACTGAGCTAGCTGCGTTTTGCACCATGAAATTAGCGTATGAGTAGAACAGAATCTTACGTTGACCAACTAATGGTCTCAATGCCTTCAACCATGCATCGGTTGATTCATTGGTTCCACCAGAAGTAACGGTTTGTGATTCATAATCATTTACGTAAAATCTTGCACGTGGTGCACGGCTGTATAGCACCTTAGCTTCATATGCGGCATCACTAGGATTTTCGTATTGACTAAATGAGTATACACCGTATGGGATACCGTACTTGTCCATTAGATCACGATTGTGTTCAAATGTCTTGTCGGCATAGGCACTACCGTATTGCACTCTCAAAATAACAAATGGTACTTCATTTTTTAATTGTTGGGCTTGGGTATCGGTAAGACTGCCTTGCCATTCTGACATGTCATAAACGGTATTTGATGTGTTAGCGTTGCTTGCATCAGCCATCGCTGGTACAGAGGTGCTAGCAAGCATCAAACCGATTACGGCAACAATCGAAAACCATAATCCTTTTTTTCTCATATAAAGATATAAAGAAATTAAAAAATTAATTTATATCTTATACACCTCCTCTTATCGTTTTATCATTATTGCATATTGTAACAGAGCCGGAGGGGTAAAAGAAAGCCAATTCCATATTAAATTTTAGAAAAACTTTGTAATATTTAATATTTTATAAATTAATATTTACTGTAAAAATTGATCCAGTTGGGTGATTATCACGGACATGAATTCGACCATGGTGTTGATCGACTATCCATTTAGCGATTGATAATCCCAGACCAGTTCCCCCAGTCTTTGAATTTCTAGACTTATCTGTACGGTAGAAACGTTCAAAGATACGCGCCTTGTCTTCGTCAGGAACACCGTTTCCAGTATCTGAAACCACAATCTTTAGATTACTGTGGTTCTTTACAATTTTAACAGCAACGGTGCCACCCTTTGGTGTGTATTTCATCGCGTTATCAATTAGGATAACCACCAATTGTTTAATCAAGTCGGCATCAATATGGCCAGTTCCATCGACATCGATAGTGTCGACAAATGACTTGTTTTGACTTGTGGCAATCTCATTGAATGGTGACAAGACACCTTCAAAGAATGGTTTCAATTCGACATCGGAGAGTTGCGCTTGGACGATGTTGGAATCAGAACGCGCTAGCGTCAATAGTCGTTGGGTTAAGACCTTTAGATGCTTAACCTCTTCTAATGTCGTCGATACCGGTTGAATCTGATCGACGACTTTATCGTTTGGTTTGGTTAGCAAGAATTCCATTTGGTTTTGAATAACCGTCAATGGCGTTCTCAATTCATGGGCGGCGTTGGAACTAAATTCCTTTTGTCTGTGCCATGAATTAATGATTGGTTTCATACTCGACTTAGATAGGTAGTAAGCAATTAAAATCGCGATTGCCCAGAAGAATATCAAGGTCACAATCAATGCTTCGACGAAACTGTGTAAGGCAAGTAAATCAGCATCGATATTTTGCAAAATCAATACATAATTACCCGCATATTCGGGATTGGTGTTGTCGTCGGACACCTTTAATAGAATCCCTCTAAACGTGGTCACATAATTGTGAGACCACAAAGTAATTTCTTCAACTTGATTTAATTTTCTATTCTTAACGGTCAACTTACTCAATAGCTTGTAGTTTCTTTGACCAAGCATCCCTCTATTGGAAATAATTCCCTTTTTATTGAAGACAATCACGTTAGTCTGAAAATCACTATTGTTGTAGTTGTTAAACGGATTAAAACCACCGGGACGTTGATTAACACTCAATGGACCTTCATTGGCGTAAGTATTTCTTTCAATTCGTTCCTTTTGGCGGTTCAATCCAGCGTCGATGTTGGAGTAAATCGACTTTTGGAAGAAGAAGTAAACAATTAATCCTAAAATCGCAAATAAAATCGCAAAACCAATTAGTTCCTTAATGAATAACTTAATTTGTTGTTTGTGCTCTAAGATGCGATCTCTCATTGATTAGATCCTTCTAGCATGTACCCTACGTTTCTTAGGGTCTTGATTGGGTTTTCTCCAGAAATTTGTTTAATCTTCTTTCTTAAGTTACTCATGTATACCTCAACTACTGATAATGAAGTTTCAGAATCAAATCCCCATAAACGATCGAATATTTGGTCCTTGGTAATAATAGTAGAAGGATTTTGCATGAAGTAGACCAATAGGTCGTATTCTTTTCCGTTTAGTTTCAATTCTTGATGTTGGTATTCAACGTAGTGGCGACCTAAATCAACATTAAATTCGCCCACTGACAATGTGTTGTTGTTACCAAGACGACCTGTTCTCTTTAACAAGGCCTTTACACGAAGGATTAGTTCTTCACGATGGAATGGCTTAGTTAAGTAATCGTCGGCGCCTAATTCGAACCCATGCACCTTATCGGCCATGGTGTCCTTGGCAGTCAAAATTAAAACGGGCATGTCGATTTCGTCGTCTACTCGCCAATGTTTTAAGATATCGTATCCACTGACTTCCGGTAGCATTAAATCTAAAATTGCGATGTCATAGATGTTATCTTGGCCCATCATTTGGCCTTCAAAACCATCATTTACCACCGTTGTGTTTCCGATTGGTGATAAGAATTGAGCCACACTGGCTGCTAAGTTTTCGTCGTCTTCGACGATTAAGATATTTAAACCATCCATGTTAATCATTCCTTTCGATTTCAATTAATTTTGTTATTTAAGTTATGTTTATGATTGCTTTAAGATTAGTTTAATTTTCTTAAACTAGACTTAAATCATTCCAAAAAAGGAAGTACCCAACCATGATAAATATTTTGCGGCAGTTTTTTAAATTCGGAATTGTTGGTCTTATCAATACTATTCTAACTTATCTTATCTATTCAATGTTGTATAAAGCAACTTCTCCTACTTTTGCAATGGCGATTGGATACGGTATTACATCGATTATTGGTCTAACCATTAATCAAAAGTGGGTATTTAAAGCCAACCATGACTGGATGATCGTCGTTAAATACTACCTTACTTACCTTTTAACATGGACATTGAGTATCTTAGTGACCGAGGTGGCAAGTAACTATTTCCACGTTATTGCCAGCATTATCCCCCTAATCACACTTCTAGTCACTACGCCTACTAACTTCCTATTAAGTAAGTATTGGGTATTTAGAAAAACTGAATTAAAGGAGGCATCTGCCAATGAATGAACCGACAGACAAGAAGCCTAACTTCTTCCAACGACATAAAGTCGATTGGGTGTTAGCCATTATTCTCCTAATTGCATTAGGCTTGTACGGTTACGGAACATGGAAGACTGGTTCTGCCAACGACTTCTATACTTCCGCCATCACTAGTATGACCCAGAGTTTTAAAAACTTCTGGTATGCCAGTTTTGATCCAGCCGGATACATCACTGTCGATAAACCACCTGTTGCCCTATGGTTCATGGCTATCTCAGCTAAAATCCTTGGTGTTTCAAACTTCAGTGTGGTCCTACCATCAGTATTATTCGGTGTCGGATCCGTCTACCTAATGTATCGACTAGTAACTCCTTACTTTGGTCGATTCGCGGGTAGAATCGCAGCGTTAGTAATGACAATTACCCCCATTGTTGTTGCTGACTCTCGTACCAACAATATGGATGCTACTCTAATCTACTTCCTATTGTTAGCAATCTGGATGCTACAAAAATCCATTAACAAGCACAACATGTACTGGTTAATCGGAAGTTTTGCTACCATCGGATTCGCGTTTAACATTAAAATGCTACAAGCTTTCATGATTATTCCAGCAATGCTTATCTTCTACTGGTTAGCATCAAACGATTCATGGAAGAAAAAGATTGGTAAGTTATCACTTGCCACAATCGCTTTAGTCGTATTCACCCTATCATGGCCACTATCAGTTGACATGACATCAGCTAATAACCGTCCATATGAAGGTGGATCACAACACAACTCAGTATTAGAACTAGCCTTTGGATACAACGGTACTCAAAGATTACTAGGTCAAACTACTGGTACCGGTGGTGCCTTCAAGGGTATGGGTAGCAGCTCTTCTAAGAGTTCTAACCAACCTGGTGGTAACACCAAATCAAACAGCAACAACAAGATGACGCCACCAAGTGGCAAGATGGGTAAGTTTAACCCATCTAAGAATATGAAATCTCGTGGTAACTTCCCTGGTGGAAACAACCGCGGTGGTATGAAGATGAACGGTAAAGGCGGCATGGGTGGTGCCGGTGGTGCATTTAACATCGGAACTGCTGGTCCACTTCGTCTATTCCAATCAGCTTTAGGACCACAAATTAGTTGGTTATTACCATTCTCAATTATCGGTATGATTGCCGCATTCATCGGCTTCGCTGATCCTAAGCGTAAATGGTACCAACTTACTACTCGTCAAAAACACACTGTTTTATGGACAGGTTGGTTAGTTCCGGTTTACGGATTCTTCTCCGTAGCTAGTTTCTTCCATCCTTACTACACCATCATGTTAGCTCCTGCCATTGCAGCACTTGCTGGACTTGGGTTAGCAGCTATGCTGGACTTGTTTAAACGTTTCGGTCTAAACAATTACAAGGCATACTTCCTACCACTAGCAATCGTTGTTACTGCCGGACTACAAGCATGGTATGTATCAAGCTACTACGCATGGTTAAGTGTCTTAATCCTAGTCGTAGCAGTTCTAGCAAGTATCTTATTACTTGTCTTCAAAGCTAAACCTGCCGGAAAGGCTATCGTTATCGTAGGGCTACTATCAATTGCAGTAGCACCAAGTTTCTGGTCATTAACCCCTACCCTTGCTAAAGAATCTGCAGCTATTCCAACCGCTGGTCCCGATCTCTTAACCAGTGGTGGTAATAACTCAGGTGGAATTGGTAACGGAACAGTTAATACCAAATTGTTGAACTATTTAACTAAGCACCAAGGCAATGCCAAGTACCTATTTGCAACCGCAGATTCTGGCACTGCTGCTCCATATATTATTAAAACCAAGAAAGCCGTCATGGCAATGGGTGGTTTCAACGGAACTGACCCTGCAATGACATTAAGCAAATTCAAGCAATTAGTAAAATCTGGACAAGTTAAATACTACCTAGATGAAGGTAAATCAGGTTCTACTAACAGCACTATTGTTAACTGGATCAAGAAACATGCTAAGAAGGTCAGTGCAAGCGAATATGGTGGTTCAACCAGCACTACTTCTTCATCCAACTCAATGAGCTTCACCATGAAGAAAGGCGCATCTGCTAAGATGGCCAAACCTAGTGGTAAGCAATCAATGAACATGGGTGGTGGACCATCTAACATGAGCAACGGTACCTTATATGACCTTTCCAGCATTTATTAATCTGGAGGTGTCTCATGCCAAATAAAACTAACAAAATCTCCATTGTTCTCCCCGTTTACAATGAAGAAGCTGGCATCAAAAACACCATCGAAGTACTAGAAAACTTCGTGGAATGCCAAATTGAAACTTACGAAATTATCTTTGTGGATGACGGCTCTGTCGATTCAAGCGTAGATATTATCCGTCACGCACAATCACAATACGAAAACATTAGATTGGTCGAATTTTCAAGAAACTTCGGTCACCAACTAGCAATTACCGCCGGTATTAGATATGCCAAAGGTGATGCGGTTGTCGTCATGGATGCGGATTTACAAGATCCCCCATCTGTTATCCCAAACATGATTGAAAAGTGGCAAGAAGGCTTTGACGTTGTCTATGGAAAACGCCTTATCCGTGAAGGCGAATCCTTCTTCAAACGTTTCTCTGCGAAAGCCTTCTACCGTGTAATGCGTAAAGTCGCCAACGTTGATATCCCCCTTGATACCGGTGACTTTCGCCTAATGGATCGTAAAGTGGTTGATGCACTTTCCAAATTAAACGAACCGGAGCCATTCGTTCGTGGCCTTGTTTCGTGGGTTGGTTTTAAACAAACCGCCGTAACTTATGAACGACAAGAACGAAATGCGGGAGTCACAAAATACCCCCTAACTAAAATGATTAGACTAGCATCTGATGGAATCACCTCATTCTCCGAAATCCCCCTCAAGATAGTAAATTATACCGGTTTCATCAGTATTATCGCTGGAATCATTTATGGATTAATCACCATCTTCACTGGTATCTCGACACTTACATTCGCAATCTCCCTAATGTGTGTCCTATCAGGAATGATCATGCTTGCGCTGGGCATAATTGGTGATTATCTATACCGCACTTTTGATGCTTCCAAACATCGTCCTCAATATGTCGTTTCTAACTCTTACGGATTCAATAACCATCCCGGAAACATCGCCACGATAAAGAAACATCATGGCTAAGAAAATCCCTCGGTATTATACCGGGGGATTTTTTTGCGTTTATTGTTTTTGCGTTTATTGATAGTTGCAATATTTAAAATGTTGATCTTAATATTGCTAATAAGCAAGTTGATACATCTATAGTATTCATGTACAACACCCCACCATTGTCTTATTCGCAGTGATGGGGTGTTGTTTTTATTTATGCGAGTGTTAAGTTTATTGCATAATTTATTATCTCTTTTTATTGTTATCATTCATTTTTAAACGCATTATATGGGTTATCATTGATATTATAATTACTACAACAATAGTAGCTATAATGTTTTGACTTGAAGAAAAATTAAATTTACCTGATAAATATCCGGCAGAAGCAGCAATTAAGAATGTAAGAACAAGGTCTGCTACGATAAATATTTTTCTACTTCTTTTTTTAGATTTGTTTAAATTCAAAATGACATCCTCCAAAAAATAATTATGTAACTAACACAAAGTATCATCATTTGGGAATCTTGTCCAACAAGCTTTTACATAGGCTCATTATAGAATTATTTGCTGATTAAATTAGCTTACTGAGCTATTAATTTTTTTGCGTTTATATAGAACAAACGTTCTCAAAAGCATAGAGAAACCGCGTCAAATCTGATAAAATAGGGTTATTATCAAATCTTAAAAAGGAAGTTTAGACGTGAAAATCAGTCACTTCATTCGTCGATTTATATATATCCTAATTACATTAAAAATTATCGACATCGTGGTAGCCGTCGTTTCCATGCAAACCATAAACAATCAGCTAAACGCACTATGTATTGCTTTTACAATGATGGTCATCGGTTACTACATCCTACCAAAATCAGATAAACACTTTATTCATACTATTAAAAACAATCTCAGTCGTCATCAGACATACACGTTTAAAAAGACACCCGTCATGTCCAAACAGATGGCGTATCAAACCCAGGTCGTCGACATCTCTAAGCAGCAATATCAGGCGCAATCAACGCCATATCTAAATCAATTAGCGATGTTAAAACGTCAATTAGACGATATGAGTGAACGAATCGAATCGCAAAAAGCTTACCGTAATCAGTTAAGCAAGCAAATCAATGAGCTAAACATCAAATACCAACAGCTAAATGAGTTAACCACCCAACACGATAGTCTAGTAGAAGACATCAAGCGTCTTCAAGCACAAAAGGATCAACTAGCGGATGCCCACGTGACCGACGAGTATCAATCATTCATGGATTATCAATCCAAACAAAAGCTGGCAACGATTGATAACTTTGACGGTTATCAGTTTGAGACCTTTACCTGTGACTTGCTCAAGGCACTTGGTTTCTCAGATATCAAACGCACTCAGGGCAGCAGCGACTTCGGAGTCGATGTCTACGCCAAAAATGGTGACACGAGTTATGTATTCCAATGCAAACTATACGCCAGTCCTGTCGGCATTAAGGCTGTTCAAGAGGCCAACTCAGGTCGTAGTTACTACAATTGTAAGAAGGCCGTGGTCATTACTAACAGCTACTTCACCCCTCACGCCATCTCAGCGAGCGAGAAGTTGGATATCGACCTATGGAACCGCGATAAGCTAGCTAGTTTAATTGCTGAGGCAAATGTGTAACACTATATATGTAGAATAAATGTTAAATTTTTGACTAAAGTTTCACTTTTTTAAATCTTTTTTAGTGAAAATACGTTATTATATTCATTAAATTACTTAAAAAAAATAAACATAAAAGGTATAATGTAGACATTATATAAATTTTATTAAGAAACGGGGAATGTTCTGTTGGATAGTGGTGCGATATTCTTTCAAATCGTTATTGTATTGATTGCATTCTTCTTTGCCGCATACTTTGTTGCCTGTGAGTTTGCCTTAGTACAAACCAGATACAGTATGTTGGAAGAAGAAGAAGAAAATAAGGGTAAGTCAAAGAAGCTTGCTCGTGAAATGCACATGATCACTAACCTAAATGACTATTTATCAACCACCCAAGTGGGTGTATCCGTCTGTGGTATCATCATGGGTTGGGTTGGTGAAAGTCTTATCGTTGACGCCATCTTTGATTTACTTGAATTAAAGCCTGGAGTTGTCGCTGCTGGTACCGCTCACGCCATTGGTGGTGTAATTGGTATCTTGATTCTTACCTATTTAGAAGTGGTATTTACTGAAGTTGTTCCTAAGAACATCAGTATCGCCATGCCTAGAAGAATTCTAGGTTACGTGGCTACCCCACTTCATTACTTCCACACAATTTTCTATCCTGGTGTTTGGGCTATCAACGTCAGTGCCGCTGGTGTTGTTAAGTTAATGGGTCTTAAGATGACAGACGAAAGTGACGAATCAATGTCACAAGCTGAAATCCTAAGCATCTCAAAAGAAGCCGTTGAAAATGGTGATCTTGAAAAATACGATTACCTATACATGCAACGTGCCTTTGACTTTAACGATAAGGTTGCCAAGGACATCATGATTGATAGAACTCAATTGACTGTTATGGACATCAACACCTTAGTGGATGATGCCATCACAGTATACCTACAATCAAAATTCAGTCGTATTCCAGTTGTTATCGACAACAACAAAGATAACATTCTAGGTTACGTTTACTGTTACGACCTTGTTCGTCAATCAAGAGTGAACTCAAACATCCCAGTTGAACGTTTAATTCGTGATATTGGAACTGTTCCTGAAACAATGAAAATTACTGAAGTGCTTCAAAAGATGATTACTATGAGAACTCCTATTGTTGTCGTAGTTGATGAATACGGTGGTACTTCAGGTATTATTACTGATAAAGATATTTATGAAGAACTATTCGGTACTGTTCGAGACGAAATCGATCCAGCAACCAACGAATACGTCTTCAAGCAACCTAAGGGTACTTACCAAGTAAGTGGTAAGATGACTACTTATGATTTTGAACGTTACTTCAAGACTGAAATCAAAGACTTCAGCAAATCTGATAGCGTTACCCTTTCCGGTTACTTTATCGACAATAACCCAGGTATTCAAATCAAACCTGGTACTGAATTCAAGGTAGATACTTTCACATTTAAGGTATTACACTTTGAAAACTCATTCATCGATTTATTCGAAGTAGACGATTTACGTGATAACCACGAGGCTATGGCTGAAAAATCATCTGAAGAACAAAAAGATGAAGAAAGTAAAGACTAATATATAATTTTTAAATCTGTTAGAATATATTTCTAACAGATTTTTTATTTTGCCTTGAAAGGAAGCTAAACATTGAAACCAATTAGAATCCTATATATTTCAGTGGCTGGTAACACGCGTAACTTTGTGACCAACTTACAAGAATATGCTAAAAACGTACATAATGACGACGAAAATAACCCATTAATTGAGTTAGAGGAAATCACCGATCAATCAGACTTTGCTGATGAAACCGGCAATTTCTTCGCATTCGTGCCAACATATTTAGATGGCGGCAACGGCATTGATAACGGCGTCAAAGAAATGATGACCAACACTTTAGGCGAATACATCGACTACAACGACAACGCTAAATACTGTATTGGGGTTATCGGTTCAGGTAACAAGAACTTCAACGAACAATACTGTTTAACTGCCAAACGTTACGCTAAACAATTTGATGCACCATTTGTGACCGACTTCGAACTTCGTGGAACTGATCGAGACGTGGTCAGAGTCTATGATGAATTAAAAAAATACGATAAATAAAAAGGATTCGTTTCATATCGAAACGAACCCTTTTTTGTTTTTATTATTCTGTTTTACGACTGATAATCATAACCGCGAATAATGCGACTAACATTAAAACGGTAACGAAGATGAACAATGGATTGTAGCCAAAGCCTTCAACAAATAATCCTGCGAATAGTGGACTAATTGCACGTCCGGCTGACATCAACGCATTGAACATCCCTTGGTACTTACCCTTTTCCGACTTGGTCGATAGTTGATCAATCCAAGCTGGTACATCAGGTAGGCCCAGCATTTCACCAAATGTTAGGAAAATCATGATGGCTAAAAAGACTGGGAATGTCTTTGCGTAAACTAGGAAGTAAAACGAAATTGCGAAGATAAATACTCCCAAGAAAACTTGGTGATTTAAATGAATTTTTAGTCGTTTACTTACGTAATTTAATATAGGTTGTCCAAATACAATCATCAGACCATTAACAGTCCAAAGCATTGAGTATGCTTCAAACGGAATCCCCATTTTAACCATGTGGACCGACATAACACTTTCCCACAATGTATAACTCAAGTAGACGGTAAATACCATGATACAAATTGGGTAGATTAGTCGAACGTTGGACTTTAAAATACCCTCTTTTTCTTCCTTGATTTCTTCTTTTGGAATGCTGTTATCGTAGTCTGAAAAGTCGATGTTAAAGTATACAAAAGTAAGTAACCATAGCAAGATGTAAAATACCGCTGCGGTCATAAAGACAATGGCGACACCATATTTTAGTAGGTATCCAACCATCGCAGTTCCGATTACCACCCCGATGTTTAATCCGACATATAGGATGTTGAATACCGTTCTGGTGTCCTTACTCTTAACGTTGGTAGCATATGAGTTTAGAAGTGTAAGGTTAATCCCGTCTCCAAACCCTAAAACTACCATTAGAATCGCAAAGGTAGGCCATCCATGAAAGAAAATTAGTGCTAAAATGGCGGCCGTCGAGACGGTAATACCAATCAAGGCCGCTTTATATGCTGACCAATGATCAAATAGATAACCCCCGATGTAATTACCAATAATGGTAAAACCGGAAATAAATAGCAGAGATACCCCCGACACTAGTAGTGACTTATGTAAATAGTCATCAATGTACATCGTTACTAGTGGCCACATGAATGCGGCACCGGAATTTAACAATAGTGAATAGAAAAATACTAAACGAAGTCCTAATTCTGTTCTTTTCTTCATGAATCCTCCCCCTTATTCAAATGTTCTAACAACAATTATAATTCATTTGAGAGCATAATATCCATTAAGAGATGTTTAAATTATTAAATTTTAGTAAAGCGTTTACATTTCTTTTGTGCTATGGATTAAAAACACTTTTTTAATTTAGCATGGTGTTATATAATAACCTTGTATTATTAACCGAAAATGAAAGATATTTCATTTGATTCGTTAAAATTTTTCTATAAGGAGTGACGGTAATTGGCAACAGCAACTCGTGCCTTGTTCATGCTTTTTGGTGCAACAGGTGACCTAGCTAAACGTAAATTATATCCATCTATTTTTAACCTATACAAAAAAGGTTACGTAGATAACGATCACTTTGCATTAATCGGTACTGGTCGTCGTGAATGGAGCGACGAAAAGTTCCGCGAAGTAATCTTGGACTCTGTAAGTGCCAACGCTGACAGCGAAGAACAAGCAAAAGCTTTCGCTAGTCATTTTTACTACATGTCACACGACGTAACTAATCCAGAACATTACGACGCATTAAGTGACTATGCAAACAAGTTAGACCAACAATATGATATTGAAGGAAATCGTATCTTCTACATTTCCATGGCTCCTAACTTCTTTGGAACTGTAGCTAAAAACTTAAAAGCCCACAACTGTTTATCAGACAATGGCGGTTTCAACCGTTTAATTATCGAAAAACCATTCGGACGTGACTACGACACAGCTGAAGAATTGAACAATGCTTTGGCTAAATCATTTAACGAAAACCAAGTTTACAGAATTGATCATTACTTGGGTAAAGAAATGGTTCAAAACATTATTGCATTACGTTTTGGTAACCCATTAATCGAAGGTATTTGGAACAACAAGTACATTGACAACATTCAAGTAACCCTTGCTGAAAAGCTAGGTGTTGAAGAACGTGCCGGATACTATGATGGTTCAGGTGCCCTACGTGATATGGTACAAAACCACACTATGCAAATGCTTACTATCCTTGCAATGGAAGACCCTATTTCATTCAAGGACGTAGACATCCGCAGAGAAAAGATTCGTGCACTAAGAAGCATGCATGTTTACACTGAAGACGAAGCTCGTCAAAACTTCGTTCGTGGACAATATGGTGCAAACGGTGACCAAAGAGATTACCGTCACGAAGACAACGTTCCTAACGATTCAATTACCGAAACTTACGTTGCCGGTAAAGTATTGTTCGAAAACAAACGTTGGAAGAACGTTCCTTTCTACATCAGAACTGGTAAGATGCTAACCGACAAGTTTACTAGAATCGATGTTGTATTCAAGAAACCTCTAGTAGACATCTTTGCTTCTGCTAAGGGAACTGAAAGCGAATTAAACAACAACGTGCTTACTTTATTCGTAGACCCTGTTAACAAGATCATCCTACGTCTAAACGGAAAGCAAGCTGGTCAAGGTATGGAAATGCAACCACTAGACTTAACTCACACTCAAAGTGACGAAGAAAAGGCTGCTACTCCAGAACCATACGAACGTTTAATTCACGATGCTATCTTGGGTAACGCTACTAACTTTGCCAGTTGGGACGAAGTAAGTCGTGCTTGGGAATTCGCCGATGTTATCAGACATGTTTGGGATACTGACAAACCAGACTTCCCTAACTACACACCAGGTTCAATGGGACCTGATGCTGCCGACGAATTACTAGCTCGTGATGGCAGAGCTTGGGTTTTTAACTCAAAAAAATAATTTATATGACATTTAATCATTAAAATGTTAAAATCTAAGTGTATATTTATACACAATTTTCTTTAAAAAGGAAGGTTTATAATGGCTGACTCAAAAGCAAACATTGGTGTTGTTGGAATGGCTGTTATGGGTAAGAACTTAGCCCTTAACATTGAAAGCCGCGGCTTCACTGTAGGTATTTTTAACCGTTCAGCTTCAAAGACTGAAGCGGTAATGAAGGATCACGCAGACAAGAACTTGGTACCAAGTTACTCTGTTGAAGATTTTGTTAACTCACTAGAAACTCCACGTCGTATCGTTATGATGGTTAAGGCTGGTAAGCCAACTGACGCAACTATCGACTCACTATTACCTTTATTAGACAAGGGTGATATCTTAATCGATGGTGGTAACACTAACTTCCATAACACAATCGAAAGAAACGCTAGACTAGATGCATCTGGTATCAACTTTATTGGTATGGGTGTTTCTGGTGGTGAACTAGGTGCTTTACACGGTCCATCACTAATGCCTGGTGGTCAAGAAGAAGCATACAAGCTAGTTGAACCTGTTTTAACTCAAATCGCTGCTAAGGCTAGCGATGGTAAGCCATGTGTTGCTTACATCGGACCTAACGGTGCAGGTCACTACGTAAAGATGGTTCACAACGGTATTGAATACGGTGATGAACAATTAATCGACGAAAGTTACGACATTCTTCGTAACGGTGCCGGTATCGACATTGACGAATTAGCTGATATCTTCAAGGAATGGAACAAGGGTGAACTAAACAGTTACCTAATCGAAATTACTGCTGATATCTTAACTAGAAAAGACGATTTAGGTGCTGACAAGAGCAAGCCTATCGTTGACATGATCTTAGACCGTGGTGCTAACAAGGGTACTGGTAAGTGGTCATCAGAAGATGCCATGGAAGTTGGTACTGACCAATCAGTTATCACTGAATCAGTTTACGCTCGTTTCATCTCAATGCTAAAAGACGAACGTCTTGCAGCAGCTAAGGTATTAAACGGTCCTAAGGCTTCAGACATCATCAACGATGACGAAAAGAAGGACTTAGTAGAACGTGTACGTAAGGCTCTATACTTCGGTAAGATTATGAGTTACGCTCAAGGTTTCGAACAACTACGTTTCGCTTCAGAACAATATGACTGGAACTTGAAGTTCGGTGAACTAGCTCAAATCTGGCGTGAAGGATGCATTATTCGTGCCCAATTCCTACAAAACATTACTGACGCTTTCGAAAAGGATGAAAACCTAACTAACCTATTGTTAGATCCATACTTCTCAGAAATCGCTAACAAGTACCAACAAGATGCTCGTGATGTTGTTGCTCTTGCAACTAAGGCTGGTATTCCAGTTCCATCACTTTCAGCAGCTGTTAACTACTACGATTCATACCGTGCTGAAGTATTACCTGCTAACTTACTACAAGCACAACGTGACTACTTCGGTGCTCACACTTATGAACGTACTGACCGTGAAGGTAACTTCCATTACCCATGGTACACTGAACAATAATATAATTATTGATCACAATAAAAAGAGACGATTAAATCGTCTCTTTTTTAATACATACTAGTTTATAATGGTTATTAATTGCAAATGGATATAAACTAGAATATACTATAACCAATCTTGAAAAAAGAGAGGTTATTTTTTTATGTCTACCGAAAAAGTCTACAAGGATTATTTCTTTTATGAACCCGCTTTTAACACCCACGATGGTGGTTACATTCCTTTGGAAGAACCTAACGTGGAACAACAAAAGTTAAAGGTTCCAGAATTACTTACCCCTGACAAAGAGACCGATACCGACATGTACTACACAGTTACCTCACAAGCTGGTGAAGCACAAATCATGCCCGGTCAAGCCACTAAGACATGGGGATACAATCAATCATTACTAGGTAAGACCATTTTATTCAAACGTGGTAAGAACATTCACGTCACTGTTAAGAACGAATTACCTGAATTAACTACCTATCACTGGCACGGTTTAAATGTTCCCGGTGATATCGATGGTGGTTGTCACACCCCTGTCTACCCAGGTGAAAGTAAGGTTTTAAACTTCAAGTGTGATCAACCCGCAGCCACCCTTTGGTTGCATGCTCATCCATGCCCATCAACCGCCGAACAAGTTTGGCACGGCCTAGCTACCGCTGTTGTCGTCAAGGATGAACATGAAGCAACCCTACCAATTCCACGTAATTACGGTGTCGACGATATTCCCGTTATCTTACAAGATCGTCGTTTCCATGAAGACAATCAATGGGATTACAAGGCTGATTATGACCCAGATGGCGTTCAAGGTCCTACCGCAATGATTAACGGAACTGTTAACCCATACTTTGACGTCACCACCCAAAAGGTTCGTCTTCGTCTATTAGATGGTGCCAACCGTCGCGAATGGCGTTTACACTTCTCAGACGACCTTGAATTCACCCAAATCGCAGGTGACGGTAGCCTCTTAACCCACCCTGTTAAGTTTACCCACCTAATGATTACCTGTGCCGAAAGACAAGAAATTGTCGTTGATTTCGGTCAATACAAACCGGGAGATGAAGTTGTCCTATATTCTGACGATGTCCCCATCATGCATTTTAGAATCCATGAATTCGCAGAAGATAACAGAGTTATTCCCGACACCCTATTTGAAATGAACACACCCAAAGTTACTGAGAACACACCCGTCCGAAAAGTCGTTATGTCCGGTATGGATGAAGAAGTTGCCCTAGATGGCAAGAAGTTTGATATGGAAAGAATCGATGCCAAACAAACCATGGGTAACTGCGAAATCTGGGAAGTTACCAACACCAACGACTGTGAAAACGGAATGGTTCATCCATTCCACATGCATGGTTGCCAATTTGAAGTATTGGACAGAGATGGCCATGCTCCATACCCTAATGAAACCGGTCTAAAGGACACCATCGGCGTTAACCCTGACGAAACAGTTCGCTTCAAAGCATGGTTTGACCACCCCGGCGTCTTCATGTATCACTGCCACATCATCGAACACGAAGATGGCGGTATGATGGCCCAAATCCAAGTCGATGACCCAAGCCACCCACAAGAATTCCACCTAACCAAGATGGATGACTTGATGAAGGCGTTTGCTGAAGAACGCGGCGTTGCCGTCGAAGACCTCGACTTGAGTGGTATGTCTTGTTACGACCACATGGAAAATATGGATCACTGTAATATGTAAAAAAAGAACCTAATCATTGATATGATTAGGTTCTTTTGGCATTTTGATTAGATGATGAAAAATATTTATATCAATTTATAAGTGAAATGTTGTCAAAATATAAGAATTGGTGTAAAATAAACATTGTAATAAAACTAGTAAAAAGGAGTGAACAACATATGACTGAATTAACTTTTGATCCAGGAGCGTCGAAAGATCATTCTATCAAGGGAAAATTGATGTCAGAAGTTGTTTCAATTCTAAACAAATAGAATTGAGATGACCTTTGACAGTTAATTTTCCCGAATCAACATAATCAATATAGATTATTTAGATGGAGAATTAACTGTTGTTGGTTATCTCAGTATCCTTTAGCTGCATGCTTAACGGTGAAACGTTAATTAACAGTGAAATGTTAGCAGCTAATAACAGTAATTTAAAATTAAATATTAATAATTGCTTGATGATGCTTCACCTTCTAGGGAACTAGTTGGGGAGGTATGGACAACAGTTTATACTACTACTAAATTTTACTAACAGATAAACTGAGTAATTATGAGATTACACAAAAATCTTCGTTGAGTCCGCGGGGACGTGGGTTTACGCCAAAGTAATTGCTACTTATCTGTTATCAATATTAATTATAAAAGAGACAACTTTGTAGGTTGTCTCTTTTCTTGTGTTAAACACGAGTAAAAAAGACCGGATCAAATTGATCCGGTCTTTTTATTTTGTTCAACAATCATAAATAACCGTTGTTTTTATATTATCATTAGTATATATTAATAATTGATTACATAATGATTAGGGGGATTATAATGAAAATTAATTATAGATCAAAATTTTTAGCTATTATTTTTGCAATTACATTATTTGTTTGCGCTGGATTTGCTGCCAGTCATGAACATACAGCCTTTGCTAAGTCTCACAAACAATCAACAAAGACTTACAAATGGCACGTTGGTGTTCCAAAGAATCTTCAAGGTAAATCATATTACACTACTTCTAAACCATACACATTTTATAATAGGATGTGGTTTGTATATTTTGGAAAGAAAAACATTTACTTTGGCGAACTATCCCACGGAAAAATTAACTTTAAAAAAAATATAGCAAGCTATTTAACTGGTAATGACTTTTATGATGAGGTAGAGTATCGCCAATCTGGAAAAAATTATTACTTAAGAGCTCATAAAAAAGGCTTTACATTAACAAATGGAACCACTATGAAGAACTATAAAACCATCGGTGAAAAGAAAGTTATCATTAATAATAAAATCGTTCTAACTGAAAATAAAGCTAATGCTAACAAATTTCTAAAGAGTATCGATTGGTTCCAACATGATTTGAAATCATATAAATAACAAAAAAAGACCGGATCATATTGATTCGGTCTTTTTATTTATGCTTTTGGAATAAACAAGTTACCTAAGGTTACAGCGACAATTGCTTTAATCGAATGCATACGATTTTCGGCCTCTGTGAACTGCCAAGCATATTTACTATTAAATACCTCATCACTAACCTCTAATGCGGTTAAGCCGTATTTTTCTTCAATATACTGTCCTTTTGTGGTCTTGTTGTCATGAAAAGATGGTAGACAATGCATAAAGATGATTTCGTCATCTTTCATCCCTGTCTTTTCGATCATTTCCATATTAACTTGATATGGTTTTAATAATTGAATTCTTTCATCCCAATTATCTTCACCCATGGATACCCAAACATCCGTATATAATACATTGGAATCTTTAACCCCGGAATCGACATCGTCGGTGATTAGGACTTCAGCGCCAGATTGTTGAGCGTATTTTTGCGCTAGTTCTTGGTTTTCCTTGGATGGGAATAATGATTTTGGTGCAACGATGTGTACATTTACGCCAAGCAAAGCTGCGGTGATTAATAGTGAGTTGGCCATGTTGTTTCTACCATCACCAACATAGGTTAATGTAAGGCCTTCTAGCTTGCCAAACTTTTCCTTCATGGTCATGAAGTCGGCCAACATTTGGGTTGGATGACTGTCATCGGTTAGCCCGTTCCAAACCGGAACACCACTGTATTTTGATAGTGTTTCAACGTCTTGTTGTTTGAATCCACGAAATTCGATTCCGTCATACATTGATCCTAAGACCTTGGCGGTGTCTGAAACTGATTCTTCGTCACCGAAGTGAATGTCGTTTGTACCAAGGTATTCGGAATGTCCACCCAAGTCGTTGATGGCAATCACAAATGATGAACGAGTTCTGGTTGATGGTTTTTCAAATAATAAGGCAATGTTCTTACCGGCTAAAAATTCGTGTTTAATGTTATTTTTCTTTAAGTATTTTAAATGAATTGCGAAATCGATTAGGTAGTTAATTTCATCGGCGGAAAAATCGTCGATATTTAGTAAACTTCTACCGTAAAAAATATTATTTAACATGCTGCCACTTCCTTTTCTAAAACGTTTTTGATTTGTTGAACTCCCCATTCTAGAGCCTTTTTATCCATGATTAATGGTGGTAGTAAACGCAATGTGTTGGCACGAGCTGAGATTGTTAGCATCCCAATTTCTTGTAATTGTTTAATCACATCTGCGACGTCGATTGAATTGGCTAAGTGAATGCCGACCATGAATCCACGACCGGAAACTTTTTCGACATTTTTAAGTGGTAGTAATTGCGTATTTAGTTCTTGGAATAAATATTCACCCTTTAGTTTGACTTCATTCAAAAATTCGGGTGTCATTTGATTTAAAACGGCATTGGCAGCGGCCATAACGACCTTATTGCCACCAAATGTATTGCCGTGAGTGCCTGGGCCAAATGCTGATGCTAATCCCTTTTTCGCTAGCATTGCACCAACCGGTAAACCATTGCCTAAGCCTTTTGCACAGGTGATGATATCTGGGTTCAATCCAGCGTATTCAAAGGCAAACTTGTATCCGGTACGGCCCATCCCCGCTTGGACCTCGTCGACAATTAATAAGGTGTTAGTTTCATGACACTTAACTTCGACCTTCTTTAGCCATTCGGTGTTTCCGACGTTAACACCACCTTCTCCTTGAATCGCTTCTAGGATGACTGCGGCACAATCATCATCGATGAAATCTAGTGCCTTATCGTCGTTGTATTCGGCAAATTCACTGCCGGGAACTAAAGGCGTAAAACCACTTTGGATGGCTTCGTATCCGGTCAATGATAGTGATCCATAGGTACGACCGTGGAAGCCATAGTTAAATGCGAGTACCTTTTTCTTGTGAGTGTACTTACGTGCAATCTTAAACGCTGCTTCATTGGCTTCGGTACCTGAATTACATAAGAATGCTAGGTAGCCTTCTGGACAAAGCTTGCCAGCGACTTGGTCTTGCATCGAATTAATGTATAGGTTGGAAGTGTGCCAAATGTGGTTTAGTTGTTCACCCACAGCAGTTTTAACCTGTTCATTACTGTATCCTAAGTTGCAGACACCAATTCCACTGGTGAAGTCGACATACTCCTTGCCGTTGGCATCGATGATATGCCAGTCGTGTCCGTCAATTGGTTCGATATCAAAATATTTATAAGTTGGTAATACGTTTTCCATTCCTGTCATCCCCTAATCAATAATTGTTGTTCCGTGTTCTTCTAAGTTATTAGTAATTGTGACGTTTTCGACACCGTGATCAATCGCATCTAAGGCTGCTTTTACCTTTGGAATCATCCCACTGACAATGTAGTGTTCCTTGATTAATTCGATTGCTTGTTTGTGGGTCAACTCTTCTAGCATTTCGTCTTCGACCTTCACTCCGCAGACGTCGGTTAATAGGACTAGTTCATCAGCATGCAATAATGAGGCCATTTCACTGGCTGCAATGTCTGCGTTGACGTTTAGTTTGTCAGTATCATTTTTATAAACGATTGAAGACATCAAACCAACCGAGTTGTCAGTCATCTTGTTAATCCAATTGGTATCGACCTGACTAATGGTGCCAACCTCACCGTACTTTTCGTGGTCTAGGTAATCGCCTTTGACAAACGAGTATCCGTAGCTATTGAGGTTATGGGTTTCAATGCCATGATCCATTAGTTTCTTGCCAAGTTGTTCTTGAATGACATCGTTTAACAACAAGTCCGAAATCTTCATCATTTCAAGATTTGTGACTCTGATACCATCGATTTTTTTGACCGGTTCACCGACAAACTCACCACATTTTGAGATGATGTTGCCACCACCATGGACGATGATGATGTGCTCACCATCATCTTGTTTTTCGGCAACGTATTCGAAGAAAGCTTCTGGTAAGTGATTAATCATATTTCCGCCAATTTTTAAAATAATCATATTAATCACCCCTCGTAAGCCGCATTAATCTCAACGTACTTGTAGGTCAAGTCGCAGCCCCAAGCAGTTCCACTGGCATTACCAACATTTAAGTCGACATCGATGATGATGTTTTCATCGGTAAATAGTGACTTTAGTTCTTCATCAGTGAACGAGACCGGAACACTGTTAGTGACAATTTCGGTGCCGTTTAAAGTAATTGCGACATGGTTTGGATCGACGTGGGCATGAGTTTGACCGATGGCTTGAACGATTCTGCCCCAGTTGGCTTCCTTACCAAAAATCATGGATTTTACCAAGTTAGAACCAACGATTGCCTTTGATACTAGGTTGGCTTCTTGTTTGTCGAATGCATTATTAACGTTAACTTCCACGAAGTTATTAGCACCTTCACCATCTTGGGCGACCTTTTTCGCAAGTGTGGTTAGTACATATTTGAAACCTTTAGCAAACTCGATATATTCATCGCTATCCGGAACTAGTTGGTCGTTTTGAGCAGCACCGTTGGCCATCGCTAAGACCATATCGTTAGTGGACATGCAGCCATCAACAGTGATTTGGTTAAAGGTTGAAACGATGTCTTCGCTCAATAGTTTTTGTAAATTATCCCCCGCAATGTTGGCATCGGTAACGATGAAACTAAGTGTGGTCCCCATGTTTGGATGAATCATCCCTGATCCCTTTGAAAAACCGGTAATGGTAACTGGTTTGTCATTTAGGGTCAATTCAACACATACCTTCTTAGAACAGGTATCAGTAGTGATAATTGCTTCCGGTGCGTCGATATCATCGGTGCTTAGTTCTAGATGATCGACACCGTTTTGGTATGTATTCATATCTAGTTGTTTACCGATAATTCCGGTTGAAGCAACACCAATTAAGGTATCGTCTAGGTGTAATTTATCGGCAACTAATTGTTTGGAATTGTAGACATTTTGAATGCCTTCATCGCCAGTAAATGAGTTGGCGTTACCAGAGTTAACAATGATTGCTTGTAGTTGATGGTTTAATTCAATAGTTTTCTTGGTGACTTGAACGGGTGCTGCCTTGAATTGGTTGGTAGTGTAAACCCCTGCGGCAGCAGCGGGTGTGTCTGATACTACCCAGCACATGTCTAGTTGTTCATCTGGTTTGAATCCCGCATGAGTTGATCCTGATTTAATATTTAGTGGCCATTTAAAATCGATTGTTTTCATAATTAGTTCCTCCTAAGGTAATACGTGCATTAGTTCTAATCCGTCAGTTTCTTCAAAATCAAATAGGTGGTTGAAGTTTTGAATTGCTTGTCCAGCCGCGCCCTTAATCATGTTGTCGATGACGCTGACAATCATTAAAGAGTTATTGCTGGAATTAAAAGAAAGCCCAACATGACAATCGTTTGTACCGACTACGCTCTTGATAGTTGGTAGCTCATCCATTGATACGTGAACAAATTTACTGTTCGCATATAATGAATCGAATGCATGTTGGACTTTATCCATTTCAATATTTGATTTTAGTTTCATAAACATAGTGCACATAATTCCCTTGTTCAAAGGAACCAAGGTGGTCATGAATTCAATGTTTTGAACGTTTTTATTCCAAACTTGTAACTTTTGGACGATTTCTGGAATATGTTTGTGTTCGTGGGGTTTATATACTTGTAGGTTTTCATTAGCCATGACAAAATGACTGGAATCACTAAGTGACTTTCCAGCTCCTGATAAACCTGACTTCGCATCAATCACAATGCTATCTAAATCGATCAAATCTTCTTTGACTACCGGTGCCAACCCTAATAGCACAGCGGTAGCATAACATCCTGGGTTTGCGATGTACTTTGCACCCTCGCTGTCATCAATATCTGCTAAGCAGTATTGTGCCTTTTGTAAGTCTGAGAGTTCAGCGGGATCTTTTTGATACCACTTCACGTATTCATCAGGGTCTTTTAATCTGTAATCTCCTGATAAGTCAATGACCGGAAAACCGGCTTTGATAAAGGGTTTAGCCATCTTTGATGTCACACCAGCTGGAGTGGCAAAAAAGACCGCATCATTGTCTTTGATAATGGCATTTTCGTCATAAGGAAAGACTAAGTGTTGATCGTATGAAATTTCTTCATTAATTTGGTTTAACTGAGTTGGTTTGGACAAATTATGTCCGTATAAATTAATTTGATTTACTTGAGAATGTTTTTTTAATAATTCATATAAAGTTGATCCGGCGTATCCGGTAATTCCAATAATTGCGACTTGCATAATAGCGACAGTCCTTTCGATAAGTTCAATTTTTTAGACACTGCTCCTGTTGAAAAAACGTTGCTACGTCGCCTTTGGTTTAAGTTTTGTTTTGTCATGTTAATCACCCTTTTGTATTTTTTTGATGTCTCGGTAACATCTTGCAAATTACAATAGCACAACTTTTTATTTTTGCAAACTTATTTTTTAATTTTAATTTAATCTTGTTTTAATTTTTTAGTTATGTTAAATTGAGTTCAACGAAAACAAATAATTTTAAAAAGTGGTGAGTGTTATGAACAACAAATCAAATAATACACTAACTGAATACACTGCATTGAGGAGGACACGTATTGTGCCGTCCCCAACTTTTAGGCGCACTTTTTAATCAAACAATAAATTAGTCGAGGGACGGCAGAAATAAATTTTAAGTTATGCTGAAATTTATCTGCGGGTCCCTTTTTTAATCCGAATATGAATAACTGGATACTTTTCGCATAATTTAAAATAAGTTGCATTCTACTGTCGATCGACTTATTTATGGATATGGGCAAATGTATTCAGGACGTAAGGTTGATCACATAGTTGGTCAGCCTTTTTTATTTACCAAAATTTGGAGGTAATTATTATGAAAACGTATTTAGTATTAAGTAACGGCTCAATTTATCAGGGATATTCAAAATTAAAACCTACAACTACTGCCGGTGAGGTAGTATTTAGCACCGGTATGACTGGTTATCAAGAAACCATCACGGATCCAAGCTACTATGGACAAATCATGGTCTTTACATACCCGCTTATCGGAAACTACGGCATCAACTTTGAGGATAACGAAAAGGATACACCTTGTGTTTCCGGCATCATCGCATATGACATTGCGGAACACCCTAGCAACTACCGTAGCAAGATGTCGCTTTATCAATATGCCGAAAAGTTCAACATCCCCATGATTGAAGGCATCGATACACGTGAATTAACCAAGGAACTTCGTCACGACGGCTGCATCAAAGGCGTTATCACCGACAACCCAAACGATGAAGCGGTCCAAAATCTTTTGAACAAACCGGTATCGTTTGCCAACCATGCAACAAAAGAAACAACACATATTAAGGGTGATGGCCTAAAGGTAGCCGTTATCGATTATGGAATTAAGAACTCCATCGTTTCTGAATTGGTTAACTTTAATGCCGACGTTCATATCTTTCCCGCCGATGTGTCAGCTCAAGAAATTGAAGACATCAATCCAGACGGCATCGTCTTATCAAACGGTCCCGGCGATCCAGCTAACATGATTGATAAGATTGGTGTCATCCAAGAACTTCAAGAAGAATATCCAATCATGGGAATCTGTTTAGGTAATCAACTACTAGGATTAGCCAATGGCGCCAAGACATTCAAGATGAAGTTTGGCCACCGTGGTTTCAACCATGCCGTTAAGGACCTACAAACAAACAAGTGCTACTTCACATCTCAAAACCACGGATATGCACTCCTACCCGAATCAATTCCGGGTTCAAACGTCGACGTTCTATTCGAAGAAGTTAACGATCACACCGTCGAAGGAATCAAGGTCAAGGGTCATAACGCCTTTTCAGTTCAATTCCATCCGGATGCATCCCCTGGTCCACACGACGCACTATTTATATTCAATAAATTCTTCAACATGATTACCAAGAAGGAGGTTTTAACAAATGAGTAAAGACACCGACATCCATAAAATTTTAGTCATCGGTTCCGGACCGATTGTCATTGGTCAAGCGGCCGAATTTGACTACTCGGGTTCCCAAGCCTGTCTGTCATTAAAGGAAGAAGACTACGAAGTTGTCTTGGTGAACTCCAATCCGGCCACTATTATGACCGACAAGGATATCGCTGATGAAGTCTACATCGAACCCATTACCATCGATGCAATTGAAAAAATCATCGAAAAGGAATTACCGGAAGCCATCCTCCCTACTTTAGGTGGCCAAACTGGTTTGAACATGGCCAAAGACTTAGCCGACGCCGGCATCTTGAAAAAGTACGGCATCAAATTACTAGGTACCAAGCTACAATCCATCGAGGAAGCCGAAGACCGTGACCTCTTCAAACAATTGATGAATGATTTAGACGAACCGGTACCCGAATCAACAATCGCAAACAATCTAGAAGATGCCAAAAAGTTAGCCACAAAGATTGGCTATCCATTGGTGATTCGTCCCGCTTACACGCTAGGTGGGACCGGTGGTGGTTTCGTTCATAACGATGACGAACTAGAAACCATCGTCACCAACGGTTTAGAAATGTCACCAGTTACTCAAGTCTTGGTAGAAAAATCAATTGCCGGATACAAGGAAATCGAATTCGAAGTGATGCGCGACGCCAAGGACAATGCGTTAATCGTTTGTTCAATGGAAAACGTCGATCCAGTCGGTGTCCATACTGGTGATTCAATCGTTGTCTCACCTACGCAAACCCTATCCGATAAGGACTACCAAATGCTAAGAGATGCCGCATTAAAGATTATTCGTGCGCTAGATATCGAAGGTGGCGTGAACATTCAAATGGCCATCGACCAACACAGTGGTGACTACTTCATCATCGAAGTTAACCCCCGTGTCTCTCGTTCATCAGCATTAGCCTCCAAAGCAACCGGATATCCAATTGCTAAAATATCCGCCAAGATTGCGGTGGGTATGACGCTAGACGAAATCATCAATCCACTGACTGGGAAGTCACTTGCTGAATTCGAACCAGCACTGGATTACATCGTCACCAAGATTCCACGTTTGCCATTCGATAAGTTTACCGACATCGATAATTCACTTGGTACTCAAATGAAGGCAACTGGAGAAGTCATGGCTATCGGTAGAAACTTCGAAGCATCCCTATTAAAGGCGATTCGTTCTCTCGAAGATGGCAACCGTCATGACTTTACCAATAGTTCAAAAGACGAATTATTGGAAAGCATTAAAACTCCAACCAATCAACGTTTATTCCAAATCTTGGAACTACTTAGTCGTCATATCAGCGTTGAAGATATTCATGACCACACCCAAATCAATCAATTCTTCCTATATAAGATGCAACATATTATTGAAATTAAGGAAGAACTTAAAGATGATCAATCAGTCGATTCATTGAAAATAGCCAAACAACACGGCTTTTCAGATCAACAAATCGCATCCATCTGGAATTGCAACGAAGCAGATGTCTACAACACCAGAATGCAAAACAATATCGTTGCTGGTTTTAAAATGGTCGATACTTCTGCTGGTGAATTCGATTCAACCACCCCTTATTACTACAGCACATTCGGTCAATCCAACGAATCTAAGGTCAGCGATAAAAAATCAATTTTGATTGTGGGTTCAGGACCCATTAGAATTGGCCAAGGTGTGGAATTCGACTACGCCACCGTTCATTCCATCTTTGCTGTTAAGAAGGCTGGATACGAAGCTATCGTGATTAACTCCAATCCAGAAACCGTCTCGACCGACTTCTCAATCTCGGACAAGCTATACTTTGAACCACTAACCATCGAGGATGTCATGAATGTGATTAACCTGGAAAAACCAGCTGGTGTCATTCTCCAATTCGGTGGGCAAACCGCCATCAACTTATCAGAAGGATTATCCAAGCTAGGTGTCAATGTTTTAGGAACCACCGTTGAAGATATTAATATCAGTGAGGATCGTGAATTATTTAGCCACGCCATCACTAGTCTAAATATCAAACAACCGTACGGGACATCCGTCGAAAGTATCGAAGGAGCCCTTCAGGCCACCAAGGAAATGAACTACCCAGTGTTATTACGTCCTTCATACGTCATTGGTGGTAAGGCGATGAGAATCGTTCATAATGAAGAAGAATTACTGAACTACATGCAAACCGCGGTCAATGTATCGCATCAACACCCCGTTTTAATTGATTCCTACCTATATGGAACGGAAGCCGAGGTCGATATCATCTCAGATGGTGAAACGGTCATCATTCCTGGAATCATCGAACACGTTGAAAGTTCGGGTGTCCATTCCGGTGATTCAATGGCGATCTACCCACCCCAACACATCTCGTTTAACATTCAAAAACAAATTACCGACATCGCCATTAACTTAGCGAAGAAGTTGAAGACCATCGGTTTGATGAATATTCAATTCATCATTTCAGACAATCAGGTATATGTAATCGAGGTAAACCAAAGAGCTTCTAGAACGGTTCCATTCCTATCAAAGGTAACTGACGTGCCAATCGTTGATTTAGCTACCAATGCTATCATAGGGACTCCCTTAACATCATTTGGTTATGAAACTGGACTAATTACCTCATCCAGTTTTGTATCCGTTAAATCCCCGGTATTTAGTTTTAATAAACTCCCTGGTGCCGATGCTAACCTCAGTCCAGAAATGAAGTCGACTGGTGAAGTAATGGGTACCGCGATTGATTACGATTCAGCTTTAGCGAAGTCATTATCCGCAGCCGGAATCAATATCAAGGAGCACGGTAACATCTTGTTAAACCTCAGTCATCATGATGACGAACAAAACAAGCAGTTAATTGAAGGCTTATCTGCTTTTAGTTTTAACATTGTTGATATGAAAGCAAAAGATATTACCGAAGAAAACGTTGATTTAATCATCAACACAGCTGAAGATGATCATCTCAACAATATCGCAACCGCCTTTTCAATTCCGTTATTCACTTACATTGATACGGCCAAAGCATTTATCCAATCACTCAATTGTGACGATATAATGGTAGAAAAGATATAAAAAAAAGACCTAATCCAAATGGATTAGGTCTTTTAATTTTGTTTATTTATGAATTCCGATTGATTTTAGATATTTAGCTTCTTTTTCAGGATCGAATTCTTTTTCAGACTTACCAATAATCACAGTTGCCAGTGAGTTACCGATAACGTTAACTGCGGTTCTGGCCATATCAATGAAACGGTCAATTCCGGCAATAAATGTTAAACCAGAAACTGGGATACCAACAGTTGAAACGGTTGCTAATAGAACAACGAATGAAGCACCAGGAACACCGGCCATACCTTTTGAAGTAATCATTAGGGCAACTAGTAAAGTAAGTTGTTGACCAATGCTTAAGTGAATTCCGTAAGCTTGAGCTAGGAATAATGCAGCAAGTGATTGGTAAATTGCTGAACCATCAAGGTTAAATGTGTAACCAGTTGGGATTACGAATGAAACGATTGATGGGCTAACACCAAACTTAGTCATCTTGTCGATACTTCTAGGTAGCGCAGCTTCTGAACTTGCAGTTGAGAATGCTAATACAGCTTCTTCCTTAACAACCTTTAGAAGGTCAGTAATCTTGAAACCAAAGATTCTAGCAGCTAGTCCCATAACAACAAGTACGAATACCATCATTGTTAGGTAAGTTAATAAAACGAAGTAACTTAGTGGAGCTAAAGCAGAAACACCAAGTTCGGCTAGAGTAACACCGATTAATGCACAAACACCAATTGGAGATAACTTCATGATCCAACCAGTAATCTTGAACATTACTTGTGATACGGCGTTTAAGAAATCAACGATAACCTTACCCTTTTCACCAACTGCAGCAGTACCTAAACCAAAGAATACTGAGAATACGATAATTGGCATCATATCACCAGAAGCAATTGAGTTAAATACGTTGACCGGAATTAGGTTAATTAATGTACCCCAGATTCCAGTGTGGTTTGCAGTCTTTGCGGTGGTCATGTATTGGGTAATATCAGTAGCGTGTAATGAATGCACGTTAATGAAGTCACCAGGATGGAAAACATTACCAACAACTAAACCTAAAACGATGGCGATAGTAGTCATAATTTCGAAGTATAGAATGGTCTTTCCACCGATACGGCCTAACTTATGGATATCACCAATGTTGGCAATCCCAACAGTTAAACATGAAACAACGATTGGGACAACAATCATTTGAATCAAACGAATGAACATTGTACCAACACTTTGCATTGCAGTAATTGCGGTAGCGTTCTTGTAGAACACTAGACCTAGGATGATACCTAAAATTAAACCAATTAGGATTTGCCATCCTAGTGTTATCTTAAATTTCTTCATTACGAAGCCTCTCCTTAATATGTATTAATATAATTTTATCATAAATCACGAATAATATCCCCGGTTAATAATGAAAATGTACCTAAATAACAATAAAAGACAAACTATTTTATGTAGTTTTGCGATAGTAATTCAGATATTAACATTATGGTGCGCCCTTGGATTAACGAAATATCTTTATTTCCATTCAAATCCTGTAGTTAATCAAGTGTGATCAGCACACCTCTTTAATTTTATCATAAAAAGTAATGTATCGTTTTGAATGTACAAAAAAAGAGCTACCAAACGGTAACTCTTTTATAAATTGCGCGGCGACTTCCTACCCTTGCAGAGGGCGATCCCTCAACTACTATCGGCGTTTAGAAGCTTAACTTCTGTGTTCGGCATGGGAACAGGTGTATCCTTCTAGCTATCGCCACCACACTATTT
>NZ_JBMHFD010000009.1:0-55211 GCF_049166695.1 Apilactobacillus intestinapis
ATATATATCTTATTACAACAATTATCGTATAAAACAAAAACTGGGAGGAATGTCACCGGTTGAATACCGGATCAATTCCTCCCAGAAAATAGCATAACCATCTTCCAATTTTAGGGGTTCAGGTCAGGGTCTTTTTTATTGTTTTAATACTTTTAAGTAAATAAAAAAGCACCCAATTATTGAGTGCTTTTTTCGTATATATAAAGACTAGTTGTTCTTAGTAGTGATATCTGAACCGAAGTACTTCATTGAAAGTTTCTTCATAGTACCATCTTTACGTAGTTCAGCTAGTGCTTGGTTAATCTTCTTAGTTAGAGCTTTTGAGTTCTTGTTTAACATGATTGAAGTTTCAGCTGGAGCTTGTAGCTTAGTTGGAACATCAATTTCTTTTAGACCCTTAGTTGAGTTGTGCTTTGCAAAGTACTTCCATGCAGGAACTGAGTTAACAGTACCATCAGCACGACCTTGTTGAATTAATTGGTAACCAGTTGAGTTGTCAGGAGTTGATGATACGTTAGCACCGAACTTCTTAGCAACAACGGCGTTATCAGTACCAGCACCGTCAACGATGTTCATACCCTTGATGTCTTTGATGCTCATCATCTTGCTGTCACTCTTAGTGATCAATGTGTAGTATGAGTAAGCGTATGGGTCAGAGAATGAGTATAGCTTTTCTCTTTGTGGAGTAACAGTCATGTTGTTCATAACAGCATCGTATCTGTTACTACCTAGACCAGCAATTAAACTGTCCCACTTAGTTTCAACAAAGTTAGCTTTTAGACCTAACTTCTTAGCAACATCCTTAGCTAAATCAACTTCGAAACCTTGTAGCTTACCATCTTTTCTGTATGAGTAAGGTGCGTAAGTACCTTCTAGACCGATGGTTAACTTACCACTATTAGTTAGTTCTGACTTGTAGTTCTTTGAGCTTGAGCTGTTACCACATGAAGCTAAGATAGCACCAGTACCGAATACGGCTAAAGTAACTGCTAGAGACTTGAATAATTTGTTAAATTTCATGATATTGAATCTCCTTAAATGTTTTGTAGGGTCATTGCTGCAAGAAAATCTTTGATTCTTTGATCGTCTGATTCAAAGAAGTCTTTTGTATCACCATCGAAACCAACTTTACCATCTTCAATGAAGACAATCTTGTCGGCAACACGTTGAGCAAAAGTAAGATTATGAGTAACAATAACTAATGATTGTTTTTCTTTGGCTAAATCTAATAACACTTTTAGAACTTCTAGTTCAATTTCAGGATCCAAGGCGCTGGTTGGTTCATCCAATAGGATGTATTCGGGATGCATTGCTAATGATCTAGCAATCGCAACACGTTGAGCTTGTCCACCTGATAGTTGACTTGGGTATGAGTCGGCTTTGTCTAGCATTCCAACCTTATCCAAAAGTTTTTCGGCAACTTCCTTGGCTTCTTCTTTACTCTTGTTTAGAACTTGAACTTGGCCTTCCATAACGTTCTTTAGAACGGTTAGGTGAGGGAATAAGTTAAAACTTTGGAATACCATACTAGTTTTTCTACGAATGTTTAGAATGGTTTTTGAACTTAATTTCTTTGAGAAATCAATCTTTTCATCATTGAATTCGTATTCACCAGCTTCTGGTGTTTCCAAAAGGTTTAAAGATCTAAGTAGAGTTGATTTACCGGAACCAGAAGGTCCGACAATCACTGAGGTCTTGTTCTTAGGAAATTGAAGGGAGATATTATCTAATGCATGTTGTTTGCCAAATGTTTTAGATACGTTTTTTAAATTAATCATTAACGTACTCCTTTCTAGTTGCTTACAGAATAACGAGAAACTCGTTTTTCTAGGTAACTTTGTAAGATTGTAAGAACACTACAGATGACTGCATAGATTGCAGCTACCAGAATGTACATAATTAGTGGTTGATAGTTTTCAGCCGCGATTTGTTGACTGACTTCAAACATTTCAACGATAGTAATTGAAGCAGCTAGTGAAGTATCCTTAACTAAACCAATGAACTCATTGGATAAAGGTGGTAGTGACACACGACTAGCTTGTGGCAAGATAATTCTCCATAGTACCTTGCGTTTGGTCATACCTAATGAGTAGGCAGCTTCCCATTGACCATCTGGAATTGATAGGATGGCACCACGAATGGTTTCTGAAGCGTAAGCACCAGTGTTCAATGAGAAAGTGATAATACCAGCAACAACTGGTGTTAATCTGATCCCATCTGGTAGAATTCCAGCGATTCTTAGGTATGGAAGACCGAAGAATACAATGAATAATTGAACCAATAATGGTGTACTTCTGAATAGCCATACATAGAAGTAAAAGAATGCTTTTACAATATTGAATAGGCCACCACGATGTGAGATTTTAACTAAAGCAGTAATAACGGCGATAGTTAAACCGATGATAAATGATACGATTGCAATTGGAATCGTGTAAGCAATACATGCCGAGACCAATTGAGGAGTCGCATCACGAATGATATCCCATGCGCTCATATCTCTTCTCCTTTATTTTTTAACTATAATTATGGAAATACGTAATTTAATCCAATCACCATTTTACACTATTTACATTTAGTTACAAATAATTAGTACACAAATTAATCTAAAATAGGTATGTTTTATAAAAAATTTAAAAAACATACCTATATAATGACTATTTTTGTGGAATTGGTGTGATTAGTTTGTTGTTTGGAAGGATAATTCCAGCATCTTTAATTGCTTCAAGATATAATTGTAGGAACTTGAATTGAACGTTGAACTTTTCGGTATCGGTACATGGGATCCATTCCTTAACGGCAATTGTTCCATCACCTAAATCGACAGTTCCTAATAGTTGAGGTTCGTCGATAATGCCTTGGGTGTTTGGAATGTTCTTAGCGTTTACGTCCTTAACGATATCGATGATTTGTTGAATTGGACTGTCAGGGTTAACACGAATGTTAATTTCAGCCTTTAGACGATCCTTGGACATGTTACAGATGTTAGTGATGTATCTGTTAGGGACGAAGTTAAGTGAGTCATCGACACCACGAATTTGAGTTGAACGAAGGCCGATTTCAGATACCGTACCTGTGATGGTGTCTAATACGACGAAGTCACCGACATCAATTTGGTGTTCAAATAAAATGAAGAAACCAGTGATGATGTCGTTTGCTAGTCCTTGAGCACCCAAACCTAAGGCAACGGTTACAAGACCAGCACCGGCTAGAAGTGAACCAACTGGAATACCGATGATACTTAGAATTGAGTATAACCAGAAGAAGATTAAGATGTAATTGTATGTGTTGGATGAAATTGATTTCAAAGTACCTTCACGTTTGGGACTAATCTTCTTTTGTTTTTGTAGGTATCGACCAAATAGATGATTGATGATGATTTGACCAATAACCTTAATAATAAGGAAGAAAATAGAAATTAAAAGAATATCAATAACGGCAAAAGTTAGATTATGAAGCATGTCGCTCCATTTAAAACTATCTACATATTGCTTTAGAATACTTGGATTTTTTGCAGCTAAACTAAACATAATAATGACTTCCTTTCGTATTTATATATGATAGTAAAAAACGCCCCAAAACGGGCGTTGAAACTCTATTTTGAAATATCGGCGATTACCTTGTTGTTTGGTAACTTAATACCAGCTGCGGTAATGGCTTCAAGGTATAGTTGTAAGAATTTGAATTGAACATCAAATCTTGCTTCATCCGTAGTTGGGATGAATTCCTTTACGGCAATGGTTCCATCACCCATATCAACAGTACCTAGGATATCTGGATCACCAATGATTCCTTCGGTGCTTGGAATGTTCTTAGCATTAATGTCTTTCATAATGTTAATAACTTCAGTGATAGGGGTATCTGGGTTAACGCGGATGTCGATATCTGCCTTCATGCGTTCCTTAGACATGTTACAGATGTTAGTAATATATCTGTTAGGGATGAAGTTTAAAGCATCGTTGTTACTTCTAATCTTAGTGGTTCTAAGACCGATTTCAGATACTGTACCGGTCACATCACCAATGGTAACGTAGTCTCCAATGCTAATTTGTTTTTCAAATAGAATGAAGAAACCATTGATGATATCACTGGCTAATCCTTGGGCCCCTAAACCAATGGCAACTGAGAATAGACCAGCACCAGCAAGTAGTGTTCCGATTGGTACACCGATAAAAGTTAGCACAGAGTAAATCCAGAAGAATACTAGGATGTACATGTATGAGTTAACTGATAATGAGTGTAGAGTCTTCAATCTGTTTTCAGGAATACCACGTTCTCTTTTAGCGTAGTTCTTAAATAGATGGTTAATGATTTTTTTACCAATTCCCTTTAAGATTAAGAAAAAGATTGAAATCAATACGATATCGATTACAATATTTGTTAAATTATGTAGGATCTCGTCCCAATTAAAACTTTGAAAATATCTGGCTATGAAACTAGGGTTGGTTGCAACCTTTAGCATATAGTTCACTCCTTAAACAATTATCACATATAATATCGTAACATCAGAATTATTAAGATGACAGTTAAACCGTCTAACTTAAGAAAATGTTAACCTATTGCGGCTTACATCGGTGTTAGAATAAAATTAATGAACGATTTATCCATATCGTATGTGGCGATGCTGACCACTAAAGCTAAGATTAAAAATACTATGTTGTTTTTGATTGTTCTGTGCAAATAGACCTTGCGACCGATAACAAATACGAGTGTGATAACAGTCAATACAGCTATCAAGAAGACGATGAGTCCACTCATTAGACCAAATTTATACATATTATGCATCTCTTTTCTATTTAATAAGTTAATCATAACACCAACCATACATATTTAAGTGAACAATAACCTTATGGAGGAATTAAAAGTGAAATACGAACACAAGCGCCAACTTACCAGGGATAAAATTGAGGGCGCGTTAATCAAAGTCGCAAAAAACAAGGGGATTGCTGATGTAACGGTGAGTGATATCATCAAGACCGCAAACATTAATAGAAGTACATTTTATCGTCACTATATTGATAAACCCGATCTGATTGAGAAAATAGAAGATCGCGTTATTAATGATATTAGGGAAGCAAACGTTGATTTAAAGAATAGCAATGTGAAATATATTGATACAGCAGCAGGAAAATTCGTTTATCAATTTTTAACAGTTATCGAGGATAATCAACAAATCTTAGAATTATTACTAAGTGGAAAAGGTGATATTCAATTTACGATGAAATTGATTGTCTTTTTTAACGAATTAGTTGATTCAACTACTGAGGTTTTCACTGATTCAATGGATGAAAAGAAGCGCAAACTATTCGCCGCTTATAATTCATCGACAGCATTAGGGATAGTAGCCTTTTGGGTTCATCATTTTGATGAGTACGATAAGGACTACGTCTATGATTTCTTAATGCATCGACAATACTAAAAAAACACGCTATGAATTTCATAGCGTGTTTTTTTATGGGGAAGGATAATTACTAGCTATTCAGCGCTTAAACTTTCGATTGGATCTAGTTTAGCACCCTTATTTGAAGGAAGAATTGAAGCTAGTAGGTTGATGATAACGGCAACTACGATACCGAAGATGGCATCACCAACTGAGATTTGGATGATTGAGTAGTCAATCAATCCGTGAACAGCTGAGTTAATTCCTAATTGAGTTAGATATGAAATAACGACAGCTGATACTGATGAGAAGATTCCTAGGAATAGTGCTTGGCTGACGAATAGCATTCTGATGTTACCCTTAGTAGCACCTAGGGCACGTAGAATACCAATTTCCTTAGTTCTTTCAGCAACACTAATGTATAGGACAACGATAATCATGATTGCTGATACTAATAGTGAAATACCAGCAATGGCAGCTAATACGTATACAGCAAGGTTAATGTAAGTGTTTAGAGTTGATACAATCGCACCGGCACCTTGAATGCTGTATGCTTTCTTACCATTAACTTCGATGGCCTTGATTCTGTTTTGAACAGGATCAACGTTGTTTACGCCACCTTTGATGTTTACGTTTAAGAAGTTTGGTTCAATCTTGATGCCGTTGTCGGCTAGAGATTCTTTAACAGTAGCGTAGTTAATGATAGTAAGTGGGCTTTGTGAGTCGATAATTCCAGAAATCTTTAATTTCTTAGTTACTGGGTATGGAGTACCGTTCTTCATGGCAGTGAATGAAACTTGAATTTCTTTTCCTACCATTGAGTTAGGGTTCTTCTTGTTTAATGCTTTAGCAGCGGTAGTGTTAATTAGGATTTCGCCATCCTTTGGAGTTGTACCGTGCTTGATGTTGTCCTTGTTGATAGTAGCTAAACTAGTAGTCATGTATGAAGATTGGGCAGTCTTGTTGCCATCCTTCATTTGAATACCAGTTGATGCGTAAGCTTTTTCAACGGATTTAACACCCTTTACGTTTTCTAAACGGTTAACGTCAGCATCCTTAAATGAGGAATGATCGTTAGTGTTTTTATGGGAAACTTGAACACTGTTTGGATTTACTTGAGAGTAAATTTCATGGTTAATGTATCCTCGAACACCGTTTCCAAGTCCTAGCATGAATACAACTGAGAAGATACCAATTAATCCACCAAAGATGATTAGTAAGTTACGTTTTGAGTTGTACTTGATGTTATCCCAAGTCATTTTAACGATTGATTTTAATGATAGAGATTTTGATTCTAGTGCTGGTTCGTCACTTTCTGAGTACTTGTCACGAAGAGTTCTGTCTTCATCGATACGACCGTCAGTCATGTGAACGATACGAGTACCGTAATCAGCAACCTTTTGAGAGTGGGTAACAGTTAGGACTAGTTTTCCTTCCTTAGCAATGTTATCCAAGATTTGTAGGATTTCAGTTGTGTTTTCAGGGTCCAAAGCACCAGTTGGTTCATCGGCGATTAGCATTTCTGGGTCACCAGCTAAAGCACGTGCGATTGAAACACGTTGTTTTTGACCACCAGATAATTGGTTAGGGTACTTGTTGATGTGATCACTTAGACCAACTTTAGCAAGTAATTCTTTGGCGCGGGCTACTTGTTCCTTCTTTGAAAGGGTAGTCATTTCAAGTGGAACTAATACGTTATCTAAAATAGTTAAGTGACTAATTAGATTGAAGCTTTGGAAGATAAAACCGATTGTCTTACGACGGTATTCATCTAGTTGTTTGTCAGTATCATGTTTTAATGAACTGCCGTTTAGTAAAACGTCACCTTCGTATTTACTGTCCAATCCACCAATGATGTTCATTAATGTAGATTTACCACCACCGGATTCCCCAAGGATTGATACCATTTCGCCTTTTTCGAATGATAAATCAATTCCTTTTAAGACTTTGAATTCGTCTTTGCCTAGGTAGTATGATTTTTGAATATTTTTTAATTCTAAGAATGACATTATTTTCACTCCTTGTTGTTATTTAATTTGTAATGACTATTATATGCGGAAATGTATGCAAAACAATCATCAAAATGAAAGGAAGTGTTGCATTTTGAGAGAAAAATTGCAGAAAAATTAAAATTTGTCACATTTTGTAATATTACTATATCATTCCTGCAACATTAGGCGTCTATAATGCAAATCAAAGATTCATTTAGAGAAATAGGAGTGAGTATATTGATTAAGTTCAGTTTTAAATCAATATTGATGACAATGGTCGCTTCTCTTGCTTTAACAACGGGGGTTGGAGCAATTGGAAGCTTTAATACAAATGCAAGTGCAAGTAGTAAAACCGTATATGACTTGTCTGAATGGCAAGGTCGTCTAACTAATAAGAAGGCAAAGAACTTAAGTAAAGAAGTTCCATTCGCAATTCTAAGAGTTCAATACGGATCAAGTTACAGTGATAAAACATTCAAACACAACAAAGCGCTATTAGATAAGTACAAAGTACCATACGGTGTGTATTCATTTAGTAGATATAACTCATCAGCAGCTGCTGCCAGAGAAGCTCGTGACTTATACCACAGAGCACCAAATGCTAAATTTTATGTAAACGATTTTGAAGTTGCTTCAATCAGTCGTCGTCATTCAAACGCTGCGACTGCCAAATGGGTAAACACTTTACGTCCACTTGTTGGATCTAAAAAGATTCTATTCTACTCATACTTAAGTTTCATGAAGACATATGCTTCTCAAGCATTAAGTAAGTATGATGGATACTGGTTAGCTTCATACACTAAGAACGAACCATCAATTGCCCACGTATTATGGCAATACACTGATCGTCACTACTCATCTGCATTACACAAAAAGGTAGATGCAAGTAAGTTACGTGAACAAAAATCTTGGTTCTTAGGAACAGTTGCTAAGAAAGTAGCTAACAATGACGCTAACAAGGGTCAAAAGGTGGAAAACAAGCAAGGTAACACTGAAGTGAAACCTGCCGCCACATCAAATGACAAGACTGCTAAAGTTGTTAACCTAGCTGCTAAGAAAGCAACAGTTAAGAAGACAGACGTCAAGAATGAAACTGCCAAAAAAACAACTGTTAAGAAGGCAGATGCCAAGAAAGAAACTACTAAGAAGGCAAACGCCAAAAAAGCAACTGCTAAGAAGACAACTGCTAAAAAAGCAAAAAAACATGTTAAAAAGGTGACTCATCACAAAAAGAAACATGTAAAAAAGTCAGTTAAGAAACACCACAAGAAAAAGCATGTTAAAAAGGTTCACCACAAGAAGAAACATCATAAGAAACATGTAGCATAAAGAAAAAGGCGATAGTCATTAGACTATCGCCTTTTTTTGATCTGAAAACAAATAAAAAAACCTAGTCAAAGGGCTAAGTCTTTTTATTATGTGGAATTATAGATAATTATGAATAAAAATATGGAAAAGCAATTTGCTTTATTAGTTAACATTGGGATAAAGCTAACTTGGGATTTCTCCCAACTGCTCCGGCTGGACTCGAACCAGCAACCATCGCATTAACAGTGCGCTATTCTACCATTGAACCACGGAGCAAAAATGAGGTGAAAAATTATCTTTTTGATGAGTAGGGTTCCACTCAACTGCTCTAACTGGACTCGAACCAGTAACCTTCGCATTAACAGTGCGCCGTTCTACCATTGAACCATAGAGCAATAATATGTAGTTTGATAAAAGATCTAAGTCTTTTTGATGAGTAGGGATGCTACTCGACTGCTCTAACTGGACTCGAACCAGTAACCTTCGCATTAACAGTGCGCCGTTCTACCATTGAACCATAGAGCAAGAATGAAATATGTGCTTGGAATTTAATCCAACTACTCAAAAGAGTATAAATATGTCTGCATGTGATATTTAAATGAGAGAAAAATGTGAAAGATTTTTCTATTAAATATATCAAATAACAACGATAATTTTTAACCTAAACATCTTACAAACCCAATAAAGACGGTAATCTTATGCTTTGCTTATGTAGTTATCATATCTCTGTCGTTGTTTATAATAATACACCATTATTAAAAGAATGCAACTGTTTTTTCATTAAAAATTAATAAAAAGAAAAAGCCACCAATAAAATGTTGATATAACAACGTTTTTCACCGGTGGCTTTTTTAATTATTCTAACATTTGATCTAATTCTTTGACGAAAATAGGGGTCCAACCGTAACGATATCCGGCACAGGTTGGATGAGTGTCGTCTAGCATAAAACAAGGATTTTCTTCGTTCATTTTCTTCAATGCCTTGTTGTTCCAAATGTCGATGATGGCAAAATGCCATTTTCTTTGTAATTCGAATAGCTTATCACGTAGGAATTCGTACTCAGGTTCTGGCTTTCTTAGACAGGTATAAAAGACCAATGGACAATCCCAAGTATCTTGAACGGTGGCGGCTATGTATTCAATCGCACCGATGGTAGTTTGGGTATCGAAATCTTCAGCATTGTATGACTTACTGATTCTGCCCATTTCGACACCATTTCTTTGATCGTTAGTAGATAGTTGGCAGGCAAACAAATCATAATGAGAATCAAAGTTAAGATTCTTCTTCATTCTACTAATGTAGGATTTTTCATTAATATCTGCCAATGTGGTTCCGCTAATTGCTTCCTTAATGGCGTGGACGCCATGTTCGACTCTTAAGAAGTCGACGAATGAAATCCCCTTAGCAGCAAGACCTGCTGTTACTGAGGAACCAAGGAAGACGATTTTCTTACCGTTTAGGTTGTCATCCACAAAGAAATCTCTAGATGGTTGATATATTTCGCTGTTAGCTCTTCTAATATCAATGCTTTTCTTTGATAACTTCACAAGCGCAGCGCCGGCTGCAGTGAATAGTGCAGTTTTAATCAACCCGTATTTCATTGTAATTAACCCCTCATAGTATTTTTATTATTGTCTTTAATTTTACTAGCATTTAGGGGCCACTACAATTAATAGCGGGAAACTTAATTAATATTTAAACATTTGTACAGATACTTTGTGATGAAAATATCATTTAATTAAAGAAATGATCATCATTTTGCCCATTAATATTAGAGAAAACATTAAAACAAGGGCGTTTTATAGCGATTTTAGTTGCAAATATGACTAATTCTTAATTTTTATCAAAATTATTTCATCTTTTTTTCACTTTTTTGCTAATATTGCTTGCTATATAATCGCACAAAAGGTAAAATAACTCTTGTAAATCAAATGTGATATTTCTCACAAAGTGAAGTTATATAAATATTAATTAAAAATTATTAGGAGGCCACACACTAATGAAAGTTATCGTAGTTGGTTCTTCACACGGTGGATATGAAGCCGTTCGTGGAATGCTTTTAGAAAACCCTGACGCAGAAATTCAATGGTATGAAAGAGGAAACTTCATCTCATTTCTATCATGTGGTATGGAATTATACCTTGAAGGTACTGTTAAGGATGTAAATACAGTTGCTTACGAAACTGTAGACAACGCAGAAAAAGATGGTGTACATGTATTTGTACAACAAGAAATCGCAAGTATTGATGAAAAGAACAAGTCAGTTCATGTTAAGAACTTAGCTGATGGTTCAGAACGTGATGAAAGCTACGATAAGCTAATCTTAGCTATTGGTGCTACTCCTCGTCGTTTAGACGTTCCTGGTAAGGATCTAGAAAACCTATATGCAATGCGTGGCCGTGACTGGGCAATCAAGCTAAAACAAAAAATGGTAGATCCTGACCTAAAACATGTTTTTGTTATCGGTTCAGGTTACATTGGAATCGAAGCTGCTGAAGCATTTGCTAAAGCAGGTAAGGAAGTTACTATCGTAGACCACAACCCTCGTCTATTGGGTAACTACCTAGATTCAGAATTCACTGAAAAACTAACTCAAGAGTTCAAAGAAAACGGCGTTAACTTTGTTGGTAGCGTAAACGTTGCTGAATTCGTTGGAAAAGACGGTAAGGTTTCAGGCGTTAAGACTGACCAAGGTACTTTCGATGCTGAATTAGTTGTTGAAACTGCCGGTGTTATTCCAAACACTTCATTAGTAGATGGTCTATTAGACCTAGACGAACGTGGCCGTATCAAGACTGACGAACACCAAGAAACTAGTGTTAAAGATATTTACGCTGTTGGTGACGCAACAAAGGTTCCATACGCACCAACTGGTGAATTATCATCAATCGCTTTAGCATCAAACGCTCGTCGTCAAGGACGTACTGCTGCTGCTAACGCTGCTGGAAGAGAATTAAAGATGACTGCTGTTTCAGGTTCATCAGCACTTTCAGTATTCAACTACCACTTTGCTTCAACTGGTGTTAAACAAGACACTCAAGAAAAATGTGGTGTTAAGGGTGCTGAATCAGTACTAATCGAAGACTGGGCAGTTCCTCCATTCGTTTCACAAGAAGCTGGAAATGCTAAGGTTTACTTCAAGATTACCTTTGACCCAACTGATGGTCGTATCTTAGGTGGTCAAATCATGTCAACTAGAGATGTTACTGCAAACATCAACACTATCTCATTTGCAATTCAACAACATGCAACTGTATACGACTTAGCTTACGCTGACTTCTTCTTCCAACCAGGATTTGATCGTCCTTGGAACATCATGAACGAAGCTGCACAAGCTGCCGTAAGAAAGATCAACAAGTAAGAACAAAAAAGACGCTGAAATTTTTCAGTGTTTTTTAATACTAATCAGTTGACACGGTGTCACTATAAAAGTAATATATTCAAAAATGACACAATGTCACCATAAAAAAGGAGTAGTTACAAATGCCTACACAAACTTTTTTAAATTTAAATGAAGACAAGCAAAACCAAATTTTCAATGCATTGATTAACGAGTTTTCAAATCATCGTTTAATGGATGCACAAGTAGCGAGAATTATTAAAGATTGTTCAATCGCGCGCGGTTCTTTCTACAAGTACTTCGATGATATTAACGATAGTTATCAATACGCTTTAAAGAGGGTTTTAAGAGAGATTCATTTTGATGTATTCGAACAGTTGAAGGCAGAACCAACTGATTCACTTCATGCTTTTTATGTGGCAACTGAGTCTTTTATCAATGAATTGGAAAATTCTGATTACGAACAGTTTTATCGTCAATACGTCCTATTTAACCAATACGAATTAAAACATGTCGAATATGATTATAATAATCTACCAGATGACAAACTAATTTTGCTGGTTAACGGTCAAAAGATTGCGGATAGAAAAACAATCGTGTTGACCTACAAATGGGCGAGTCGAGCAGCTCATCAAACCATTCGAACTGTATTGAACGGAGGCGACGATAAACAAGCGCTATCAGATTTCTCTGATTTGTTAAAACTAATTAATAAGGGTTTAGTTAACTAGGAGGGACAACCGTGTTTTTATCACTTCGCGAAATTAAGAAGAGCAAATTTAGATACAGTCTAATTTGTTTAGTAATCGTGATGATTGCATACTTGATTTTCATTTTAACCGCATTAGCTAACGGTCTAAGCGAAGCTAATCGTCAAGCAATCGATTCATGGAATGCTGAAAAAATCGTTTTAAATTCTGATGCCAATGGTTCATTGGATCAATCTACCATTACTGCACAACAAGCTAAAAAGGCTAGTAATGACAAACGCGCTGACATCACTCAAATGAGTGCCAGCGTTCAAACTGTTTCTGAAGGCAACAAGGTGGGTTCACAAGTGATTGGTTTGAATAAGAATCAATTCATCTACCGCGACTTAAAAATTGTCAGTGGCCACAAGTTGACCAAGGATAACGAAGTCGTAGTCGACCAAAGCCTATTGGAAACAGACGGCTATCACCTGGGAGAAAAGGTGAAGTTCAGCAGAAACGGTCATGTTTTTAAGATTGTCGGAACCGTAAAGAACAACCAATTAAACGTGGCACCGGTGATTTACGCTACCAACGATGCCGTGCAAACTGAAAAGTTTGGTACTGACGTGAACCATACAATTAGTGCCATGATTTATAGAAACGATGTCAAGAAGGCGGTCGCAGGAACTCAAATCATGAACATTGAAGACTTCATTCAAGACATTCCTGGATACAGTGCGCAAAACAGCACCTTTGAATTCATGATTGCGTTTCTACTATTAATTACCTTAGTGGTAATCTCAATCTTCTTATACGTCTTAACCATGCAAAAGATTCCATACTTTGCCGTGTTAAAGGTACAAGGGGTATCAAACGGATATCTAGCCATGAACGTGGTTTCAAACGCTTTGATCCTAGCAATTGCCGGAGTGGCAATCAGTGGATTATTAACTTTCTTAACTGCCATTTCAATGCCGGCAGCAGTTCCAATGACCTTCGATATGACATTGATGGGTGCGGTTGCTGTGATGGTAATTGTGATGTCAATTATTGGTGGATTAATTCCAATGCGCACCGTCGCAAAGATTGATCCGGCCAAAGCAATGGGAGGTTCATAATGGGAAAAATTGAATTAACTAACGTCAACAAAGTCTTCGGCGACAAGATGGCCGCAACTACTGCTCTTGAAGATATCAATTTCTCCGCCAATTCAGGTGAAGTGATTGCCATTACAGGGCCTTCTGGTTCAGGAAAGAGTACTTTCATGAAGATTTTGGGTGGTATTCTTTCAGCCACATCTGGAGATATTAATATCGATGGTAGTGACTACGGTAATATGAGTAAAAAAGAACAAAGTAAGTTTAGATTGGAACATATCGGTTTCATTCTTCAAGCCTACAATCTATTGCCTTACCTAAAGGTATCTGATCAATTCAGACTAGCCGATAAAGTCAAGAAGAGTGCAAACATTGATCCAGAAACATTCTCAAAGTGGGCGCAAGCGCTAAAAATCGATGATTTAATGAATAACTATCCTGATGAATTATCCGGTGGACAACAACAACGTGTCGCGATTTTGCGAGCACTATACACCAATCCAGATATTATCTTGGCGGACGAACCAACCGCTGCCTTGGATGGAAACATGGCAGTTAAGTCGATGCAAATGCTACAAGACTTAGCACACCGTAAAAACAAGACGGTCATCATCATTACCCATGATGCTAGATTGTTGAAGTATGTTGATAAGAACTATCGCATCGTCGATGGTAATGGTCAATTTATTGATGTAAATAATGCAGAATTAGTATAGAAAAAGCAGCTAAGAATATTTCTTAGCTGCTTTTTTGATTATTTTTGGTGTTTCTTTTCAACGTGGTTGGTGATGTCACTGTAGAAACGTTGTTCTAGTTTGGAAGAACCAGAACTCTTGAATGCTTGCCAACTACCGACTAAGTCGATACTAAACAAGCTAATCTTGTCTTCGATTAAGAATTCTTTTTCAAGGGTTTGCTTTAAGTCTTTTACAATTTCCTTGGTACGATCTAGAACTTCGAATTCCTTTTCGTTAATGAATGATGATTCGAATTCCTTTTGGTACTTGTTCAAGAAGTTACTCATCACTTCTTGTAATTCTTCGTCATATTTGGGAATGAATTTGCGTTTACCATCTTCAAACTTGTGGTAACCGTCATCCACTAGAAATGATAATTTAAACCATTCAGTGTATCCATCTCTGGAATCCTTGTAACTTAAGTCAGGATCGTTAAATTCGTTAAACATTTCATTTACTAGTGCAATTGCCATAATGGTTCAAACTCCTTCGTCCAAATATATTTTCTAACTATATTATATACTAATATTTTCTGTTTTTTACTTCAAATTATTTAGTTTTTTGGATTGCTTGAATTTCTTTGTATTGGTTTTGCATCCATGAAATGTAGTTAGGCTCATTACTTGGCTTAGTTTCAGTCACGTAGACGATTGGTAGGTTGTTTTCCTTAGCTAGTTTTACTAAGTTGTTAACGGTCTTGCTGTTAACTTGTTTGTTAACAACGAAGAATGAAAGCTTGTGGTTCTTGATATCTTCTTGAAGTGAACGAATTGATTTTGGACTTGGATCGTTGTCCTTTTCAGTTGCTTCTTCAAATGAAGTGTCTGATACCTTGTAACCCATGTTTGCTAGTGAGTAATCGAAAACGGGTTCTGAAACTGCGACTGGTTTGCTCATCTTGTTCTTCTTGATGTCATTAAGTTGAGTGTTTAAGACTTTTAGTTTTGCGATGTATGCCTTAGCGTTAGCTTCGAATTGTTTCTTGTGTTTTGGTTGTAGCTTGGCGAACTTGTCAGCTAGGGTGTTAGCTAGTTTTTCCATTGTGGCAACGTTATACCAGATGTGTGGATTGTCACCAGTCTTTTTACCCATTAGACTACCAACGTTGATTGAATCAACATCGTTGTTGCTGCTGGCTAGTTTTTGTGCCCATGAATCGTAACCTAGACCGTTGTAAATCACTAGGTTAGCCTTATAAACGTTCTTGGCATCTGAACTAGAAGGGTTGAAATCATGAGGATCGATGTTTGGGTTGTTGATGATGGATGTTACCTTACCGTATTTACCTAATACATTCTTAGCTACTTCACCGTAGAAGTTCACTGAAGAAGTAACGTTGATGCTTTTCTTGGGGTCGTTTGCCTTGGTAGAAGAACAACCAGCAAGAACAACTAAGAACATGCTGATAAAAGCAATTAGACCGACTACTTTAAATTTTTTCATTGTTTGCCTCCAAATAAAAAATATACCGAATTCTGTTATATAACAAATATAGTTATATATCTAAATTCGGCATATGTCAAGAATGATGTTTCTTAATCATTAATATGGGTTTTTAAAGTTCCTAATAGTTGAGAAACGTGGTTATCACTTAATTGATAGATTCTTTCCTGGCCATCCTTTTCGCTGTAGACTAGGTTAGCATCCGCTAATATCTTCAAATGGCGAGAGATGTTTGGTTGGGAAGTTTCAAAGTAATTCATTAAGTTGGACACATTACTTTGATTGTTGGCTTCTAGATAATACAAAATCTTAATTCGAAGTGAATTATCTAAAGCTTTGGTAATCATATGTAGTTTTTTGTCGTTTATGATCATAATTTCCTCCGCGAGTTGTGATATTTAGATTATAACGTTAAATGGCATAAAAACAAAACGACATCGCGCAATTATTGCTTTTTTAGTCGATTAATTTTGGCCCCGATTTTTTCTTTCCGATCATCGGATACGCGATACATGACCTGAGCATATCCTACGATGATGATAAGTAGTGATAAAAGGATGAAGACTGGAATTGATAGGTGCCATCTAAAGGCGTCGAATAGTGTTTTAATCGAAACAATTGAGTCTAGCATGCAGGCAAATGAGATGTAGGCCCATGCAGTCGATTGGTTGGAAACGTTGTAAAAAGCCCTGAATTTTTTGATATCTGTATCGGATTTAGCGTTTAACAAAATCTTTTTTAAACGATTACGTTCCAGCATGATTTTTAGCGGTGGAATCATCCATAGTCCGGCTCTCATTGGATGGTATTTTTTTGCAGAGTGTTCTGCTTTATGTAGTTCGTTGATTTGACCGGACATGTCTAAAACGCCTTGAAATAGGCAAAAGACAAACATTATGTAACTTGCTGAAAAACTGATAATTGCGTAAATCATGGCACACCTCTTATCTTTGGATAAGTTTATTGTAACATTTAAATAAACTTTGGTTGCAAAATAAAAAAATAGCATTATTATTGATTAGGGAAAAGAAAAATGAGGGGGGCTTTCAAATGAAAACTATAATTTATGGTCATCGTGGTGTACCAGATTTATATCCAGAAAATTCGCTTCAAGGATTTCGTTATGCACTGCATAACCATATTGAAGGGTTAGAATTTGATGTTCATTTAACCAAGGACAACGTCCCCGTCGTGATTCATGATGAACGAATTGATCGCACAACTGATGGTAGAGGATATGTAAAGGATTATACATATGAAGAATTATCACGTTTTTCATTGTCTAATTACGAACCAATTCCAAAGCTACAGGAGGTCTTAGAATTAGTCGAGGGCAGGGATGTCTACGTTAATTTAGAATTCAAGACCAATAAGATTCACTATAAAAACATTGAAGAAATCGTTATTAAAATGGTGGATGAATACGAATTACTTCACCCAATCATTTACTCTTCTTTTAACATGTCCTCGATTAAGATTGCCCAAACCATTACCCATGATGCTCAGTTTGCATTCTTGACTGGTAATCGTATCGACAATCCCAAGGAATTCATGGCTGCTAATCACTTAGATGCATTGCACCTTCGTTTTTACCAACCAGATATTGAAGACGTGGAACGCATCTGGACCGTTAACGGCAATCTTCGATTACGCTTCATTATGAAACGTAATGTCGCTGGTGTGTTCACCAATAATTTTGAACGAGCGATTAAGATTAGAAACGAAGTCGAAAGAAAAAAAGGTAACAAAAAAGACAAATAAGTGTTAGAATACTTTTATTCTACTCATGGAGGCTATATTATGGCACTTACAACTGCTGAAATGTATTTTTTAATTACTAGTAAGTCCAAAGATAGCCGCGTAATGCTAAAAAATGTTCGTCTACGTGCTTATTTAGTAGACAGCTGTTTGTTAGACTTAGCGGCTGCAGGTGTAATTAAATTAGGTGAAGATAACCGAATCGAGATAATCGACAATTTACCACACAAGTTATACTTCTTGAACTCTTTTATGGATTTAATCATCCGTAACAAGAACGAAGACGTGGATACAATCATGGCAAAACTTTTGCAAAACATTGATGTAATGAAACACACTTACATGGCGTTAGGCGAACAGTTCTATGAAGGTGGCCATGTCTTGGAAAAGAAGAAGGGACTAGTGCACAAGGTAAGAACCTTTGTACCAAAGAACCAAACTAACCAAGAAATCATCGATGCTATTTATGATCAAATGATGGGTTCAGCGCCAATGACAGTTAACGTATACTGCTTAGCCAAGATGCTAACAGTTAGCCGTCAACTAAAGCTATGCTTTAAGAGTCGTGAACGTCGCGTGATTTGCACAAGATTAAAACGACTATCTGAACATCCTGAATACAATCATATTCAAGAATTAATAGATACTTTTGGTGAACATATGAGAAACGTTGCTGCTTTGGTAGCCAAAGAACAACCAGCCTCATACATGACTAAAACAAAGACAAGCACAATCTAAAAAAAGACCCAGCAATAATTGCTGAGTCTTTTTTGTTATCCTTTGAAGTCTAAAATGAATTCTTTATCGTTAGTTTGTTTGATTTTGATGTTCCAAAGCGGTGTAAACACGATACCGTCATCGTATTCAACCACTAGTTGGGCATCATCATAGGCCTTGCCACCATCGTTTTCAGCCAAATATTTTACAAATAAGATGGCGTCTCTTTTTTGATCAAAGAAGGGTAGCATATGGTCTTGGTAGAAAATGGTGTAATTGTGAAAAGTTATTTGAGGCATTGTAGTCTCCTATTTTAAAAGTCAGATTTTAGTTCATAGTGGGTAGCATCGATTTCTTCGATTGAAACGTAGTCGCCACCATTGGGATGAAACGTTAATTGGTCGTTATCGACATCAACAACTAGCAATAAGTCGCTTCCAGCATTGAATGCCAGTCTTTCGTTATTTTCGTCGAAATAACCGTCGATTTGATCGTCGTCGTATCTCAAATGATACTGTCTGATTTGAACTTCTCTCATTTAAATCTCCTTGCCCTATACGGGTTGGTATTCGTTGGCGATGATGCGGTAGGTCTTATCATCGACTTTTTTAATGGTAACGCCTGATTGTGGTAGTAATACTAGGCGTTCATTTTTGAATCTGATTTTGATTCTGACTTCACCATCTAAATTAAAAAAGGTTAACCCTTCTTCGTTGTTGGTGTAAGTAGAATGGTCAGGATTAAACATGAAAGTGTAATCCATAAATTGCAATTTATCCATTGTAATTTCCTTTCTATGTATTAGACAGAATGTTAACATTTTATGTCTAATTACTCAACAGCGACTAGGTTAACCTTGTTGGTGCCATCAATTGCACTGATATCTGCGATTAATTCATCGATTGTGCCATCCATTTGACTCAAGTCCAGTGAAATCACTACACTGGCTGAATCATTGATGGGGATGTTTTGGTTGATTGTTAAGATGTTGGCATCACGGTTTGAAATGGAATTTAAAACCTTGGATAAGATACCACTTTTATGACTTAATAAAAATGAAATAACGGCCTTTCGTTGCCATGATGATTGTTGGGCTTCGTAAACGTAGTCCTTGTACTTGTAGTAGCTAGCACGACTGATGCCGACTTTTTTCACGGCTTCACTGACGTTTTTAACTTCCCCGTTATCAATCATTTTTCTTGCTTCAATGACCTTCCCGAATGCTTCTGGTAGAAGCGAGTCATCGACAATATAATACTTACTGATTTTTCTCACCACCGTTAGTTCATAATTTCAACATTTTTGATGCTAAATTTTTCGAATCGTTTTTGCAACGCTTCTATTATTTTATCACGTCTATCTGCTGAATTACTAATGATTATTAGCGTTGATCCACTTCCGCTGATATATACGACAGAATCGTTTTCTTTGACGATTTTTTTGACCTCATCAAAGCCGTTGATTAGTTTTTTACGGTAGGGTTCATGCAAACGGTCATCGATGGCGTCGTTTAGTTGTTTGATATCACCATTTGATAGGGCATTTAACATGGCTAAACAATGAGAGAGCTGATGAGCTACCGTTGTTGTTTTGACTTCCTTTGGAACAATCTTTCTGGCTTCGTTGGTTGAAACCTTAAAGTCGGGGATGACGGCAGTGAAGTAGTAAGAATCATTTACTGGGTAATTGATGACGTCGTAGTGACCGTTGCTATCTTCAAAGGCCATACATAATCCACCGTAGATGGCGGGAGCGACGTTGTCGGGATGTCCTTCCATGGCAGTGGCAATTTGGAGGATGACATCCTTATCGACGTCTTCTTTGAAGTATTCAAACGCACCGATGATTCCAGCGACGATACAAGCGGATGAACTACCGAGACCGCGGGATTCAGGGATTTCACTTTGAACATCGATTGAGATGGTAGGAACTTCTCGTTTTAAATGGTTACATCCTTGGATGAAACCTTGATAGACCAGATTGTCTTCATTTTGGAATGCTTCATCACAACCGGTAATGTTAAATTTATCAGCTTCGTCAATTTTGACCGCTGTAAACAGGTTGACGGCCATACCGAGACAGTCGTACCCCATCGCGATGTTGGCGCTAGTTGCGGGAACTATTACTTTTATCATTTTTAAACACATCCTTTATTGTGTCGACTACCAAGTCTTCCATTTCGTTAGGGTTGATTTTGGCAGGGACAACAGCTTCATCATGCCAGATTTGTCTTAGTTGTTCGGGCATTTCAATACCAGTCTTTTCAACTAATAAATCACTAGTTTCAATTGGGCTTTGACGATGTTCGCCGATGATGGCATCGGCAACCGCATCGACAAACTTGTATGGACTAGCGGTACTTAGCATTACGACAGGAGTATCTGGGTACTTAGCTTGTGTTTCACGTGTAACACGGTATCCGGAAGCGGTATGTGGATCCATTAGGTAATGATATTTTTCAAAGACATCCTTGATGGATGCCTTGATTTCATCGTCATCGCTGTAGCCACAAATGAAGTCTTCTTTGATTGATTCTAGAATTTCAGGAAGGACTTCGTATTTACCATCGTGTTCCAAATCATCCATTAATGATTTGACGTAGTCGACTTTTTCGCCGCTCTTGTAGTACAAAAGACGTTCGAAGTTACTAGAGATTTGGATGTCCATACTTGGTGCGATTGTCTTAAAGAATGGACGGTTTCTGTCATAGACACCATTTTCGAAGAAGTCGGCAAGAACTTTGTTGGAGTTACATGCAATCACTAGCTTCTTTACTGGTAGGCCTAATAGTTTGGCGTAGTAACCGGCTAAAACGTCACCGAAGTTTCCGGTAGGGACAGTGAAGATGATTTCGTCACCGACGTTAATTTTGCCGTTTTTAACCATTTGTTTGTAAGCGTCAAAGTAGTAAACGATTTGTGGAACTAAACGACCGATGTTAATTGAGTTGGCACTAGATAGTGAGTTGTCGTCACCTAGTTTTTCCTTTAGCGCTTGGTTGTTAAAGATTTTTTTGACGTTAGTTTGCGCGTCATCGAAATTACCATTGATAGCAGCAACTTTAGTGTTGTAACCCTTAGTAGTTAGCATTTGTTGTTGTTGGACCATGCTGACTCCGTTTTGAGGGTAGAAGACCATTGCTCCCATCTTGTCGACATCTTTGAAACCAGCAAGGGCAGCAGTACCGGTGTCACCACTGGTAGCGGCTAATACCATCACGTGCTTGTTTTCAGGGAGACATTGTTGCATTAGCTTTGGTAATAATTGAAGACCGACGTCTTTGAATGCACAGGTAGGGCCATGGAATAATTCTAGAACTGAGAAATTATCGACATCTTTGATGGGTGTAACTTCGTAATCGTCAAAGCCATCATCGTATGCTTCATGGATGCTGTTAGCGATTTGGAAATCTGAAAAATCAGGTAGCAATGTTTTAACAACATCGAAAGCAATTTCTTGGTAACTTTGGTCGATAACTTTATCGATATTAATATTATGATTGGCTAAATCTGGTAAAACGAATAATCCGCCGTCGTCTGAAAATCCTTTGATAATCGCATCAAACGAACTAATTTCGACGTTTTTATCTCTTGTGCTAGTATATTTTTCCATAATTTATATCCTCCTGTGTGGTTGAAAAAGATTTGATTACATGATAATCTGTTTATTAATAAAAAACAAGTGTTTATTATACACATACAAAAAGAAAAGATGTGATCGGATTGGATATCGCAATTTTAGGACTTGGAACAGTCGGTGGTGGGGTCAAAGAAATCATTGATGAAAGCCCACGCCTAAAGGAAAAGTTAAACGTAGCAGCCATTTGGGTTAGAAAAGAAAAGGTGGACGCAACACAGAATAAGACCAATGATTATCAATCAATTTTGGATAATGATGACATTAAAGTGATTGTCGAAACTCTGGGTGGCATTCATCCAGCTTATGAGATGATTATGGATGCTTTTAAAGCGGGCAAGAATGTGGTTACTGCCAACAAGGCGGTTGTGGCCAAATATATGGAAGAATTTATCAATGAAGCCAAACAAAATCATGTGTCATTTCGTTTTGAACCCAGCGTTGCCGGTGGAATCCCATGGATTCAAAACCTTAAACGTGTTCTTAGAATTGATGATGTTCAATCAATCGGAGGAATCTTAAACGGTACCAGTAACTTCATTATCGATGCGATTGTGAATCAACACGTCAGTTTTAAGGAGGCACTGAAACAGGCGCAAGACTTGGGCTACGCTGAAGCTGATCCGACAGCCGACATCGATGGTTATGATGTTGAAAATAAGTTATGTATTTCGACTGATTTAGCGTTTAATACACTTGTTAAACCGGGGGATGCGATTAAGAAGGTCGGTATCAGAAACTTATTAAAGGAAGATGTCGATTTCTTCTTGGGTCGTAACATGAATATCAAATTAATTGGACAGGCTAGATTGTACAATCAAGACAAATTAGCAATTTCAATTGAACCAACATTATTACCGGTTGATAACACCATTGCGACCGTCAACGGTAACTTAAACTATGTCCAACTAACTGGAGATACCATCGGACCACTTGGTTTTCTAGGTCAGGGGGCCGGAAGAAAGCCAACTGCCAACGCCTTGTTACAAGATGTCGTCGATATTTTAGAAAATAATCCGTACTACGACATTGATGGTAGTCATCATTTAGCAATTGATAACCATAACTTTTCGGCGGAATACATCCTAAGAACTGACATTGATCTTAGCGATTTAAAAGATGTTAGTAACTTAGAAGGTAAGTATTGGCACCTAGCTAACCAAACAATCGAATCCGCTCACATGCTATACCAAGAAATTCTTCAAAAAGATAATAAAGCAATCATGTTTAGACAATAAAAAAAGCAGCTTAGCGATTAGCTAGGCTGCTTTTTATTTTAGTACCAGTGGTGTCTTTGCCAGAATTTCTTGGCGTTAATCCATGAACCGTAACGACTAGCAACATATCTGTTGGCAGTTAATTCTTGGTTCTTCTTTGATTTGTCACCGTGTAGGTAGCTGATATCTAATTGGAACTTACCGTAACAAACACCGTTTCTTGCGTAGTATCTGTTAGTTGATTCGTGGAATGAAATCCAACGTCTTGCGGCAATGTTCTTCTTGCTTAGGTTCTTTTCAGCAACATGTTGCCAGTTAACTGAAGCATCAGCGTGAACGTCGTTTTTAGCGAAGTTGATTGCAAATAAAATTAATAGTGATGTAAATGCGATTACTGTGAATTTGATAAAAGATTTTGTAACGTTATTCAAGAAACATAACTCCTTTATATAAACCTTAAAAATTTTTTCTTCGATTTCTTATGATGTTTAATACTATATCGGAGTTATATATCAGTAACGTTATTACATGGTTACAGTTATATTATTAATTGTTACAAAATGAAACAAAACTACTAAAAACACCGCTATGACAATAATCATAGCGGTGTTATTTTTATCAATTATTCAGTAATTTCATCCATATTTAGGCCTAAAGCATCAGCAACTCGCTTACCATAGTCATGATCTGCACGGTAGAATAACTTAGTTTGACGTACTTTTGTGTCATGGCTCTTAACGCTACCTAAGTGCTTCTTGATAGCTTGGATTAAGCGGTCCTTTTCATCGTCTGAGTAGACGTGGTATAAGGCACCTGCTTGTGAGTATGGGTCTTCGTCATAGGTCTTGTAGCTGTTGGCTTCGCCTTCAACTGCAAATGGCTTAATCTTTGCATGAGGATCTTCGCGTGGAGAATCTTCATATTGGTTTGGTTCGTAGTTAACGTCACCATTTTGACCTTGTGACATGTAACCGTCACGAGCATAGTTGTGAACTTCAGTCTTTGGACTATTAACAGGAAGGTGTTCGTAGTTGGCACCTAAACGGTATCTAGCGGCATCCTTGTATGCGAACAAACGACCTTGTAATAGTTTATCCATTGAAGGTTCGATTCCTGGAACTAGGTTTGCAGGAGAGAATGATGCTTCTTCAACATCATTGAAGTAGTTTTCAGGATTTTCGTTTAATACGAATTCACCGATTTCTTGTAGTGGGTAGTCCTTGTGAGAAACGGTCTTGGTAACATCAAAGATGTCGTACTTGTAGTTTAATCCTTCTTCGTAAGGAATTAATTGAACGCATACCTTCCACTTTGGATAGTCACCATTCTTAATGCGATCGTATAAATCTTGAATTAAGTAGTCGGTGTTTACAGAAGCAACCTTGGCAGCTTGGTCTTCGGTCATGTTCTTAACACCTTGTTCTGAGATGAAGTGGTACTTAACCCAGTATGCTTCACCCTTGGCATTAACCCACTTGAACGTGTGTGAACCATAACCGTTCATATTAGCGTAACTAGCTGGGTTACCACGGTCACCCATTAAATAGGTAACTTGGTGAAGTGATTCAGGTGAGTGTGACCAGAAGTCCCATTGCATATCTTCTGAACGAAGATGAGTAGCAGGGTCACGTTTTTGTGAGTGAATGAAGTCTGGGAACTTCAAAGGATCGTTAACAAAGAAGATAGGTGTGTTGTTACCAACGATGTCATAGTTTCCTTCATTAGTGTAGAACTTCATTGCGAAACCACGCACATCTCTGATGGTATCAGGGTAACCTAGTTCACCAGCAACTTCTGAGAAACGAATAGTAAGTGGTGTTTGCTTACCCTTACCATTGAATAAGTCGGCTTTGGTGTAGTCGCTCATATCACGGGTAAGAGTGAAGACACCCTTAGCGCCGGCACCCTTAGCGTGAACAACTCTTTCTGGGATACGTTCACGGTTAAAGTGAGCTAATTTTTCAATTAATTGGTAGTCTTGTAATAAAACAGGGCCACGATTTCCAGCAGTTAATGAATGATTATTATCTGCCCATGGTTGACCTTCGTCAGTAGTTAGTTTGGTCATGAATAATTCCCCCTTTACGTTTATACACGAACATTGTAATGCTAAATAAAAACTTATGATAATATATGCTCACGATTTTAACAATTTTTTAAAAATTTTATCGTTCATGGTGGGGTAAAATGGGTTATAATAAGATTGATTATTAGTTTATAATCATTATAAATAACGAAAGAAGGTACTACCATGCCATTCGATCCTACTGACGCACAAGATGTATATAAAGATGCGGGAAAAAATGTACTATTTACAACCCTAACTATTAATAGAAGTAACGCTGACGATGACCGTGAGAAAGTCGCAGAGTTAGTATCTAGAGAACAAGCCATTTTACGCTCAATGAATATCAGATATCCAGAAGAACATTTAAAGGTCGCTTTTGGTTTTTCAAACTCCATTTGGGACTACTTATTCGCTGATGCTAAGAAACCACAAGAATTAGAAGACTTTAAACCAGTGAAGGGACCTAAATACACTTCACCAGCAACCCCAGCCGATTTATTTATCCACATTCGTGCTGATTCAGAAGCTGTTGTGTACGAAGTAGCCAGTCAAATCAGAAACTACTACCGAGACTTTGCTACCGTGGAAGATGAAACTAAGGGATTCAGATACTTCGAAGGACGTGCCATTATCGGTTTCGTTGATGGTACCGAAAACCCTGAAATTCAAAAGGCTTCAGGATACGCCATTATTGGGGATGAAGACCCTGACTTTGAAAATGGTTCATACGCATTCGCACAAAAATATATCCATAATATGGATGCTTGGAATGCACTAAAGACCGAAGACCAAGAAAAGGCAATCGGTAGAAAGAAATACTCCGACTTGGAACTAGAAGATGACGAAAAACTAGAAAACTCACACAACGTCGCATCTCAAGATAACGATGACGGTGTGGAACACAAGATTGTCAGAATGAATGTCCCATTCTCAGACCCTAGTTCAGGCAAGACAGGAACATACTTCATTGGCTATGCTAGACATTGGACAGTTACTAAACGCATGCTTGAAAACATGTTTGGCCAATCCGACCGCTTGCTAGATTTCTCTGATCCAGTGACCGGTAACATGTTCTTTATCCCTTCTATGACAACGTTAGATCAAATCGTGGAAGGCGAACTACCAACTAAATAACTACCAGCTATTTATGAGAGCGTTGATTAAATTCAACGCTTTTTTTATATAAAATTTTACGAACGATTACTTAATTTTGTATAATAATCTTTGTGAAATTTTAATCCAAAACTTTTCACAAAGAAAAAAACATACATTCGGTGTATAACTAGAAAAAAGAAAATTTTTTAGATCTATATATATGCCCGAAAAATCAACAATTATCGCTATTTTTTAGTTTTCCACCTCATGTGGATAACTATGTGGATAACATTGTGGAAAAGAAAGTTACACGGAAAATGCACTATTGTGAAACGCCTGTGTGACAGTATTTCTTGAGTGTTACACGGGTCAAAATGACATATGCACAGATGTGGATAACTCGTGAAAAACCTTGACAATCTGTGGACAATATTAGTAGTAGTTAACAACATTTCCACATACTAAATATAGTGGTTCAAAATTTCAAAAAGGAGATTTCACAAATGAATATTAAGCTAGTTGTGGTCGGAAAATTAAAAGAAAAATATTTTAAGGCCGGAATTGATGAGTATAGCAAGCGTTTATCACGTTTTTGTAAGTTTCGGATTATCGAAGTTCCAGATGAGAAAGCGCCTGAAACCCTTAGTGAATCAGAGATGCAAGACGTTATGGATAAGGAAGGAACTAGAATCTTAGACAAAATTGCCGACAAGGAATATGTATATGCATTAGCCATTCTTGGTAAAGAACGTGCATCCGAAGAATTCGCCAAAGAAATCGATAAGTTGGCCACATATGGTCATTCAGATATCACTTTTGTGATTGGTGGATCTCTTGGTTTATCACCAAAGGTATTGAAACGTGCTGACACCCAAATTTCCTTTGGTCGCTTTACCTTGCCGCATCAATTGATGCGCTTGGTACTAACTGAACAAATTTATCGTGCTTTCATGATTAATGAAGGTAGTCCATATCATAAATAAGATACGCAAAAAGACGCCAGAAATTGGCGTCTTTTTTATTTGAAATAATTACTTGTTTTTTAATCCTATGTAATATATAGTTTACATATGGAATATATATATTACCTAAATTAATATAAAAATCACATGATAATCAGAGGAGCAACATTTTGGAAAATCGTGTTAGAGAAATACGCACAAAGGAAAATGTGCAGCAAAAGGATCTGGCGAAGTCTGTTGGTATCTCCCGTCAAACGTTAAGTTTGATTGAAAAGGGAGAATACAATCCGAGCTTGAAGCTATGTTTTAACATTGCCAAAGCACTAAAAACAGATTTAAATACTTTATTTTGGAATGAAGGAGTGGAATAGCCGATGAAAGAATCATTGTTTATAAAACTAGTTAAATATTTTTATGGAATTGGCAAACCGTTTGATGAGTTTGCCAGGGACGTCATTAACGACGCTGGAAATAAAATCGCGATTTGGTTAATGATATACCTAGTAGTTTCTCCATATGCGTTGATGCTACTAACAAACTGGTACAGTCCTATGGATGTAATAAGTGGTGTGATTTTTGCTGATCTCATTGTTTTTATGATCGCAAACGCATATATGGGTAGAATAGTTAGCAAAAATAAATTGGAACGTTATGAATTTGATAGTGAAGAAGAACGAAAATTTTATGGTAAGAGATTTATTATCAGCAGATTTTTCACGTGGGAAATTGAAGTGGCAATTCTTTTTTATCCAATTTCGATTTGGCTTAGACATATGGGAATGGCCGAAAGTATTTTGCCAGCCTTTATTGGCTGTTTTATTGGTGCGTTGGTGTCAATTTATATGCAGTATTGTAATTGTTTTAAAAGATGAGGTGAATGAATATGAAGGAATCTTTATTTATAAAACTAGTTAAATATTTATATGGAATTAATAAGCCATTTGATGAATTCACCAAGAAGGTAATATATGAAGCAGCAAATAAGGTGGCATTTGGTCTTATTATTTTTCTTTTTGTTTCGTCTGGGGCATCTATTGGAATATTCAATTTCTATGCTACTCCCCTTGTTGCAATTGGTATGTTTTTTGCAGATGTAATAGCTGTTTTAATTGCATTAACATATATGGATATCGTCGTGAAACGATATGGCTTAGATGAATATGATTATGGTAACGAAAGTGAACGAAAAAAAGCTATCAGAAGTTACATCGTTAGAAATATAATTACATTACTACTTATAGTTATTTTAATTATTTATATAGACATATGTTTACACGGAAACAGCGGTATTATTGTTTTTATTGTATATGCAATATTATTTGTTATTTCAAGATATTTAGATTATCGTCGTAAATTTAAATAATAAAAAGGCTTAGAGCAATCGCTCTAAGCTTTTTTAGTCTTATCCACAATGTAATTAAATAGGTTAATCAATTGACCAACGAAAAGAACCGCTAAAACAGTTCCAATCCCAATTGAAGTAATGTGATGTAGGAATACTAATCCTAAAATGATTGTGATGACGATCATTGATGCATCGAAACAAAACTTCATTTGGCCAAAAGGTTTATGTAGTTTTTCACTGATGACGTTAACGAATCCATCTGCGGGAATTAAAACGAATGAGGCCTTTACCATCATAAAGATACCAAGTGCGGTACATAAAATGGCTAATAAGGTGACCGGAATTCTTTCTGCGTATCCGTTTAATGGGATGCGTTTCAAACCAACAGTTAAACCGTAGAAATCAACCAGCCAACCGAACACAAATGCTAGGACCAATTGTAGGACGATTTTTAATTCAAATCTTCTAACAATAATCAGTTGGATTAATACCAAGACGATGAAGAACATGGTCGTGGCATGACCCAGTGTGGTGTGAATAATAAATGACAATGTTTGTGGAACAGAGACTAATGAACTGACCCCAAGTTTTCCGCAAGCAAATAGTGTTGTACCAAGGGCTAAAACGTTTAGTCCAATTATGTACAAGATGATTCTAAACAACATTTTTGCTTTCAATATAAACATCTCCTAAAATAAAACAATATTAACTAATATTTCATGAATAAGATGAAGAGGCAAGAAAAAAGCTCTTTTGTGGTAAAATTAACATCATAATATGAAACTGGGAGTGCTTATAATGAAAAAAGGACAGCTGAGTTTCTTACGTAAAAAATTACTACTGTCGATTGCGACATGCGCGGTTGTAGTAGCGACTTTATTTGGAATTGGATTGATTCTATCTATTTCTAATTCCAGGGCGGAAACTTCAGGGATTGTAAAACCGGCGTATAATCCTAACAACGATTATGCTGCTAAAAATGCGTTTTACAAGATTGATAAACAAAACATCTCCACTGTAGATGGATATTTAACGTTTAACACCTGGTATCGACCAAAGATGATTCTAAGAAACGGTCAAAAGTGGGAAAAATCCACAGAACATGATCGTCGACCAATCTTGATGGCATGGTGGCCAAGCAAACGTTTAGAAACCCAATACATCAATTTTATGAACGAATATTTTGATTATGGTGATGATACATACGATATCACTAGTTCACAAAGTGATTTAAATGACGCGACTCAGGTTATTCAAAAAGAAATCGAAATGCGCATTACCCAAACTAAGAGTACTAAATGGTTAAAAGCAATTATTCAAGAATTTATTCAAGATCAATCTCAATATAGTTTGGTAAAACGTGACGAAAAGAGTAATAAGCTAGTCGACAGTCAACATAATCACTTTAAGATTGACGATGTTAAACGTCTAAATAAAATATTCTAAACAAAAAGACCTCGAAATGATTTCGAGGTCTTTTTTTATTATTGCTTATTTATTTTTACGACGTAGTACGAATGCAATCATGGTTGCGCTAATAGCTACTAGTACTGATCCTAATGCTACAAGAGCATTTTGATTTGTACTATCACCAGTTTGAGGTAATGACTTAGCGTTTTTATGTTCTGAAGAACTTGGAGTTTCAACCTTTTTAGCAGTTACCTGCTTAGATTGAACATTATCCGTCTTTGGAGTCCCATTGTTGTTTGAATGCTTTGGAGTTCTGCTCTTTGAGTGCTTTGGCGCAACTACAGCGGATTTTGATGGTGTAGTTGGAGTAGCTGAACTTTCATTAGTGCTTGATGATGAAGAAGATACAGATGAACTTGATGAAGCAGTTGATTGATTTGAGGCAGGGATGCTTTGAGCTGAACTGCTTGCTTCTTTAGTAGCACTTGAGCTTTGAGATTCACTAGAAGAGCTGCTTACTTCCTTAGCAACGCTTGAACTTTGAGGTTCACTAGAAGAACTGTTTGTTTCTTTAGCGGCGCTTGATCTTTGAGATTGACTAGAAGAACTGTTTGCTTCTTTAGCGGCGCTTGAGCTTTGAGTTTCACTAGAAGCTTTAGCAGCGCTTGAGGTTTGAGGTTCACTAGAAGAATTGTTTGCTTCTTTAGCAGCACTTGAACTTTGAGGTTCACTAGAAGAGCTGTTTGCTTCTTTAGCGGCACTTGATGAACTAGCTTGTTGGCTTGAAGCACTTGAACTTTGAGCAGCACTTGAAGTGCTTGAGCTAGCTGAACTTTGTGATTGGCTATCTGCGCTTGAAGCACTTTGTGAGTCACTTGAACTAGATGAAGCAGAACTTGAAACAGGAATAGTCTTGTATGTCACTGTTTTGACGATGTCTGTTGAATCATGATCAACAGTTCCGCTTACTTGAACTTCTGATGGATCTTCATATCCATTAATATTTGGACTGGTGAATGAGTAAGAAGTACCATCGACGTCCTTCCAATCATTGTTCCAAGTGATTTGTTGAGCAGTGTCATCTGGTTTGAAACCAGTTTCAGTGAAGCTGATTTTCTTAGTTTGTGGTGTGCTTATTTCCTTACCGTTTTGGTCAACGTATTTAACTGTTACATTAACATCTTTGCTTTGGGTAGTGTTTTCGCCCCAGTTAACTGTTAGGTTGTAAGCACCATAGAAGTATCCAGTGTAACCTTGACCCAAGGTTGATGTGAAACCGAATGTGTATTTAGTTGAGCCGGTACCGCTATTCAAATTAATGCCAGCCAAACCATTTGATGTTTGTTTACCATTATCGTTGTTGATGGTATATGCTTTACCATCATTACCAACAAGCTGATCTGTATTAACAAGTGTTCCATTTTCATTGTAGTTCACACCATTGTTTACATAATTGTTATCTACAATGATATTTTGCCCATTTGAATCAGGTGAGGCTAGAAGGCTATTATCTAATGAAATGTCGTTAATTGAGATTGGAAGCTTAATGGTTACTGGTTTGCCATCAGTTGTCTTCACGACATTAGCGGTTGCATTAATAATTTCTTGTTTCGCGTTTGAACTAGAGTCGAAGTTATATCCGCTCATCCATGAAATATCATTGATGTTGTTGTTGCTTACATAGAATTTAGTTAAATTAGGGAACTGAGCTTTTTTGTCTTTTAGTGAAGCAACATTGCTAATATGGTTTCCGTTTGCTGAGATGGTACTTAATTTGTGCCAGTTGGTATTAGCGAATGAGTTAATATCAGAAATGTTATTGTTGTCAGCATATAATTGATCTAGGTTTGGCCAGTTTGCGGATGAAATAGGTGAAATATCAGAAATTTGATTATTTTTTACGCTTAAAACCGTTAGATTAGGCCAATTAACATCTGCAATTGGAGAAATATCTGAAATATTATTAAAGTCAGCTTTTAATGTTGCTAATTGAAGCCATTTTTGACTTTTAACTGGTGTAAAATCACTAACTTTGTTGTGACTAATATTAATGTTTTCAACATTTGGAATAGAGATGTCTTTTAGGAAGTCTAGGCTACTAATATTGTTATTTGATAGGTCTAGGTTATTTAGTGATGAGTCAGACCATTGACCTAAAGTGCTAAGTTGATCACTGGTGATGTTAGCACCAGTTAAATTAATTGTATTTAGGTTCGTTAATTGAGCTAATGGTGAGAGATCCTTAACTGAACTCATATCTACATTACTAATACTGATGGAAGTTAGTGATGGAAAAATATCAGGGTTAATGTTATCTAATGTTTTAATGCTTTCTGAACCAGAAGCAGTGTAGTTAATTGATTGTAGGTTTGCTAAGTCACCATTTGTAATTTGATCTGCACTACCGTAATTTTTAAATTCGTTTTGATTTACGTTTTGCAACAAAATTTGTTGAATTTCTGGATCAAGCTTTTTAATATTTGATGTACTGCTGTTATCAACAGTACTGTCGGCATGGGCCACAAATTGAGCTGAACCAGAAGTTTGGTTAATGACGTTTGGAGTTTCAACGGCTCCAATAATCAGCGTAGAAAATAAAAGCGCTGTTTTAATAGATTTTTTCATGGGCAATCCCTCCGTTGCTTTGATTTCTTCTTTATATATAAAATGTTATATCTAGGTTTCTAATCTGTCTATAATCAAAATCTTAAAATTATGTAAAGAAAAAAGGCTTCGAATGAAATCGAAGTCTTTTTTTGATTGTATTAATTATTTGTTTTTACGACGTAGTGAGTACGCAGCAAGTCCTAATGCAGTAACAATTGCTACGGCACCAAGAGAAATTAATACATTTTGTTCAGTTTCGTCACCGGTTTGAGGTAACTTATTTTTATTTTCAGTATCAGGATGAGAAGTGTTGTTCTTGTGACCAGGAACAGCAGGATCTACATGCTTGATAGTAACTTCCTTGTTTGGCTTACCAGCATTGTTATGAGTTACTGGTTTAGTGGTTGTTGTAGTTGTAGTAGAAGAGCTCTTGTCTGAAGTAGGGGTACCGGCATTGTTACCGTTCTTGCTTACTGCAGAAGATTGAGCACTTGAACTTTCAACGCTAGAACTTTGTGTTGGAGTGCTTGCATTGTTGCTGTGTTCATCTGTTACAGAGGATTGAGCACTAGAGCTTTGAGCTTCAGAGCTTTGAGCAGAAGATTGAGCGCTAGAACTTTGAGCTTCAGAACTTGAAGCGGAGGATTGAGCGCTAGAGCTTTGAGCTTCAGAACTTTGAGCAGAAGATTGGGCACTAGAACTTTGAGCTTCAGAGCTTTGAGCAGAAGATTGGGCGCTAGAACTTTGAGCTTCAGAACTTGAAGCAGAAGATTGGGCACTAGAACTTTGAGCTTCAGAGCTTTGAGCAGAAGATTGGGCGCTAGAACTTTGAGCTTCAGAACTTGAAGCAGAAGATTGGGCACTAGAACTTTGAGCTTCAGAACTTGAAGCAGAAGATTGGGCACTAGAGCTTTGAGCTTCAGAGCTTTGAGCAGAAGATTGGGCACTAGAACTTTGAGCTTCAGAGCTTTGAGCAGAAGATTGGGCACTAGAACTTTGAGCTTCAGAACTTGAAGCAGAGGATTGAGCACTAGAACTGTTAGCTTGTGAACTTGCAGAAGATTGAGCGCTTGATGCACTAGATGATGCATTGCTTGTTGTATCGTCTGACTTGTAGTTTAAGGCAACATTGTAAATACCAGTGTAGTAAGGTTGTTCTGAATTTTGTCCTAGTGTACTTCTGAAGGCAAGGGTAGCCATGGTAGGAAGATCTCCGCCGTTGTATTTGTAAGCTAGGTAACTGATACCGTTAGATGAGTAACCATCTGGAGAGCTGTATACATTTCCATCTGTACCGTACGCAGTGAATCCAACAGATTGTAAAGTAATCACAAGTTGATTTCTGTTAGTATCTGCAGTTGCGTATTCAGGAGAGGTATTAATGTCATCAAGGTTAATTGGGATCTTAATAACGTCACCAACTTTTGGCTTGTTAAGGGTATAAGTTTCGTTAACGGCTTGATTTAAAGCAGAGCCTCCACCAATTTGGTATCCAGCCATGAATGAAAGATCTGATAGCTGGTTATTATCCACCATGAATGTTTGCAAGTTAGGGTAAAGTGTTGATAGTCCCTTCATTGCAGAGATATCTTTAATGTGGTTTCCGTTAACGGAAATTTGATTTAATTGTTTCCAGTTGGTGTGAGCAAAACTATTGATGTCAGAAATTTCGTTATTATCGGCTGTGATTTGTATGATGTTTGGGAAGTCAGCGCTTGAGATAACGTTGATATCCTTGATGTGGTTGTTTGAAACGTTAATTTCTTGAATGTTATCCCATTTAACCTTTGCAATTGAGCTGATATCAGAGATGTTGTTGAAAGAAGCATCAAGGCTTTGTAAGTTAGGCCAAGTGATGCTTGCAATTGGTGAAATATCGGAGATTTGGTTATGAGAAGCACTTAGAGTTTTTAGTTGTTCCCAATCTTTACCCGCAAGTGGGCTAAAGTCACTGATTTTGTTGGAATCAACAATAATACTTTGGATGTTTGGAATGTCAATGTGTTTCATAAAATCAATGCTATCGATTTGGTTGTTTGACAAATTGATACTAGTTAATTTGGTATTGTTCCATCCATCCAAATTGTTAATCATTTGACTGTTAATATTTGAAGATTGAACAGAAAGAGATGTCAAATTAGGTAGATTTTTTAATGGTGAAAAGTTAATTTGAGGATCGAACTTAACATTGTTTAACTTAACGGTTGTTAGGTTAGTAAGGTTTTCGATACCTGTTAATGATGCAATTGGAGTTTGCTCATTACTTCCATCTAATGTTGTTAGTTTATTGATATCACTTTGGGTTACATCATTGATGCTTTTTACAGCACCATATGAATTTCTTACGTATCTATTGACAGATTGTACAATAATGTCCTGTAATGTCTTATCAGGAAACATAGTAGAAGCATCAAAATGATCTTGAGTTTCCGCAGCATAAGCGATTACATTATCATTTGGATTAAAGTTTTTGTTAGCGATGCTTGTTACTTCTAAAGCACCGAAAGTCAATGTAGAAAGAATAATAGCTTTTTTTGCTAATTTTTTCATTGAATTCACTTCCTAATAATTAGTATAGACAAACTATATATTTATTCTATGCAATTTTTTATAAATATAAGTTTAAATTTTTTCAAAATATATAAAGCTTTTATAAAGAAGATTACATAAATATTAAAGTGTGCATAAAAGCGTTTTAACTACTACAATATATATGTGGCATTTTATTTTTAGATAGCGTACAATTAAAAAATAATGAGAAAATGATGATAAAGAAGGAGTGTTATTGATGGCTGAATTAGTTAGATTATTTAATCGATTTCAACCTGACCACTACGACATCTATTTAGATGTTAGCCGTAGTGAAAAGAAATTTAGTGGAAAGACCACAATTTACGGTAATGCAAGTGAACCAGAAATCGGTATTCACGAAAAAGACTTTGATGTTACTAGCGTTTCAGTAGATGGAACCCCCGTTGGATTTAACGTTGATAATGACAACGAAGTAATTAACGTATCTTTAGGTAAGACCGGTGAAGTGGCTGTAACTATTGAATACTCCGCCAAGTTAACTGATACTATGATGGGAATTTATCCATCTTATTACCAAGTTAATGGTGAACAAAAACAATTAGTAGGAACTCAATTTGAAACCAACTTTGCTAGACAAGCATTCCCATGTATTGATGAACCAGAAGCAAAAGCTAAATTTAAACTAGCACTTAAGTTTGACGAACAACCTGGTGAAACTGCTTTAGCAAACATGCCAGAAGTAAAAGTTGAAAATGGTGTTCATTATTTCGACGAAACTGTTAAAATGTCTACTTACTTAGTTGCATTTGCCTTTGGTGACATGCAAAGTAAGATGACTGAAACTAAGAGTGGTGTAAAAGTCGGTGTCTTCGGTACTAAAGCCCACGACGCCAAAGAACTAGATTTTGCCTTAGATATTGCTAAGCGCTCAATCGAATTTTTCGAAGACTTCTACCAAACTCCATACCCACTTCCACATTCATGGCAATTAGCGCTACCTGACTTCTCAGCAGGTGCGATGGAAAACTGGGGACTAGTAACTTATCGTGAAGCATACCTATTACTAGATCCTGACAACACTTCATTTGAAGTAAAACAACGTGTTGCAACAGTTATTGCCCATGAATTAGCTCACCAATGGTTCGGTGACTTAGTAACCATGAGATGGTGGGATGACCTATGGTTGAACGAAAGTTTTGCCAACATGATGGAATACGTTGCAATCGATGCAATCGAACCTTCATGGAACATTTGGGAAGTATTCCAAACTACTGATGTTCCAGCAGCACTAAAACGTGATGCCGTTGACGGTGTTCAATCAGTTCACGTTGAAGTTCATCACCCAGCTGAAATTGATGCTTTATTTGATGGAGCTATCGTTTACGCCAAGGGTGCCAGAATGTTAGTAATGGTTCGTGCCTTAATCGGTGACGACGCACTTCGTGAAGGACTAAAGAACTACTTTGCTGCTCACAAGTACGGTAACGCCGCTGGGGCTGACTTATGGGATGCACTTGGTAAGGCTGCCGGTATGGATCTAGGCAAGATTATGGAATCATGGCTAGAACAACCTGGTTACCCAGTTGTGAACGCATATGTTGAAGACAACCGCTTGAAGTTAGCTCAAAAGCAATTCTTCACCGGTGAAGGTAAGGATGAGGGCCGCCGTTGGCAAATTCCTTTAAACGCAAACTATGACCAAGCACCTGACATCTTCAGTGAAGAAACTGTTGATTTAGGTGACTACCAAGAATTACGCAAACTAAATGGCAAACCATTTAGAGTAAATGTTGGTAACAACTCACACTTTATCGTTAAATACGATGACACATTACAAGAAGATATCTTAAACGATGCAGATAACCTATCTCCAATCGATAAGATGCAACTACTACAAGACCTTCGTTTACTAGCTGAAGCAAAACAAGTGTCATACGCTGACGTTGTTCCGGTATTAAAACAATTTGCTGATAGTGAATCTAATGTGATTAACGACTCCGTTTACACACTAGCCAACAACTTGAAGAAGTTCGTGGAACCAGGAACTGAAGACGAAGACAACTTGAAGAGCCTATTCAGACAACTAAGCGACAAGCAACTAGAACGTCTAGGACTAGTAAGTGTCGATGGCGAAAGCAACAACGATAAGTTGACTCGTCCATACATCTTAGGTGCTGCACTATACGATGATAACAAGGATTTCGCCGAAGCTGCTCACGCAATCTTCCAAGATCACCAATCAAACTTGTTATCATTACCTGCTGATACCCGTGTATACATCTTAGCTAATGAAATGAAGAACTATTCAAACGCTGAAGAATTCGATTCATTGGTTGAAGAATACAAACAATCAACTGACCCAAGTTACAAGCAAGATATCTGCGCTGCGGTAACTTTAACAAAGGATGCTAAGTTACTAGGTAAGTTAGTTGCTAACTTTGAAGACAGTAGCGTTGTAAAACCTCAAGACTTACGTGCTTGGTTCTCAGGTGTATTGAGAAACCCAGCCGGTCAACAATTCGCATGGGACTGGATCAGAAACGAATGGCAATGGCTAGAAGATACTGTTGGTGGTGACATGGAATTCGCCACATTTATCACAGTTATCGCAAACATCTTCCATACCAGAACTCGTCTAGATGAATTCAAAGCATTTTTTGAACCAAAACTAGACACTCCAGGTTTAACCCGTGAAATCAAGATGGATACTAGAGCAATCACAAGTACCGTTGAATTGGTTGAATCAGAAAAAGACGCTGTTAGATCAGCAATTAAATAACAATAAAGAAAAGAGACCTAATTATTAGGCCTCTTTTTTAATATTCATAATATAAATGTAATAATTTGTAAACTAAAATCCCGCCAAAACGTTGTAATATATAGCTATTGATTTCGTTAAGGGGGATAAAATTTAAATGAGCAAAATTAAAAACATGATGGTAGCTTTTCTAGCTATCTTTATGCTTGGATCATCATTTGTTGCTGTGAGTGTAAGTGCCGATGCCAACAGTAATTACACCAAATCCATGGATAAGTACAACAAGACAAGCAGTGCTACTTATGTCATGAACATGGATACTAACCAGGTTTATTACCAAAAAAATGCCACATCCAAACGTGCCGTTGCTTCGACTGCTAAGATTATGACATTATACTTAGCGATTCAAAAGGCGCAAACTACCAAAAATGGATGGAACCAAAAGGTTAAAATCTCACCTAGTTTAGCAAGAATGAGTAGACATCATTCTCTAGGTAGTTACGTATTAAAGGCTAACAAGAAATACACCGTAAGAAACCTATACAAAGCTTCGTTGATTGCATCATCTAACAGTGCAACCATCGCGCTTGGTCAATGGGTATCTGGAACTAACAACAAGTTCATCAAGAAGATGAACAGCCAAGTGAAGGCATGGGGCATTGCTTCTCAAGCACGTTTCGTTTCTTCATCTGGTTTGGAAAATGCCGACTTATATCCATACTACATTCGTTATGGTTCACGTTACGACTATAACCGCGTCTCCGCAAAGGCCTTAGCCGTAATTGCATCACATCTATTGAAACTATATCCATCGATTGTAAATGACGCCAAAATCTATCGTTACCACCAAAATGGTCAAACATTAAAGAACGCCAATGAATTATTGGCTGGTGGGTTAAGATATGATGCAGCGTTACACGTTGATGGTCTAAAGACTGGATACACTCCATTGGCAGGTAACTGTCTGGTAAGTACTAGTCAATTACCGAACAAGAACCGTGTGATTATCGTGTCATTGAACGACAGATTTAACGCCTACGATCAATATCGTATGTACAAAATGATTTACAAGACATTTCCTGAATTTAAATAGTTAAAAATGGCCAACTTTTGCTAAGTTGGTCTTTTTTTGTGCAAATATTCGTGTTTTTCACGAACTATAATATATTATTTTTAAATATTGTTCGCTTTTTAGTTGACGAATGTTAAATCGATTGTTATGATGAATTTAACCATTTAGAGGGGAGACTTTAAAAAATGGATGTAGCAGTTGTAATGGGTTCTATCTCTGACTTCCCTAAAATACAGGGAACTATTGATACTTTAGATAGTTTAGGAATTAGTTATAACACTAAAATAATCTCAGCTCATCGGATGCCAAACGAATTACAGGCTTTTGGCAGTTCAGCAAAATACGAACAATATAAGGTGATTATTGCTGCGGCGGGTGGTGCAGCACATTTGCCAGGGATGTTAGCGGCAAATACAACCTTACCGGTCATCGGAATTCCGGTTAAGACCAGCACCTTAAATGGAGTCGATTCACTACTATCAATCGTTCAAATGCCTTCAGGAGTACCAGTTGCGACCGTCGCGATTGGTGATGCTGGAGCAAAGAACGCTGCATTGTTAGCAGCTCAGATTCTAGCAATCAGCGATGAAAAAATCGCCCAAAACCTAGATGACTTCCGTGAAAGACAAACAAAGGAGGCAATTGATAGTAATGAACAATTACACTAAGCCAATTTTGCCACCAGCTACCATCGGCATCTTAGGTGGTGGTCAACTAGGTCAGATGATGGCGTTAGTTGCTAAAGAAATGGGCTACAAGGTTGGGGTCTTAGATCCAACCCCTGATGCTCCAGCAGCACAAGTTACTGATTTTCAAATTATCGCTGACTACGATGACGAATTAGCCATGAAACGGTTAGCTGAAAAATCAGATGTTTTAACTTACGAGTTTGAAAACGTCGACCAAAAAGCAATTAAAAAGGTTTCGGATACTACATATATCCCGCAGCCAATTAGTGAACTAGAAATCACTAGCAACCGAAACAAGGAAAAGGGCTTTTTACAAAGCATTGGAGCACCTGTTACTGACTACTCGCCAGTAAATAACGCCGATGATTTATTAAAGGCGTACCAAAAATTTTCTACTCCTGCGATTTTAAAAACCGCTGAGGGTGGCTATGATGGCCACGGTCAATTCGATATAAATAACGAAGACGACCTAAAGGAAGCCATTAAACACTTGGACGGCATTGAGTGGATCTACGAAAGAAAGCAACCTTTTGTACAGGAAGTTTCCATAATGGTAGACCGAGATGTTTCCGGCAAGGTGATTGTCTTCCCACTTAGCGAAAATATTCATAAGGATCACATCTTACACACTAGTATCGTGCCAGCAAGAACTGTCGACAGCGTTCATAAGGATGCTGAAAAGATTGCTGAAAACATCGCTTCAGAAATGAAACTAGTCGGTGTCTTAGGAATCGAATTCTTCCTAATGGAAGATGGCAGATTACTTGTTAACGAGCTAGCACCAAGACCACATAATTCGGGCCACTACACCATTGAGGCCTGCAACGTTTCTCAATTTAAAGCACATATTTTAAGTATTTGTAATCTATCCTTACCAGATATCAAGTTAATTGATAACGCCGTTATGGTGAACCTATTGGGTGACAATTTAACACTCGGTCGAAACGAGTTGTTTAATCATCCAAACTGGAATTTACATGATTATGGTAAGGCTGAAATTAAGCATCAAAGAAAAATGGGTCACATCACCGTGACCGGTTCATCAATCGATCAATTATTGCAAGACGTTAAATTATTTAGATGAGGAGAATTAAAATGACTACATTAGTTGCATCAGGTAAGACTAAGGAACTATACACCACCGATGACTCAAGTGTATTGCGTGTGCACTACACAGACCACACCACTGCGGGGGATGGTTTGCGTAATGAATTAATCGAAAACAAGGGTGCGGTTAACAACGAAATTTCAAGTATGATTTTCACATACCTAAACGAAAATGGCGTTGCTACGCACTTTATTGAACGTGTTAACGAAACAGATCAATTAAATAAAAAAGTTGAAATGATTCCGCTGGAAGTTGTAATTAGAAACTTTGCGGCCGGACATTTCCAAAAAAGATTCGGCACTGATTATCTTCAAACATTGAAAGAACCAGTTGTCGAATTTTTTTATAAAGACAATGATTTACACGATCCTATCGTTACTAAGTCTGATGCAATTGGTTTGGATTTAATCCAAGCAGACAAGTTAGCTCAATTAGAAGAAGACGGTCTAAAGGTGAACCAAATCCTAAAGAAATTATTCGACAAGATGAACGTTACATTAGTTGATTTCAAACTTGAATTTGGGATTAACGAAGACGGTGAAATCATCCTAGCTGATGAAATCTCACCTGATTCATGTCGTTTATTAGATAAAGACACTAATGAATCACTAGACAAGGATGTCTTTAGAAAAGAAGCCGGAGACATGATGCCAGGTTACCTAGAAATTCTAAATCGTTTACGAGCAGCCATTTAGGGAGGAAGAAAACATGTATTTAGCACAAATTTATGTCCATCACAAAGCATCAATTTTAGATCCTCAAGGTGATGCAGTATTGAACGCCTTACAACGTTTGGGTTACGACAAGGTCGACTCAATCAAACAAGGTAAGTACTTTGAAGTCAACATCAAAGCCAACAGCGAAGATGAAGCATCAAAGGTAGTTAACGACATTGCCAAAGATTTATTAGTGAACCACAACATGGAATCATACGAATTTGAACTAAAGGAAGTGGCGAAATGAAATTTGCAGTAATTAGTTTTCCCGGCTCCAACTGTGATATGGATATGTATTATGCAGTACGCGATTCACTAAATGAAGACGTTGACCTAGTTACTTCAGATGCTACTAACTTAGATGGATACGATGGTGTCCTAATCCCCGGTGGTTTCTCATACGGTGATTACCTAAGAAGTGGTGCTGTTGCCCGTTTTGCACCGGTTATGGAATCAGTTAAGGAAATGGCCGCTGAAGGCAAACCAGTATTGGGTGTATGCAATGGTTTCCAAATCCTAACGGAAGCTAACCTGCTACCGGGTTCACTTCAACACAACACCAGCATGGAATTCATTTCAGATTGGTCCAAGCTACGCGTGCAAAATAACGACACAATGTTTACCGACCAATACGAAGAATCAGAAGTCATAGATATTCCAATCGCTCACGGTGAAGGTAACTACTACTGTGACGACGAAACTTTAGCCCAATTAAAGGATAACAATCAAATCGTCTTCACTTACGAAGATAATCCCAACGGTAGTTGCGACAACATCGCCGGTGTCGTGAACGAGCAAGGGAATGTTTTAGGGATGATGCCTCATCCAGAACGTGCCGTTGAAAGCATTTTAGGTGGAACCGACGGCTTGAAGCTATTCAAGTCATTATTAAATCACGTTAGGAGCTAACAAGATGGAAAAGCCAAAGACAATTACACCCCAAGATATTAAAGATCAAAAGATTTACCAAGACTGGGGTCTAACTGATTTTGAATATAACTTAATCTCAAATGACATTTTGCACCGCTTACCTAACTACACCGAAACCGGTTTGTACTCAGGAATGTGGAGCGAACACTGTTCATACAAGAACTCAAAGCCAGTGCTTAGAAAGTTCTGGTCAGATGGTTCTCGTGTCCTACAAGGACCTGGTGAAGGTGCCGGGGTTCTAGACATCGGTGATGGCCAAGCGGTCGTATTTAAAGCCGAAAGTCATAACCATCCAAGTTACGTTGAACCATACGAAGGTGCAGCTACCGGTGTCGGTGGAATCATCAGAGACATCTTCTCAATGGGAGCCAAACCAGTGGCTTCACTTGATAGCCTTCGTTTTGGTGAACTAACTAATGACAAGAATCGTTTCCTATTAGACAAGGTCGTTGCCGGAATCGCTGGTTACGGTAACTGTATCGGGGTTCCAACAGTCGGTGGTGAAATTAGTTTTGACCCATGCTACGACGGGAACCCATTGGTCAACGTTATGTGTGTCGGTTTGATGGATCAAGCAGACATCGAAGCCGGACGTGCTTCAGGTGCCGGTAACTCAATCATCTACGTCGGTGCCAAGACCGGACGTGATGGAATAAACGGTGCTACTTTCGCATCAAGTCAATTCAGTACCGAAGAAGAATCAGACCGTTCAGCCGTTCAAGTTGGTGATCCGTTCATGGAAAAACTACTTGTTGACGCCTGTCTAGAAGTGACTCATAACCACAAGGACATCCTAGTCGGAATTCAAGACATGGGTGCCGCTGGATTAGTATCATCATCAGCTGAAATGGCCGACAAGGCTAACAGTGGGGTCGACTTAGACTTAGACCTAGTTCCACAAAGAGAAATTGGCATGACTCCATATGAAATCATGCTTTCAGAATCTCAAGAAAGAATGTTGCTATGTGTTAAGGCTGGCCACGAAGACGAAGTCCTAGAAGTATTTGAAAAACACCATCTAGACGCTGTCGTAATTGGTCACGTTAACGACGACAAACAATACCGTTTATACCAACACGGTGAACTTGTTTGTAACATTCCAACTTCAAGTTTGGTTAACGATGTTCCTGAATACCAACACGATGTTGTTGAACCTGACCGTTTGAAAAACGTCGACGAAGCTAAAACACCCGTTATCAGCGATGTTAACGACATGGTAAAGACAATTATCGGACAACCTACCATTGCTTCTAAAGAATCTGTTTATCGCCAATACGACTGCCGTGTTCAAGCTAACACCGTTGTTCAACCTGGTAGTGACTCAGGAGTAATTCGTGTGCGTGGTACTAACAAATCACTTGCCATGACTACTGATGCCAACGGTCGATACATTTACCTAGATCCAAAACTAGGTGGCCAAATTGCCGTATCAGAAGCTGCAAGAAACATCGTCGCAAGCGGTGCGGTGCCAATCGGAATTACCGACTGTTTGAACTTCGGTAACCCTGACGATTCAGAAAGTTACTTCGAAATGGATCAATCAGTTGAAGGGATTTCAAAGGCCTGCGAAAAATTCGATACACCGGTAATCGCCGGAAACGTTTCGCTATACAACGAAACAGACAACAAGGCGATTTATCCAACTCCAATGATTGGGATGGTTGGTCTAATCGAAGATAACCAATACATTACCCGATCAGATATCAAGGAAGTTGGCGAATTGGTTTACGTTATCGGAGACACTAATGATGACTTTGCCGGTTCAGAAATTCAAAAACACCTAGAAGGACAAATCTCAGGAAAAATCCACTTTGACCTAGAAGAAGAATTTAGCAACCAACGCTTAATCCTAGATTTAATTCACAACCACCTAATCGAATCAGCTCATGATGTTAGTGAAGGTGGAATTGTCGTTTCCATCCTTGAATCACTATTCGAACATAATCTTGGTTTGAAGGGTGAAATCGATATTACTAAAGCACAACTATTCTCAGAAACTCAATCAAGATACGTTGTATCAGTTAGCCAAGAAGATCAAGCAGCCTTCGAAAAACTAGCTGGTAAGAAAGCACACTTGATTGGTGTTACTGACGACAGCCAACAAATCAACTTACAACTACAAGATGGTCAATACGTTGATGACGTGACTGCTCTAAAAACCATCTGGAAGGAAAGTTTATCATGCCAAATGAAGTCAAAAGCTTAAACGATGAATGTGGTGTCTTTGGTGTCTGGGGCGTTGAAGGTCCAGCTGCTAAGGTCGCTTACAGTGGTCTCCACGCTTTACAACATCGTGGTCAAGAAGGTGCTGGAATTCTTGCCATTGATGCCAACAAACGACTAAACCGATATCGCGGACAAGGTTTACTTGGAGCCATTTTTGATGACCCGCATGCCTTTGATCGACTACATGGGAATGCAGCACTAGGTCACATTCGTTACGCAACAGCTGGAAGCCACACCATCAACAATGTGCAACCATTTATGTTTGAAAACACCGAAACTCATTTCGCACTATCACACAACGGAAACCTAACTAATGCCGACACTCTAAAAGAAATGCTTAGAAAGACTGGAACCATCTTCCAATCCGATTCTGATAGTGAAATTTTCGGTGACTTAATCGAAATCAGTAACCAAGACACCTTCCTAGGTCGTATCAAGGAAGCCGCCAACCAAATGCACGGTGGTTTTGCCTACGTATTACTTAGTCCTGACGCAATGTATGCGGTATGTGATCCCAACGGATTACGTCCATTGGTAATCGGTAGAAGAAAAGACGGTGCCGTGGTTATTTGTAGTGAAACCTGTGCCTTGGATCAAGTCCAAGCTGAATATGTTAGGGATGTTCAACCAGGAGAAGTTGTCATTGTCGATGACTCCGGTATCAAGATTGACCACTTCACCGAAGATACTGAACTAACCATCTGTTCAATGGAATACGTCTACTTCGCTCGTCCCGACTCAGTCATTCATGGGGTTTCAGTCCATGAAGCTAGAAAACGCATGGGTGCTTTGGTCGCTCGTGAAAATCCAACTAAGGCGGACGTCGTAATCGGGGTGCCTAACTCATCACTATCTGCAGCAATGGGATATGCGATTGAAAGTGGCATTCCTTATGAAATGGGCTTGATCAAGAATCAATACGTTGCCAGAACATTTATCGAACCAACTCAAGAACGACGTGAACGTGGGGTTTCAATGAAACTTTCCGTGGTTAAATCAGTCATTAAGGACAAGGATGTCATCCTAGTTGATGACTCAATCGTCCGTGGAACCACCAGTCGTTTTATCGTCAAAATGCTAAAGGATGCTGGTGCTAAATCAGTCCACGTTAGAATTGCTTCACCTGATTTGAAGTACCCATGTTTTTACGGAATTGATATTCAAAAACCAAGTGAACTAATTGGTGCTAACCACAGTGTTGAAGAAATCAAGGACATCATCGAAGCGGACTCATTGAAGTACCTAAGTGTTGAAGGTTTAATCGAAGCAATTGACTTAGATTGTGACAACCAATACCACGGTCTATGTACAGCATACTTCGATGGTAAGTATCCAACACCTTTGTATGACTACCAAGAAACATACGATGCAGAAGCAAAGAGATTACACATATACGAGGAGGATGAAGTGAATGGCTAACCAATATAAAGAAGCTGGTGTCGATGTTGAAAGCGGCGAAAAAGCGGTAAATTCAATCAAAGATATGGTCGCTTCTACTTATGACCAAAGCGTAGTCGACGGTCTGGGTGGATTCGGCGCAATGTATTCACTTCAATCTCATTTTGCAAAATACGATGATCCGGTTCTAATTTCTGGAACCGATGGTGTCGGAACTAAATTGATGTTGGCCATTCAGGCTAAACGTCATACCACAATCGGAATCGACTTAGTTGCAATGTGTGCCAATGACATCCTAGCGCAAGGAGCTAAACCGTTATTCTTTTTAGACTACATCGGAATCGGTAAGTTGCTTCCAGAAGAAGTAAAAGAAATCGTTTCAGGTGTTGTGATGGGATGTAAGCAAGCTGGTCTTTCATTAATTGGTGGTGAAATGGCTGAAATGCCTGGCATCTACAAGCAAGACGACTACGACTTAAGTGGTTTTGCGGTTGGAATTGCCGACAAAAAACGTTTACTAGGGGCACAAAACGTTAAGGAGGGTGACAAACTAATTGGTTTGAAATCATCCGGAATTCATTCCAACGGGTACTCACTAGTTCGTAAGATTATCAAGGATGCTGAACTTGATTTAAACGCCACATACCAAGGATTATCACAACCATTGATTGACGAACTACTAACCCCAACACGTTTGTATTACCACTACGTTAAGGGCATCGTCGAATCTGGTGCGATTCATGCGATTGCCAACATCACCGGTGGTGGAATTGCCGATAACCTATCAAGGGTAATTCCAAACGACTTAACCGCTAAGATTGACCGTTCATCATGGACGGTACCAAACATTTTCAAGTGCCTACAAGACTGGGGTAACTTGGATCAAAGCGACATGGATCTTGTGTTTAACCAGGGAATCGGCATGGTGTTAGTCGCTCCAGAAGAATACGTTCAAGCAGTGACAAATTACCTTTCCGATAATGGCCTAGAATATTTTGAGATTGGTAAGGTGGTAAAACGTGAGCAAGAAGCAGTTGAAATCAGATAAACTCCCCGTTGCAATTTTTGCATCTGGAAATGGAACTAACTTCGACGCGATTGCTGAAGCTGACCTACCAATTGATATCAAATTGTTGGTATGTGATCACCATGATGCGTTTGTGGTGCAACGAGCCGAAAAAAAGAACGTTGAAGTCTTGATTGCGGAACTGCATAAGGGTGAAAAAAGAGCGATTCGTGAGGGTCGCATTCTAGAAGAACTCAAGAAAAAAGGCGTCCAAGTCATTATCTTGGCCGGCTACATGAGAATTGTTGGGGAAACGTTACTGAACGCCTACCCCAACAAGATTATCAACATTCATCCAGCGCTCTTGCCGAGTTTTCCCGGCAAACAGGGCATCTTAGATGCCTACAACGCTGGAGTTGATAAGACGGGAGTCACAATTCACTTTGTAGATTCGGGAATCGACTCCGGTCAGATTATTGCTCAAGAGGTAGTTTATAGAAAAGAAGGTGATTCGTTAGCGGATTTGGAAAATCGAATTCATGATGTTGAACATCAGTTGTACCCACGCACGATTTTACAATTAATTGAAAAGGGAGTTATTTAAATTGAAAAAGTTAGCATTGTTAAGTGTCTCAGATAAGAATGGAATTGTTGAATTTGCCAAGCAACTAGAACAACGTGATTACGATATTGTCTCAACCGGTGGAACATTGAAGACTTTATTAGACAACGGTGTAGACGCGATTGCCGTTGAAGAAATTACTAATTTCTCTGAAATGTTAGACGGTCGTGTGAAGACACTACATCCACGCATTCATGCTGGAATTCTTGCTCGTCGCGACAATGAAGAACACATGCAACAACTAAAGGAACAAAACATTGGTCTAATCGATCTAGTTTGTGTCAACCTATACCCATTTAAAGAAACCATTGAAAAGCCGGACGTTACATATGCCGATGCGATTGAAAACATTGATATCGGTGGTCCTTCAATGCTAAGAGCCGCTGCTAAAAACAGCCAAGACGTTATCGTAATTACCGACGTAGCAGACTACGACGACTACATCGCTAGATACGACGCTAACGAAATCGACGCTGAATACAGAAGCGGTTTGGCAGCGAAGGTCTTTAGACATACTGCAGCTTACGACGCATTAATCGCCAACTACCTAACCAAAGAAGAATTCCCAGAAAAGCTAACTTACACATATGAAAAGGTAGAAGCAATGCGTTACGGTGAAAACAGTCACCAAAAGGCTGCATACTACAAGGAACCAATTCCTGAAACATACTCACTAGCTAATGCCAAACAACTACATGGTAAGAAGCTATCGTACAACAACGTAAGGGATGCCGACGCCGCACTTCGTATCGTCGCAGAATTCCCAGACCAAGCTACTGTCGTGGCATTAAAACACATGAACCCATGTGGTATCGGTACTGCCGACGACCTACTAACCGCTTGGAACCTAGCTTACGAATCAGATTCAACTTCAATCTTTGGTGGAATCATTGCTCTAAACCGTGAAGTTGATTTAGCCACTGCCGAAAAGATGCATGCCATCTTCTTGGAAATCGTAATCGCTCCATCATTCACCGACGAAGCTTACGACGTATTGGCTAAGAAGAAAAACATCCGTTTACTAACTGTTGATTTCGACAAGATTAACCCAGATAAGAAGGATCTAGTTTCTGTTCTAGGTGGGATGCTAGTTCAAGAACGTGACTTACTTCATGAAGAACCAACTGAATACAAGGTTGTATCAAAGAAGCAACCAACTGAAAAGCAAATGAAGGCTTTAGCATTTGCCCAAAACGCCGTTAAACACGTTAAGAGTAATGCGATTGTTGTTACCACAGACCATCAAACTTTAGGTGTTGGTTCTGGTCAACCAAACCGTATTGACTCAACTAAGATTGCTATCAAGAAGGCTGAAACTAAGTCAGATTACGCAAACGCAGTATTAGGTTCAGATGCTTACTTCCCAATGGATGACTGTGTGGAATTCGCTGCTAAACACGGTATTACAGCAATTGTTGAACCTGGTGGAAGTATCCGTGATCAAGATTCAATTGATAAAGCAGATGAATTAGGCATTGCCCTTGTATTTAGTGGCAACCGTCATTTCAAACACTAGAGTGAGGTTATGAAGAAGATGGAAAAATGGTTATTGATTGGTTCAGGCGGTCGCGAATATGCGATGGCACAAAGTCTAGCTAAAAACGACAATCGAGAAGTTTTTGTAGCACCCGGTAATCCAATGATGAACTTCATCGACAGGGTTCAAACTGTTGATATCGAAGAATTAGATTTCGATGGTCTAATCGAATTTGCCTTGGATAATCAGATTGATTGGACAGTGGTTGGTCCCGAAAAACCACTTAGTGACGGCATTGTTGACCGTTTTACTGATGCTGGCTTGAAAGTCTTTGGACCTAATAAAGAAGCTGCTCAATTGGAAAGCTCCAAAGAGTTTGCTAAAGAGGTCATGCAATCAGCAGATGTTCCAACCGCTGCTTATGCGACCTTTAGTAATCATGATGACGCTCTTTCGTACATGGAAGAACACGATTTCCCAATCGTTGTGAAACTAAACGGTTTGGCTGCCGGAAAAGGGGTTTTCATAATTAAAGATTTAGATGAAGCTAAGGAAACTTTGGCTAAAATCTTTGATAATGATGCCAACCAGGAAATTCTGATTGAAGAATACTTAGATGGTCAAGAATTCTCGATGATTGTGATGGTAAACGGATTGGATGTCATAACCATGCCATTAGCGCAAGATCACAAACGTATCTATGACGGTGATAAGGGGCCCAATACCGGTGGGATGGGCGCTTACAGTCCACTTCCTCAATTCGGTGACGACGTCTTAAACGAGGGGTTAGTGAAGGTGATTAGACCCGTGTTGGCTGAAATGCACAAGCGAGGCATTTTGTTCCAAGGTTTTCTATACGCTGGATTAATCCTGACTAAAGACGGTGTCAAAGTCATCGAATTCAACGTTCGAATGGGTGATCCGGAAACTCAAGTTATCTTGCCACAGTTGCAAGGTGATTTGGGGGATGTGATTGTCAAACTAATGAACCATCAAGAACAAACCGTTGATTGGCAAACCGACCGATACTTCCTTGGCAACGTCCTAGCTGCTAAGGGCTATCCTGGTAACCATAAAAACGGGCTTACACTTCCTCAATTTAGCGATGAAAAACTTTCATTGGCTTACGCGGGAGTCGAAGAACAAGACGAAAAATTAGTCAGCTCTGGCGGACGCATCATGATGGTAATTTCCTCAGACAAAGATTTAAAGGCTGCTCAAGCAAACGTTAATCAAGCAATTAAGGATAACGTTGATTCAAACAACTACGCTTATCGAACCGACATCGGTGATAAGGCGTTTAGATAAAACAAAAAAGCTATGGTTGATGCCATAGCTTTTTTTGCTGCAAGTTTTTATCTTTGTATATTAGGTTAATAAAGTATAGACTTTTGGTTATACATATTTTAGGGAGTTGAAACAATGGAAAATTACGCACAACAATACGCTGATATTAAAAAAGCGATGCGAAAAGACGAGGCGGCTTTCAACAAGATTGACCGTCGTTTAACCCAAAAAATTAACAACGAAGATTTTAAAGTAATCGATGCCGATAAGGCCCTACAAGAAAACTACACATTTGGTAAACGCTTAGCTGACAAGGTTGCTAAGGTCGGTGGATCATGGGGATTTGTTATCTCATTTGTTGTCTTTTTAGTTGGCTGGATGTTCATTAACGTCATGCAACTATTCGGCTGGCATTTTGATCCATACCCATTCATTCTTTTGAACTTGGCACTTTCGTGTATTTCCGCCATTCAAGCACCCATCATCATGATGAGTCAAAACCGTGCTGGTGAAAAAGACGATTTAGACCGTCGAAATGACTACCACGTTAACCTACGTTCTGAAGAAGAATTGAAGCTATTGCACGCCAAGGTTGATTTACAAACCAAGTATAACAAACACCAAAGCCAATTGAACCAACTACAAATGGAAATGCTAATTCGTATCGAAGCTTCCCAACGTGAGAAAAATATCGAAGATAATTTACAAAACAAAAAGGATGATTAATTATTTAATCATCCTTTTTTATTCACCTTTTTATGTAAAAAGGGGTTGTTTTAATCGTAAATAGTGGTAATATACGTATAATATATTAAATATAGATAATATAGTTCGTATTTTGAAAGGATGAATAAAATGGATATTGTCAAAGAGTCAAAGGGATTTAGTACTAACCAAAAAAGGACGTTAGCATCTACATCCACCGGGTTTGCTTTGGAGAACATGGATAGCATGTTTTTATCGTTTGCGTTATCTTCAATGATTTTAACTTTACATATTAGCCCCGCAGCAGCCGGATTAACCTCATCAATTACAAACATTGGGAAGTTTGTTGGAGCTTTATTATTCGGGATTTTAGCTGATAAGTTTGGTCGTGTTAAGGTTTTCTCATACACCATCTTCTTGTTCGCGATTGCGACTGGATTATTATTCTTTGTACATAACATTTACGAAATCTACGCACTTCGTTTCATCGCCGGAATTGGTGCCGGTGGGGAATTCGGTGCCGGAGTTGCCTTGATTGCTGAAAACTTCAGGGGTCACAAAATTGGTAAACTTGTTTCATGGTCAGCGACCGGTGGTCAATTGGGGGCCATCGTTGCCGCCGTCATTGCCTCAATCGTCTTACCACTATACGGTTGGAACACATTATTCTTATTTGGTTTAATTCCAGTAATCTTGGCATTCTTTATTCGTCGTCACTTAAAGGAAAGCCCAGCCTTTGAAGAAGAAAAGGCTAAACACGATGACAAAACGCCTAAAGTGTCTGTATTAGAGTTATTCAAGACTCCCGCAATTGCGTGGCAAACATTTGGTTTGATGGTCATGATCATCGTTGAAAAGGCCGGATACTACGGTATCATGAGCTGGCTACCAACCATTATGCAAAAACAATTACACACATCAATTTCAAAGTCATCACTATGGATGGTGGTTACCATCATCGGTATCTGCGTTGGAATGGCTACCTTTGGTTACATTCTAGACTGGTTAGGACCTCGTCTAGCATTTGGTCTATACATGATTGTCGCTGCGGTTTCAATCTATGGAATCGCGATTGCTCATAGCCCAATCACATTGTTACTATCTAGTGCATTCGCTGGTTTCTTTGCTTCCGGATTCTATGGTGGATTCGGTGCTGTGATCAGTCGCCTATACCCAACTAGAATCAGAAGTACTGCCAACAACACAATCATGGCCTGTGGTCAGTTAATTGGTGGTTTATCACCATTTGTGATGGGATTCTTGATGGTTAAGTACTCACTATTTGAAATCATGATGATGTTATCTTCAATGTACATCGTCGCAGTTCTAGTGATGCTATCAATTAGAAATATCGGTAAGTTTAATAAAGAATACGCTAAATAAGAAGTTGGCAGAAGACTGCCGGCTTTTTTATTTTCCGAACATTACTAAGGAGAAATGGTGATTTTTATCGCAAATATCGATTAGAAATAGAAAAATGTTGCCATTTTCATAACAAAGTAGCATAATATACGTATATTATAAAAACAAATCAGATTAATGTTCGTGATTAGACAGAAAGAGGAATTTATAGATGGATGTCATTAACGAATCAAAGCACTTTAGTTTTGATCAAAAAAAGACGCTTGCCTCCACTACGGTTGGTTTTGCACTAGAAAATATGGATAGCATGTTCTTATCGTTTGCGCTATCATCAATGATTTTGAGTTTACATATCAGTCCCGCAGCTGCAGGACTTACTTCAACAATTACCAATTTAGGAAAACTATTTGGTGGATTGTTATTCGGAATTTTGGCTGACCGATTCGGTCGTGTCAAAATCTTCTCACATACAATTTTCTTGTTCGCGATTGCGACAGGATTACTATTCTTTGCTCATAACATTTATGAAATCTACCTACTAAGATTTTTAGCGGGGGTCGGTTCCGGTGGTGAATTCGGAGCAGGGGTGTCACTTATTTCTGAACACTTCCAAGGATTTAAGGTCGGCAAGATTATCTCCTTCTCAGCCGCAGGTGGTCAAATGGGTGGAATCATGGCTGCGATTATCGCTTCCATCGTGCTTCCAATGTTTGGTTGGAACACACTATTCCTATTCGGTTTAATTCCGGTTGCCTTGGCTTACTTCATTCGTCGTCATCTAAAGGAAAGTCCGGTTTACGAAGCGGAAGTAAAGAAGAACAACAAGCTTCCACACGTTTCATTCTCCGAACTATTTAAGACTCCACAATTGGCATGGCAAACCATTGTCATCACCATCATGGTGATTGTTGAAAACGCCGGTTACTACGGCCTAATGATCTGGTTACCAACCATCATGCAAAAACAACTTCATGTCTCAATTTCAAAGTCATCACTATGGATGATTGCCACAATCGTTGGTATCAGTTTGGGAATGATTAGTTTTGGTTACATCATGGACAAGATTGGTCCTAGGGTGGCGTTTGCATTCTTCATGTTATCAGCTGCCGTTGCCATCTATGGAATTGCGATTGCGCACAGTGCAATGATGCTATTGGTATTTAGTGCACTAGCCGGATTCTTTGCCGCTGGTTTCTACGGTGGCTTTGGTGCCATCATCAGTCGCCTATATCCTACCAATATTAGAACCACTGCCAATAACATGATCATGGCAATTGGTAAGTCAGTAGGTGGTTTCTCACCCGTAATGATGGGATTATTGATGGCGAAGTTCTCATTGATACAAATAATGGTCTTCATGTCACTAATGTATCTAGTTGCTGTTATCGCAATGTTGACACTAAAGAAGCTTAGAAACTTTAACCACGGCTACATGTAAAATAAATAAAAAGTGAATTTGATATAAGCAAAAATTGACCTGGTGTCTATTTTTAGTTATTATTAGGTTAAGAAATAATTATAAAATGATTAGATATAATTATTTTCATTCATATTCAGGAGGATTTTCATAATGGATAACGGTTCAAACAACCAACAACCAGATTTTCAACAACAAAATGGTCAACCAAATGGTGGTAACCAATCAATCTACATCAACCAAGCTAAGGCTAATGGTATCGGTACTGCCGGTTTCGTTCTATCATTAATCGCTTTATTGGTTACTTCATGGATTCCATTTGTTGACTTCGTAGTATGGCTATTAGGTGCCATCTTCTCAATTATTGGTTTATTCAAGCAACCTAAGGGTCTTGCTATTGCAGGTACTATCATTTCATTTATTGGTATTATCTTCATCTTATTCGTTGTAACTGTTCTATTTGGTGCAGCATTAGCTTAATACTAGTAAGATAAAGGTGCTTGATTTGATTGATGATTAAAACAAGTACATAAATAAAAAAACACTATCCATTAGGATAGTTGAACTGAACCCCTTGAGTTGGAGAAATCTAACCTAAGGGGTTCTTTTATGTTTTCTAAAGAATTAAAATTAGCTGCCATTAAAGATTATTATAATGGTTTAGGATTTACAAAAATTATTAATAAGTACGGTATCAAAGGGTCTGCGACCCTTTATGAATGGATTAGGAAAGTTGAACAATTTGGAATTGAATATTTCTCAAAAAATACAAAGACATATTATGAATATTCATTTAAAATAAAGGTCATAAATTGGCGACTTAAAAATCATGAATCGTTAACAAATGCCGCACGGCATTTCGCAATAAGTGCTCCTTTTGTGATATATCAATGGGAACGCTTAGCAGCTGAAGGTCGCCTAAATAAACCTAAAGGAAGACCGCCTAAAATGAAAAATAATAAAGATATGTCAGTGTACGAAAAGAATAAGCAACTTGAACAACAAGTAACATACTTACAAGCTAAGGTTGCATACTTGGAAAAATTGGACGCCTTGATTCAAAGCAAAAAATCACCAACAAAGAAAAAGCGCAAATAATAAATGA